>JAFTXK010000005.1 GCA_017461635.1 Clostridia bacterium | reverse complement strand
GGAAAAGCTTTATTTCTATAAGAAGAATTTGCAGGGCGATGTAATTGCTATTTATGACGAGGATGGTCATAAGGTTGCAGGATATGTATACGATGCTTGGGGCAAGTGTACTATAACAACGAATGTTGATGGTATTGCGACATTTAATCCCATAAGATATCGCGGGTATTACTATGATGTCGAAACCGGGCTTTATTATCTTGAAAGTCGTTATTACGATCCTGAGACGGGTAGATTTATTAATGCGGATAGCATAAGTGTTATATTTTTAACACCGATGAATCTTTATCACAAAAACTTGTATTCGTATTGTGATAATAATCCGATTGTGCGAGTGGATTTTGGAGGAGCTTTTTGGCATATCATTGTCGGTGCTGTTGTTGGAGGAATTGTTTCTGGAGTGACAACTGCAGTTAGTACTTGCTTGTCTAAAGAAGGGTTCGATTTGAAAGATACATTGATATCTGTAGCTGTCGGTGCAGTTTCAGGAGGATTGACAGCAGCTGCACCGGGATCTTCCATTGCAATTTCTGCTGTTTCGAGTGCTGCTGAAAGCGTTATTGGAGACGTTATAGATGGTGAAAGTCCTGCTATAATTATTACTGATGCTGTTATTTCGGCTGGACTTGGTGCGGTATCCGGATCATGGGGAGATGACGTTGTTAATCCGAGTCTATATGATGATGCTATAGATTCAATTGCCAAAACGGTACCTGGAAATCATCCTAAAGTAAAAAATGATGCAAAGAAAGTGATTAAAGGCGCATTAAAACAAGCAAAGAAGGATGTTGTAAATGAATTGGTAACAAATTCTTCGATTGAAGTTATAAATCGAGCAACAAAAGCTGTAACAAAATGCTATGTTAATTATATTTGGTAATTGTATTTAGGGGTTAGTTGGTTGGTATGAAAAAGAAGCGAAAAAAACAGTCAGATTCTAAAATAAGAAAATGGTTGTGTTTTATTATTTTCCAATTGGTATTCATTGCGATAGCTTTTTCAGGATTATATGAAAACAGAAAAGTATCTATTGATGATTGTGAAAGAATAGTGACAAAAATAATCGATATAAAAATACACGATTCGATAAGGGGGCGTGATGTAGTATATCTTAATACTGGTTCGGAAAAATTTTATATTGATTGTTACAAGAATGCGGTTCGTAAATTTCCTGTAGAAGATATTATCAAGGAAAAAGAAATTATCATAACTGTAAAAAAGACATCAGATTTGTGGATACACGAAGGCTTGAGAGAAATTGTGGATTTGAGAAGCAATGAAACTATTTATTTGGATTATCAGGTATTTGACAGACATGCAAAAGTTGAACGCATATGTGGATACATAATATTACCGCTTCTTTGGTTATTGATAACTTTTGGTTTTTTGTTGCTTTATTTGGATGTTATACTAAAAATTTATTATTATTTCGAAAAATATAAATATGATAAAATAAAGCAGAAGAGAAGAAACAACCGAGTTCCTTAATGGGATCGGTTGTTTTCTTACAATAAAATTTATTTAATATAATTTGAAAGCAGTTTTGAATTATTCTGATAATAAAAGGTTCTATAACAAATGTTGAGGTGAAGCCAACATTTATTATAGAACCATAAAATCCCGTCAAAATCAGGTTTGGGGTCTGATTTTGACGGGATTCTTTTATGATTTATGCGATGCTGTCGTCATCCAAAAAATCCATTCCGGTATGCTCAACTTCGATCTCGCGGTACTTATCCATACCTGTTCCTGCGGGGATCAGCTTACCGATAATAACATTTTCCTTAAGACCGATAAGGTGGTCGATCTTGCCCTTGATCGCGGCATCGGTAAGAACCTTGGTTGTCTCCTGGAAGGAGGATGCCGAGAGGAAGGATTCGGTCTGAAGCGCTGCCTTGGTGATACCGAGAAGCTCTCTTGTTCCCTCAGCGAGCTGAAGAGTGATTCCCTCTGCCTTTGCTCTTGCTTCAACCTCATTATTTGCTGCCTCAAACTCTCCTATATCAATGAGTGAGCCTACAAGAAGTTCTGTATCGCCGGGATCGTCGACACGGATCTTTCTTGTCATCTGACGGGCGATGATCTCGACATGCTTATCGTTGATATCAACCGACTGAGAGCGGTAAACGCTATGAGTTTCGCGGATGATATAATCATAAACCGCATCGAGACCCTGGATTCTCTTGATATCCGCGGGGCTCTTTGAACCCTTTGTCAGTGCCTGACCTACAGTGACATGGTCGCCGTCATTTATCGTAATAGCCCAGCCATAAGGAATGGGATATTTAACAGGCTCACCTGTTTCCTCGGACTGAATGATGATCTCGGTTGTGTGAGTTGACTCGCTCAGTCTTGTATGAGCAACGCCGCTGACCTCAGACATGATTGCCGCCTTCTTGGGAGTTCTCGCCTCGAAAAGCTCCTCTACTCGGGGAAGACCCTGAGTGATGTCGGAACCTGCGATACCGCCCGAGTGGAAGGTTCTCATGGTAAGCTGTGTACCCGGCTCACCGATAGACTGAGCCGCGATGATACCTACCGATTCACCGACGCTTACCAGCTTGCCGGAAGCAAGGTCCGCACCATAGCAGCGAGCACAGACGCCATGCTTTGCATGACACTGGATAAGTGTTCTTATATATACCTTATCGATACCTGCGTCAATGATCCTCTTAACGTCTTCATCATCCATCATGACATCGTCTTCAACGATGATCTCGCCCGTTTTCGGATCGACAACAGGTCCCATTGTAAAGCGTCCTGCAAGTCTATCCTTAAGAGGCGCGATAACATTGCCTTCTTCATTGCAGATATCGCTTACCCAAGCACCCTTTGTTGTATCGCACTTATCTTCTCTGACGATAACGTCCTGAGAAACGTCGACCAGACGTCTTGTAAGATAACCCGAGTCTGCTGTACGAAGCGCGGTATCCGAAAGGGATTTACGGGAGGATTTTGCACCCATGAAGTACTCGAAGATCTTCATTCCTTCACGGAAGTTTGACTTGATCGGGATCTCCATGGTCTTACCTGTTGCCGAGAACATGAGTCCTCGCATACCTGCCAGCTGTCTCATCTGAGCCATAGAGCCACGGGCACCCGAATCACTCATGATCTTGATAGGATTATATGCGCTGAGGCTCTTCTGCAGCTCGCCTGTAACGGCATTTGTGGTATTATCCCAAATAGAGATAACGGACTTATATCTTTCCTCTTCGGAAAGCTCACCCATCATATAATGCTCGGAGATCTCCTCGACTTGCTTTTCAGCATCGGCAAGGATCGCCTTCTTTTCGGGCGGAACGGTCATATCGTAAACCGAGATGGAGAAAGCCGCTCTCGTGGAATACTTATAGCCCATTTCCTTGATATGGTCAAGAACCTCGGCGGTTACTGAGAAGCCGTGGTATTTGATGCAGCGGTCGATGATCTGACCGAGCTGCTTCTTACCTGTTACGAACATGACTTCAAGATCGAACATATTCTCTTCGTTTCTTTCAACAAAGCCCAGATCCTGGGGAAGGGGACGGTTGAAGATAAGACGTCCGAGAGTTGCATCGATGATCTTTGACTTTTTAACGCCGTCGATCTCTTTTTCCATTCTGATCTTGATCTTTGCATGAATACCGAGCTGTCCGTTTGCATAAGCCATCATAGCTTCGTCAAAGTCACGGAAAACTCTGCCTTCACCGGGCTCTCCGTCCTTTTCCATGGTCAGGTAATAAGAACCGAGGACCATATCCTGAGAAGGAACGGTAACTGCGCGTCCGTCACTGGGCTTAAGCAGGTTATTTGCGGAGAGCATGAGGAATCTTGCCTCAGCCTGCGCCTCTGCGGAAAGCGGAACGTGTACAGGCATCTGGTCACCGTCGAAGTCCGCATTGAACGCGGTACAAACGAGAGGATGGAGCTTGATCGCACGTCCGTCAACCAGTACGGGCTCGAACGCCTGAATGGACAGACGGTGAAGTGTAGGCGCACGGTTCAGAAGAACGGGGTGCTCCTTGATAACATTTTCGAGAGCATCCCAAACCTCGGGGAATACTCTATCGATCTTTCTCTGTGCGTCTCTTACGTTTGTAGCCTTCTGCATCTCAACAAGTCTCTTTACAACGAAGGGCTTGAAGAGCTCGAGAGCCATTTCGCGGGGCAGACCGCACTGATATATCTTAAGATTAGGACCGACAACGATAACAGAACGTCCGGAATAGTCTACACGCTTACCGAGAAGGTTCTGACGGAAGCGTCCCTGCTTACCTCTGAGCATTTCCGAGAGGGATTTGAGGGGACGGTTGCTGGGGCCTGTAACAGGCTTACCGCGGCGTCCGTTATCGATAAGAGCGTCGACTGCTTCCTGAAGCATTCTCTTCTCATTACGGATAACGATCTCGGGAGTTCTGATCTCCTGAAGCTTCTTGAGACGGTTATTTCTTGCGATAACTCTGCGGTAAAGCTCATTGATATCGGAGGAAGCAAAGCGTCCACCATCGAGCTGAACCATAGGACGAATATCGGGAGGAATAACGGGAAGAACATCAAGGATCATCCAGTCAACGCTGTTTCCGGATTTTCTGAAGGACTCGATAACCTCGAGACGCTTGATGATACGGGTCTTTTTCTGACCGCTGGCGGTCTGGAGCTCTGTACGGAGTTCCTTTGAGAGAGCATTGATATCAACATCTCTGAGAAGCTCACGGATAGCTTCCGCACCCATACCTACGCGGAATGCATCCTCATAAAGCTCATAATATTCATTGTACTGTCTCTCATTGAGAACCATACCCTTCTGAAGTGGGGTCATACCGGGATCAAGCACAACATTTTCAGCGAAATAGAGAACCTGCTCAAGCTGCTTGGGCGACATATCGAGCACGAGTGCCATACGGGAAGGGATAGCCTTGAAATACCAGATATGGGAAACGGGAGCTGCGAGCTCGATATGTCCCATTCTTTCGCGGCGGACCTTCTTTGTTGTGACATCAACTCCGCACTTCTCGCACTTGACGACCTCTTTATTATGGGAATTCTTATACTTTCCGCACATACAAGCGCCATCCTTGGTAGGACCGAAGATACGCTCGCAGAAAAGACCGCCAACCTCGGCTTTGAGGGTTCTGTAGTTAATAGTTTCAGGCTTTGTGACCTCGCCGTAAGACCATTCGCGGATCATAGCGGGAGAGGCAAGACTGATTTTTATAGAAGCAAATTCATTATGTTCCATATTTATAACCTTATCCGTGACCGGGCACGGAAATTCCTCTTTCAATGAATTATCTGCCACCTATAGGGTGTCAGGGGAAACAGAATATTCGGCGGCACACCGCGGAAGCGGAATTGCTTACGCGGTATGTCTCCGACCGACCGCATTTTTACGCTTTAACGGAAAAATGCTCACAAAGATGCTTTTTATCAGAAATTGTCATCGTCAAAATCAACATCATCATCGTCCATAGAATCAATGCCGAAGTCTTCTTCTGTATAAACCTCGTCTTCTTCTCCGACATCGATATCTTCGCCGTTTTCGTCGGTCACGGTAAAGGAATCATAAATATCCTTGGTTTCAACATCGCCTTCGAAATCAGAATCTTCATATTTTATATCTCTGCTGCGCTTATAGGGAAGCTGATCATCCTCATTGCAAAGGGTTGAGAGCTGGATCTCCTCGCCGTTCTTATCGAGAACGCGGACATCAAGCGCAAGAGACTGAAGTTCTTTGACAAGAACCTTGAAGGACTCGGGAACGCCGGGAGTGGGAATATTCTGACCCTTGATGATAGCTTCATAAGCCTTGCGGCGTCCTGTGATATCGTCACTCTTAACGGTAAGGATCTCCTGCAGAGTATAAGCTGCACCGTAAGCCTCGAGAGCCCAAACCTCCATCTCACCGAAACGCTGTCCGCCAAACTGAGCTTTACCGCCCAGAGGCTGCTGTGTAACGAGAGCGTAAGGACCATTGGAACGGGCATGTATCTTATCGTCAACCAGGTGATGGAGCTTAAGATAATACATGATACCTACGGTAACGGGGTTATCAAAGGGCTCGCCCGTACGTCCGTCATATACTATGCGCTTACCGTCGATGACGCGGAGCAGACCTGCTTCATAGAGCTCCTTCCATTCGTCGGAATCGCTCTTTATGGATTCATCAAGTCTCTGCAGATCCTGCTTGCCTTCCTCGGTTGTAACGATCTTGAAGACAGCCTTTCCGTCAACATTCTCGCCGGGAAGGATCTCGCGGCTGTAGCCTGCCATCTGGAGGCATTCGATAATGTCCTTCTCGTTCGCACCGTCAAATACGGGGGTCATGATCTTCCAGCCGAGCTTTCTTGCCGCAATACCGAGATGCACTTCAAGCACCTGACCGATATTCATTCGGGAAGGAACGCCCAGAGGGTTAAGAACGATATCAAGGGAGGTACCGTCGGGAAGGAAGGGCATATCTTCGGGAGGAAGGATTCTGGAAACGACACCCTTATTACCGTGACGGCCCGCCATCTTATCGCCGACAGATATCTTACGCTTCTGCGCAAGGTAAACGCGGACAACTTTATTTACGCCTGTAGGCAGTTCATCGCCGTTTTCACGGGAGAATACCTTAACGTCTACTACGATACCCGACTCACCGTGAGGAACACGGAGAGATGTATCTCTTACTTCTCTTGCCTTTTCACCGAAGATGGCTCTGAGAAGTCTTTCCTCGGCGGTCAGCTCTGTTTCGCCCTTGGGTGTGATCTTACCTACAAGGATATCGCCTGCTCTGACCTCTGTACCCTTCTTGATGATACCGTCGGCATTAAGATCCTTGAGGGCTTCGTCGCCCACGTTGGGGATCTCTCTTGTGATCTCCTCCGGACCCAGCTTTGTATCTCTGGATTCGTGGGAATATTCTTCGATATGAAGCGATGTATAAACATCATCACGGACAAGGCGCTCATTTAGGAGGACCGCGTCCTCGTAGTT
>JAFTXK010000069.1 GCA_017461635.1 Clostridia bacterium | reverse complement strand
TGCAACGCTTCTGCATCCCTTTGTGGATTCCAAGGGTAACTTCGGTAAGCAATACAGCTCGGACATGCAATATGCGGCTGCACGTTATACCGAATGTAAGCTTGAGCACTTTTGCGAAGAGCTCTTCAGAGGTATAGATAAGAATGCCGTTGACATGGTGGATAACTATGACGGCACCATGACAGAGCCTGTCCTGCTTCCTACGACCTTTCCCAATGTTCTTGTAACACCGAATACGGGCATTGCGGTAGGTATGGCATCAAATGTTTGCTCCTTCAACCTCTCCGAGATCTGCGACGGTACGATCGCTCTGCTGAAAAATCCAAAAACAAGCACCGATAAGATCATGCAGCTCATAAAAGCTCCCGATTTTTCGGGCGGCGGCGAGATCCTTTATGATGAAGCACAAATACGGCAGATCTATGAAACCGGAAGCGGTTCTGTTCGCATCCGTTCCGTATATGAATATGACAAAAAGGAAAACTGCATAGACATTCTTCAGATCCCTTATTCCACCTCAATTGAACAGATCATGAAGCGCATCGGCGACATGATAAAGGAAGGAAAGCTGAAGGAGGTAACCGACTTCCGCGATGAGATCGACCTTAACGGCTTCAAGCTGACCCTTGATCTCCGCCGCGGTGTCGATCCCGATAAGCTGATGAAAAAGCTCTTTAAGTCAACTCCTCTCGAGGATAGCTTTAAATGCAATTTCAATATCCTTATCAATTCCGTGCCCCGTCAGATGGGCATAACAGAAATACTTACCGAATGGATAGCCTTCAGAATCGGATGTGTCCGCCGAGAGCTCACCTTTGATCTTGAAAAGAATCAAGCTAAGCTCCATCTGCTTCTCGGTCTCGGAAAGATACTGCTTGATATCGACAAAGCTATCCGTATAATCCGTCAGACAGAAAAGGAAGAGGACGTTATCCCCAACCTTGAAGAAGGCTTTTCTATCGACAAGATACAGGCTGAATACATTGCTGAGATCAAGCTTCGCAATCTCAACCGCGAATATATCCTCAACCGCATACGCGAGATCGAAGGACTTCAGAAGGAGATCGCAGAGCTGGAAGAGCTTCTCGGCGATGAGATAAAGATAAAGAATTATATCGTAAAACAGCTTCAGGAGATCAAAAAGAAATACGGCAAGCCCCGTCTTTCCACAATTATTTACGCAGGTGACGAGCCCGAATTCGAGGAAGAAGAGACTATTGAAAATTATAATGTCCGCCTTGTTCTCTCAAAGGAGGGTTACTTCAAGAAGATCACCTTCCAGTCACTCAAGGGCAATGACGAGCAGAAATTCAAGGATGGGGACGCGGAGTTCCAGTCCTTCGATGCTGAGAACATAAACGATATAATTTTCTTCACCAATAAATGCCAGGTCTACCGCTCAAAGGTTGCGGATTTTGAATGCACTAAGGCTTCGGCTCTTGGTGACTTCCTGCCCGCTAAGCTTGAAATGGACACAGGCGAAAAGCCTATCTTCATGCGAATTCAGAATAACTATCCCGAAAATGAGAATTTCATCTTCATTTTTGAAAACGGCAAGGGTGTTCGCGTTCCTGCTTCATCTTATCAGACCAAGGGTAACAGAAGAAAGCTTATAGGCGCATATTCCGATGCTTCGCCCATCATTGGTGTATTCTATGAGACCGAGCCTATCGATCTGCTTCTTATCTCTTCCGATAAAAAAGCTATCGTGGTCAAATCCTCACTGATACCGATAAAGACAACGAGAAGTGCGGCAGGGGTTAATGTTTTCACTTTGAAAAAAGGCAATAAGCTGGTCAGCGCGGCTGCTAATTTCGAAGAATATTTTGATCCTAAGGGCTTCAAGAAACTAAAAATACCCGCAAGCGGAGTTGCCATCCCCGATGGTGAACAGCTTTCATTTTAACAAAAAATATCCCACCGAGCATTCGTTCAGTGGGATATTTTTTATTAAAAGAATGTAAGCTGTGCTGTTTCGGCAACGCCGTCAAAGGCATTATTTTTGCGCAAAAGATCAATAAGAGACTGGGATACCTTTGCTCTGATCTGCATATCCTCAACAGAGAAAAAGGGGTCCTTCTCTCTCTCAGCAACGATGGCAAGAGCCGCGCTTTCTCCAAGTCCGGGAAGTGAGATAAAGGGCAGACGGATAGCTCCGTCCTCGGGCTTGAACGCCTTTGCCTCGGATTTATTTATATTAACTCCGAGAATCTTGACGCCTCTCGCAAGGCATTCGTTTACAAGCATAAGGGTACTGACCTGACCCTTTTCCTTTGCTGTCGCGTCTCTTCCCTTGCGCTCGATCTCGTCTATGACCATCTTTACCTTGCGTCTGCCGCCCATAACTATCTCCGCGTCAACTTCACCGCCTGCGGCTGTGAACATCGCGCAATAGAACATTATCGGCATATGCACCTTATACCATGCCAAGCGAATTGCCGACATAACGTATGCCGCCGCATGAGCCTTCGGGAACATGTATTTGATCTTTTTACAGGATTCAATATACCAATCGGGAACGCCGTGCTCTGTCATGTTCGCTTCCCATTCCGGTGTAAGCCCCTTACCCTTTCTTACGCTCTCCATAATTTTGAAGGCATCCGAATTATTAAGACCGTATCTTATAAGCTCATTCATGATATCGTCTCGGCATCCGATAACGTTGGAAATATTACATATTCCGCGCTTGATAAGCTCATCAGCATTTCCGAGCCAGCATCCCGTTCCGTGGGTAAGACCTGAGATCTGAAGAAGATCGGCAAAATTCTTCGGCTTCGCCGTCTGCAAAACTCCTATGATGAATTTTGTACCAAACTCCGGAAGTCCGAGAGTTCCGAGCGGCACTCCTATATCATCGCTCGTTACCCCAAGGGGCTCTGTGGATTCAAAAAGCCTATATACCTCGGCATCGTTCATCGGAACATCCATAACATTAGTTCCGCTGAAGCGCTCTATCATCTTATATTTGGTAGGTACATCGTGCCCAAGCTCGTCAAGCTTAAGAATAGTATCATGAAGATATGAAAATGCATAGTGCGTAGTAAGAATATCAGAATTTGGGTCATCAGCAGGGTGCTGAATGGGAGTGAACTCATAGATTGAATTCTCTCGCGGCACAACTATGATGCCGCCCGGGTGCTGTCCTGTTGTCCTCTTAACGCCAACCAAGGTGCTTATCATATGATTGACCTCGGAAATACCCAATTTAAGATTTTTGCTTTCAAGATATTTCGCGATATAGCCAAAAGCGGTCTTATCCGCAAGAGTACCGAGAGTTCCCGCGCGGAACACATTCTCTTTTCCGAAAAGCTCCTCAGTATATTTATGTACCTTACCCTGAACCTCACCTGAGAAATTAAGGTCAATATCAGGGGATTTATCACCGTAGAAGCCAAGGAAGGTCTCAAAGGGGATATTATGACCGTCACCGACCAGCTTTGCGCCGCATTTCGGGCAATTAGCGTCAGGAAGGTCAAAGCCCGAGCCAACCTCGCCATTCGTAAAGAACTCGGAATGCTTACACTCTGGGCAATAATAATGCGGAGGCAAGGAATTGACCTCTGATATACCCGCCATATTAGCTACAAAGGAAGAACCGACCGATCCTCTTGAGCCGACAAGATAGCCTTGACTCTCACTAAACGCAACAAGCTTTTCAGCGATCATATATAGCACTGCAAAGCCGTTTTTGATAATAGAAGTGAGTTCTTTATCAAGACGTTCACTTACTATAGGCGGCAGAGGATCGCCGTACATCTTTTTTGCTCTTTCCCAGCATTTTTTCTGCAGCTCCTCTTCAGCACCCTCCAGCTTAGGAGTAAACGTACCCTCGGGAATAGGGCGGACCTTCTCGATCATATCTGCGATCTTGTTGGTATTCTCAACGACCACCTCAAAAGCCTTTTCTTCGCCAAGATAAGAGAATTCCTCCAGCATTTCTTCTGTGGTTCTGAAGTAAAGCCCAACATCCTTATCTGCATCCTTGAATTTAAGAGTTGAAAGCAGTATCTTACGGCTTATCTCATCCTCTTTGTTCATAAAATGCGCGTCACATGTAGCGCAAACGGGCTTTCCGTATTTCTCACCCAGCTCAACGATCTTGCGATTGAGATTTCTGAGATCCTCTTCATCCTTTGCCTTGCCTTCGGCAATAAGGAATCGGTTATTACATATGGGCTGTATCTCAAGATAATCATAAAAATCAACGATCTCGGCTATGTCATCCTCGGATGCACCGTCAAGAATAGCTCTGAAAAGCTCACCTGCCTCACAGGCAGAACCAATTATAAGCCCTTCTCTATGCTTTACAAGCTCGCTTTTGGGAATTCGCGGGTTTCTCTTATAATATTTGATATAGCTACTGCTGATAAGCTCATAAAGATTTCTCAGACCCGTAAGATTTTTTACAAGAATTATCTGATGATATGTCGGAAGCTGAAGAGGATCGGTATTTCCCTTCATTTCTCTGTCCAGATCGCCGAAGCGTTCCCAGCCGAATTTTTCCATCTTGCCGCACATTGCAAAATATATGTTTGCCAGCATCTCCGCATCATCGCTGGCTCTATGATGATTGAATTCGCCGAGATGGTAATAATCGGCAAGGGTATTCAGCTTATGATTTTTAATATCGGTATTGATAAATCTTGATATTGCAACGGTATCAACATAAGGATTTTCAAATTTCATGCCGTTTTCTGCGGCATAATGGCGAATAAAGCCTGTATCGAAATTTGCATTATGCGCCAGAAGCAGATCATTGCCCGTAAAATCGAAAAAGCTCTTTATCGCCTCGCCTGCCTTGGGCGCGCCTTTTACCATTTCATCTGTGATACCGGTCAGCTTTATCACCTCTTCGGGTATCGGTCTTTCGGGATCAACAAAGGTATTGAAAACATCTATAACCCTGCCGTCCCTTATCTTGACCGCACCGATCTCGGTAATACCGCAGCTCAGAACAGAAAGACCTGTTGTCTCTATATCAAATACAACTATCTCATCGGTAAATTTTCCGTCATATTTTGTTCCGATACCGCCCTTGGCATCGTTTACGAAATAGGCTTCGAGACCGTAAAGCACCTTCATGCCAATCTTTTCGGAGCAAAGCATTGCATCTGGGAAAGCCTGAACATTTCCGTGATCGGTTATTGCAACGGCGCTGTGTCCCCAGCTATGGGCGAGCTTTATGGCATCAGCCGCGGGAGTTATGGCATCCATTTGCGACATATTTGTATGCATATGTAGCTCAACGCGCTTTCTTTCGGCATTGTCCGTCCGCTTGATCTTTTTTACCTTTGCGGCACTTTCAAGCTCAATTACCATATCACTGACGGGCTTGTCCTTTACCTTATATCCCATAAAGGGCAATCCCTGCCCCGAAGCAACTCTTCCAGAAATAGCAACTACAGTACCCTTCCCAAAGGTCTTGCCCATCTTTTTGTTTTCTTCCTCGGGAACATTGCATTTATAAACGTCAATTGAGGAATAACCGTCAAAAACACCAAAGATCACATCATAATGATCCTGACTGTTTCTCGCGGTCTCGCTGCTGTAGGAAAATATTTCACCAACAATAACGGCTCTTCCCATGGGGCTTTTCAGCTGACCCGTACCGATCGGCTTGATCTCAAAGGGCTCTCCCCATATGACTTCGGGCTCGGAGATATCAAAGGTGCTGTGACCTATATTTACGGTATTTCCGTCGATCCTCGGAGCAGCCTTAATACCGCTGTAAAGAGTATCGACCTTTGACATAACTACCTGTTCTTCTTCGCTATAATTCGTATTTTCACTGCCCATTGCGCCTGAAGAGATGCGTGCTTCTCTTGCCGCATATCTCATCTCATATTCTCTGAGACGCTCCTCGGCAGGGTTTACATAATCCATATAGTTTGCTGAATTATCGAGAGTAACATGATATATAAGACCGAATTCGCTCTTAATAATATTTTCTATTATCCTTGGAGTTTTCGCATCGCAGACAAAGGCAACTCCGCCCGGAGAAAACGGGATTCTTATAAGGATCTCATTTCCATTCATACTGCTTTCATAATCGCTGAAAAAACCTCTGGCAACTATTCCTACCCGTTCTGTCTCCAGCAATATCTGTGGAAGATAATCATAGCTGAAAAGCGATGGATCATATATAGGCAAAAGACGCACAGAGGAGAGAGAATAGGTTTCCCTTATCTCCTCCTCGATGCGGTAAATAACTTTTTTATCAATAATTCGGGGAAAATGCGCCTTGATCTCAAGCATTTTCGCATCCTTATCAGCGCGAACACTGAAATCATATGCCTCCTCCAGAAGCCTTCGGCTTCTATCGTCAGGTTCGTATCTTTTCAGTATTTCGGTCAGCTTTTTTTCAGCCATCTTTTGCCTATCCTTTTTATTTTCTGAACTTTTTTACCTCAGAGATCAGTCTTTCGATGATCTCACTCTCAGGGATCTTTTCAATTATCTCACCATGAGCTATAAGAACGGCTTCTCCGATTCCGCCGGCAATTCCGATGTCGGCTTCTCTCGCTTCACCCGGACCGTTTACCACGCATCCCATAAGAGCTACCTTAATGGGCAGATCCATGAGACCTTCTCTCTCTGCGGCTTCTTCAAAACGCTTGGAAAGCGAAATAAGATCGATCTTGGTTCTGCCGCAGGTGGGGCAGCTTACTATATTAAGACCGCTTTGCCCTTCGATTTCCACAGCCGAAAGTATCTTCTTTGCCGCCGCAACCTCGCTTACGGGATCTGCGGTAAGCGAAACGCGCAGAGTGTCTCCAATTCCGTCACAAAGCAGAGAACCAACACCGATGGCACTCTTCACCAGACCCATTTCAGCTCCGCCAGCCTCGGTAACTCCTATATGCAGAGGATAATCGCACATTTCGCTTACAAGCCTGTTAGCCGCGATCATATCGGGAACATTAGATGCCTTTATTGAAATGACCGTATCATAAAAATCGAATTTTTCAAGCAGTGACGCATGATACATTGCGCTCTCGGCAAGAGCCTCAGGTGTGGGCGCGCCATATTTTTCAAGAAGATGCTTTTCTACAGAACCGCTGTTAACTCCTATTCTTATAGGAACATTGCGGGCGCGGCAAGCATCAGCTACCGCCTTTACATTTTCGTCACCGCCGATATTGCCCGGATTTATGCGTATCTTATCTATTCCGTATTCGGCGCATTTCAGCGCAGTCTTATAATCGAAATGTATATCAGCAACTATCGGTACTGATATATCTGTTTCCTTCAGCTTTTTCACCGTCTCTGCGGCTGTAAGATCGGGAACAGTTATGCGAACGATATCGCATCCCGCCTTCTCCAGAGCTAAAATTTGAGCCTTTGTAGCTTCAAAATCGCGAGTATCGGTATTCGTCATCGACTGGATGGCGATCTTATTCTTGCCGCCGATACCGACTGCTCCCGCATGAACTTCTCTTTTCTTTTTTCTTATATCGTTATACTTCATACAAGACCTATAATATCCTTAAAAGTAATTAAAATCATCAGTGCAAAGAGGATTATCAGCCCCGCAAAATTTATATAGCCCTCGATCTCGGGCTTCATTGGCTTACGCCGGATAAGCTCGATTAGAAGGAATATCAGTCTGCCGCCGTCAAGTGCGGGAAAAGGCAGAAGATTCATCACTCCGAGATTCATGGTGATCACAACAATTATATAGAAGAAATTCGCTCCCCCCTGAGAAGCCGCATCACCGATGGCGGTGGTCGCTCCAACGGGGCCCGAAACGGCTTCAATGCCGTATTTTCCCGTTACAAGGTCAATTACCGAATCCCAGATCATTTTAACCGTTGATATCGAACGGAAAAAGGCATGCTTAAGAAGATTCGGGAAGGTAGGATTCTCGGAATAAACATAGAAATCCACAGTGCCAAAGGTATAACCAGCCTCGGTCTCGCTTCCGAAAACAACGTCTTCAATTATTATTTTTTCACCGTCACGGATAACGGTAAGATCAAGGGGCTTTGCACCCTTATGCATTATTTCATATACAAGCTCATTACCTGTATTTACGGTAACATTTTCAACCTTAACTATCTGATCTCCAACCATGAGAGCAGAGCTGCTAACGGAATTTTCCTTGAATTCCGCAACTGTATTTGAAGCCAAAGACTTTGTTGCAAAGACCATAATAAACATGAGAACAATACCCAGCAGAATATTCATAGCCGCGCCTGCAACAGTGATTATAATGCGCTTCCATACCGCTTTATTGCTAAATGCGTTCACATCGTCGGAGGCCTCGTCCTCGCCCTCCATGCTGACATAACCGCCTATCGGAAGCAGACGGAGAGAATATGCAGTTCCGTTCTTTTTTGAGGTCCTTGAAATTATCTTGGGGCCCATTCCAATGGAGAATTCCTTTATAGTAACGCCAAAGATCCTTGCGGAAATAAAATGCCCGAATTCATGAATGAAAATGAGACATCCGAAAACCAAGAGCGCCAGAGGTATATACCAGAATCCTATGGAGATCACTTCCTTTTAATAGAATTTACATATGCGAGAGCCTTTTCCCGCGCTTCCCTGTCGGCAAGAAGAATGCCTTCAAGGTCATGGATATTTTTCTTATATGAGAGTGAGGTCACCGCTTCGGTAACGCAATCGAAAATATCGGTAAAGCCTATCTTTTCCGAAAGGAACGCGGAGACCGCGATCTCGTTTGCGGCGTTAAGCACCGCTCCCATTGCTCCTCCTGCCTTCATGCAATCAAGCGCAAGACGGAGAAGAACAAAGGTTTCCATATCGGGCTTTCCAAAGGTTATCTGAGACAGCTTTGCGAAATCAAGCTCGTTAATAACCGCTACATTACGCATAGGTGCAGAGAGAGCATACTGCACGCAAAGGCGCATATCGGGTACGCTGAGCTGTGCGATTATACTGTTATCAATATATTCCACCATTGAATGAATTATACTCTCGCGCTGTACCACAACGTCTATCTTATCAGAGGAAACTCCGAAAAGATGCGCCGCTTCAATGACCTCACAGCCCTTATTCATAAGAGTTGCACTGTCGATAGTAATCTTTGCACCCATGTTCCATGTAGGATGCGCAAGAGCATCGGCAGGAGTTATTTTTTCAAGCTCAGAGCGTTTTCTACCGTAAAAAGGTCCTCCCGAAGCTGTGAGAATAAGCTTCTTAACATCCTCGCCTCTGCCTGATTTTAAACACTGATAAACAGCACAGTGCTCACTGTCAACAGGCAGAATTTCTACTCCCTTCTCTCTTGCAAGCCCCATTACGATCTCACCTGCCACAACAAGTGATTCCTTATTTGCAAGCGCAAGGCGTTTTCCGCTTTTAACAGCGGTTACGGTGGGCATGAGACCCGCTTCGCCTATAATCGAGTTGAGAGCAACATCGGCGTCGCTCTCAAAAATCATCTCATTTATTCCGTCAGCACCCGCATAGATCTTGGCATCAGTGTCTGCGAGCTTTATTTTCAGCTCCGCGGCGGCTTTCTCATCAGCCATAGCGCAAGCCTCACAGCCGAAAAAGCGAACCTGCTCCTCAACTTGCTTTGCATCTCTGTTTGCACTGACTGCCTTAACCCTATGTCCTTCTTTTTTTGCTACATCAAGAGCCTGTGTTCCCACAGAACCCGTTGAGCCAAGGACAATAACCGAACGTGTATTTTCCATTACACACCTCAAACTATATTATATGAATAGACCAGCACCATCAGCACCGATGAAACAGCAAGAACGCTGTCAAAGCGGTCAAGCACACCTCCGTGTCCCGGGAAAAGCGATCCGTAGTCCTTAATTTCGTATTCACGCTTGATAAGAGATGCCGAAAGATCTCCTATCTGAGAAACTATGGAAATTATCACTCCGAAAACTCCGAGGGCAATAATATTCATCTCAACCTCGAATACATTCGCAATAATGAGACCGTAGATCACATAACCGAGAGCGCAAAAAACTATACCTCCGATACTTCCCTCAACGGTTTTCTTTGGCGAAACATCGGGAATCAGCTTATGACGTCCGAAAGCCATACCGCAGAAATATGCAAAGATATCGGTCATCCATGCGCCGATGAAGGTGAGAAGAAAAATATAAGCCCCTGCCCCCTCATGGTCTCTGAGAAGTATTATTGAGCTGAAGCCCACATTGATATACAGGCAGAGGGCAAAGGTCATAGCCACCTCTTCCACTCTTGTTTTTCCATGGGAGAATACTGCCATTGCCAACAGATAAAGCATAAATACTACATGCGCAAATATTGCCGCCTTGAACCAAACCTCGGAACCGCTTCCGAGACGAACAAGAAAAGGCATTGCCGCCGCAAGAAGATACTGCGGAATCGCGATACCGTATTTATGATTTACCTTTATGCATCGCATAAGCTCAAAGCAACCGACAACGCAAAGAATAGACATTGCGCCCACAAAAAGATATGTATCCGAATACCACAGCACGGGTATCATTATGATGACCCCGACCACCGAGGTAATGATTCTTTTTAACATGATTTTCCCCTTATACCTTGCCGTATTTTCTCTTTCTTCGATAGAATTCCCGAACTATCTCGTCCACATCAGAGGGCGAAAGATCGGGCCAGAGAACGTCTGTAAAATAAAACTCGGAATACTGCGCCTGCCAGAGCAGAAAATTTGAAAGTCTTATATCACCGCCCGTGCGAACGATAATATCGGGATCGGGACAATGCGCAGTATAGAGCGCACCAGAAATATCCTCTTCCGTTATCTCTCTTTTCCCCTCTGCCGCCAGCACCTTAAAGGCATGGACTATTTCGGCTCTTGAGCCGTAATTCAGCGCGACATTAAGAAGAAGTCCGTTATCCTTTGAGAGCTCTTCCACATGCTCTATCTTTTTTCTAAGCTCAGGAGTGAAAACGCTCATATCTCCGAGAAATTTATATCTGATATTATGGATCTTCATCTCTTCCTCGCAGGTATCAAGATACTGTGAAAGAAGATTCATTATGGTATCGACCTCGTTCTTCGGTCTGCCCCAGTTCTCCGTTGAAAAAGCGTAGACCGTAACAGCCTTTATGCCGATATCTCCGCAATATCTTACAATATTTTTGAAATTCTCAGCACCGTGCTTATGTCCATATGTCCTCGGCATCATGCGCTTCTGCGCCCATCTTCCGTTGCCGTCCATAATAAAAGCGATATGCCCCAGACGCTCATCAACCGTGATCTTATTCTCTAAATCAGCCATATATTCTCCAACTTTCAATTTATATGAGAACGGAGCGGTCTTTCTCCACCCCGTTCATATAGCTGAGATCAGATAGCCATGATCTCCTTTTCCTTTGAGGAAACAATACCGTCGATCATCTTAGTGAACTTATCGGTAGCATCCTGAACCGACTTTTCAGAAGCCTTCTGCTCGTCCTCGGTCATACTGCCGTCCTTCTTCATATTCTTACATTCATCATTTGCATCGCGGCGAATATTACGGATAGCGACCTTACATTCCTCACCCATCTTCTGAACCTGCTTTGTAAGATCCTTTCTGCGCTCCTCTGTAAGCTGAGGGAACACAAGGCGGATGGTCTGACCGTCATTTGAAGGTGTGATACCGACATCGCTTGTGAGAATAGCCTTTTCGATAGCCTTGAGGGTAGAGGCATCATAGGGCTTGATGGTAAGAGTTCTTGCGTCCGCAACTCTGATATCAGCCATGGAGGCAAGAGGAGTGGGTGCACCATAATATTCGAAGGAAACTCTGTCGAGAACTCTGGCATTTGCCTGGCTCGCTCTGATCGATGCGAGATTATATTCCAAAGAATCGATGGATTTCTGCATCTTTGCTTCTATGTCTTTAATATTGATCTTCATAATTCTAAATTCCTTTCAATTATATGTAAAATTATTTATGGATAACAGTTCCTATCTTTTCGCCCATGATAACTCTGTAAATATTCATAGGGTCGCTAAGGGCAAAGGCATACAGCTCAATGTTATTCTCCATGCAGAAGGTCGTTGCCGTCATATCGAGAGCCTTCAGCTCATTTGCAAGTATCTCCTTATAGGTGATCTCGTCAAGGCGAACAGCCGATGGATCTTTAGCGGGATCTGCAGTATAAACGCCGTCAATGTTCTTCGCCATGAGCACTGCGTCAGCTTCGATTTCGGCGGCTCTCAGAACAGCCGCGGTATCTGTTGAGAAGAAGGGTGCGCCGAGACCGCATCCGAAAATGACCACATCTCCGTTTTGGAGGTGCTTCACAGCATCTCTCGTTGTATAATGCTCAGTGAAGGTGTCCATCTCCACCGCAGTCATAACATGAGCACGAAGGCCCTTATGTTCAAAAGCATCCTGAAGTGCAAGAGCATTTATTGTGGTAGCCAGCATACCCATATGGTCTGCTCTCACCCTGTCCATATCGGTGCCCTGTCTGCCGCGCCAGATATTGCCTGCGCCAACGATAACTGCGACCTGAATTCCGTCATCACAGCATTTTTTTATTACCTCGGAGACCTCTCCGAGAAAATCATGGTTAAGGATTCCGTCCGAGCCCTGGGCAAGTGCTTCTCCCGAAAGCTTCAGAAGCACTCTTTTATATTTCGGTGTCATATTTTTCTAACCTCCAAAGGAATCTAATATACTATTATATATTTTACCCGAAAACTTTCAATTTGTAAATAGTTTTTTGAAAATTATTTCAATATGAACATTATTTTCTTCTATCTTCGCATTTTTTATTTCAGTCTGTCGAAAAACATTCATCTCCACCGGCTCGACAAATTCTTGTTTGTATCAAAAATTCGATCTCTCACATAGTATCAAAAAGAAAACCCTCCGCGTTATCCGCGGAGGGGTGGTTTGTCAATCGTATATAATCTTGAGAGAATATAACTTATTGATTAGCCGTTTCTTCTTGCGTCAAAGCAAGCTTTGCAGTAGACAGGTCTGTCACTGGAAGGCTGGAAGTTAACTTTCGCAACACCGCCGCATTCAGCGCAAACGGTCTCGAAAACTTCTCTGGGCGCTCTGTCAGCATTCTTTCTTGCATCGCGGCAAGGCTTGCAGCACTTGGGCTTATTTACAAAACCCTTTTCCTTATAGAACTGCTTTTCGCCTGCTGTGAAAACGAATTCGTTTCCGCATTCCTTGCAGACAAGAGTTTCGTCCTCGAAAACTTCCTCTTCTACCACTACATTCTCTTCTTCGTACATTGTCTTTTACCTCACTTTGTGTACATGTCCGTCTCTTGCGGACTGATTTTATTAAAGAGTCTCACACAGGAGCCTCGTTTAATACCGTCTTAAGTTTTTTTCTTGCCCTGAAAATCGCATTGTCAACAGATTTCTCTGTCTTGCCAAGCTTGTCCGCAATTTCTGAAGAGGAATAGCCGCCGGCATAGAGCTTGAATACTTCGTTTTCAAAATCCGATAGAGTGCTTTTAATCAGTTCATGAAGCTTTTCGGCATTTTCGCGGTCGATCATCTCTTCCGCAATATCATCCGGATCTGCCATATCAAAGATACTGTCTACAGGAAGAACCTCAACATGGTGCTTTCTCGCAGAGCGTAATTTTGATATCAGCGCATTGCCTATGCATATCTTTGCATAAAGCCCAAAGGTCACCTTCTCTTGCTTCAGATTATATGCCAAAGCGGCTTTGGAAAAGGCTATAAGGGCAAATTGCTGAACATCATCCCTTTCATAATAAGGCGAGAGCCCTTCAAAACAGCGATTTACCATGCTGTCGATAAGAGGATGATAAAGGTGAACCAAGCGGTCAAATGCCGTCTCATCTCCATCCTTATATGAAAGGATAAGAGCAGCGAGTTTTTCGGGCGAAGATTCGATGATTTCCGTTTTATTCTTCGATCCCATTTGAGCACCGCCGATTTTCATTTATAAAACAAAGCCAATTACGCTTACACATATTATTATACCATTATTTTTCACAATGTCAATAGTTTTTTGATAATTATTTATCGTCATTTTCTACAAAAATGTATAAAATTTTTGCATATTCCGAGATTTTTGTTAATTTTTCGACATTTTTTCAATTTCAAAAATCAAAAAGATAATTGACATTTCCGGCAAGAAGTGCGTTTACGCCTCGGTAAATGACCTCGGGACGGTCTATGAAATTCTATTTCATCTTCTCAACACGTTCTTCGGTATCGACCACAAGGGTTGTTGAATAGATAACAACGCCCTTTTCGGTAAGCGAGCATTCGATCTTATATCTGCCGTCCTCCATGCGCTCCGAGGTGCATTTTGACTTAACATCTCTCTGCTTAAAATCCAGATATCTCAATGCATAGCGAAGGCTCTGATCAAGAATAGAAGGAAGAATATCGCTCTTCAGCTCTCTTGCAACCAGTCTTCCCTTCTCCGAAACATAATAATAAGGCTCATCTCGGCTGTCGTCAACAAGGATCAGCCCGTCGTCCACCATCTGGTGGAAGCACTCGGCAAAATCGAGATATATTATATAGTCGGTCTGCATAACGATATCATTTATAGTTACGAAATCCAGCGGATAATTTATATTTTCCATAAGGTAAAGCACGAAGATCTTCACATTTCTGCGGCTTCCGATAGGTGAACTCATTGTAATTACCTCCTTTATTACACCTTTTCATTATATATTTTACCACAAAATAAAAATTTTTCAAGATATTTTGCGCTTTTATCTTTACAAAAGGTATATTTTTATGGTATTATATATATATCTATTCAAAATTCAGGAGAAATACAATGATTAATGTAGCAATTCTCGGCTTCGGCGTTGTCGGCAGCGGCACTGCGGAGGTCATTGAAAAAAATAAGGACGTAATAAAAACCAAAACAGGTGCTGATCTTGTTATCAAGCATATTCTTGATCTGCGCGATTTCCCGGGCAGTCCTTTTGAAAAGCTGGTCACCCATGATTTTAATGATATTATCAATGATAAGGAAGTTGATATCGTAGTTGAGGCTATGGGCGGTGCTCATCCTGCTTACGATTTCTCAAAGGCGGCACTGGAAGCCGGCAAGCATGTTGTAACCTCCAATAAGCTGGTGGTTGCGCAATTTGGCACAGAGCTCCTTGAGATCGCCGAGAAGAACGGCGTTAGATATCTCTTTGAGGCAAGCGTAGGCGGCGGTATTCCGATAATCAAGCCCATGATGAGCGATCTTGCTCAGAACCGCATCGACGGAATTTCCGGTATTCTCAACGGCACTACCAACTATATCCTTACACAAATGTCTGAAAACGGTGCAGAATTTGCCGATGCGCTGAAGGAAGCGCAGACAAAGGGTTATGCAGAGGCAGATCCAACCTCTGATATCGAAGGGCATGATGCGGCAAGAAAGATAGTAATTCTTGCGGCTCTCGCTTACGGCAAGCTGATCTCCCCCGATGATATTCACTGTGAGGGAATTACAAAGATAGACGCAAAGGATGTTAAATTTGCGGAAGAGATGGATGGATACTCCATCAAGCTTATCGGTCATGCAGAAAAGGTTGGAGACAAAATACTTGCTTTTGTTGCACCGAGACTTATCCCCACAGCTAATCCTCTTCATGATGTTTCAGATGTATTCAACGGTATTCTCGTTAACTGCGATATGCTTGGAGACGCTATGTTCTATGGCAGAGGCGCGGGCAAGCTTCCCACAGCCAGCGCAGTTGTATCGGATGTTATTGACATTGCGATCAAGAGCGAGATGAAGGCAGGCTCGGCAAAATGGACGGATGCGGCAGATGACGATATTGCTCCTCTTTCTGATCATGTCTGCGCTCATTATTTCCGCATTGCAGGATGCGTAAAATGCATGGAAAAGGTATGTGATAATATTGTTCATTGCGTCAGCGAAAACGGCGAAACCGCATTCATCACAAAGCCCATGACCGAGGCAGAGGCTTTTGAAAAAGAAAAAGCCTTCGCCGAGAACGGCACCAAGGTTCTTTCAAGAATCAGAGTTCTTTAAATAATAGAAAAAGGATGCGCCGAGCGCATCCTTTTTCTATTAATCCTGAGATCTTTCGCCCAGGATCTGACGGTATTTCTGATAGAAGGATTCAAAATAACCTCCGTCGAGGGCATCTCGGATCTTCTGCATGAGTTCATTATAGAAATAGAGATTATGCATGACCGCAAGGCGCATACCGAGGGATTCCTTAGCCTTAATGAGATGGCGGACATAGGAACGGCTGTAATTTCGGCAAGCGGGACAGCCGCAGTTCTCGTCAAACGGACGGGCGTCCTTTGCATATTTTTCGTTGCAGAGATTCATTTTTCCATGCCATGTAAAGAGATTACCGTGGCGCGCATTTCTGCTGGGCATTACGCAATCGAAGAAATCAACACCCATATGGACAGCCTCAAGGATATTGCAGGGTGTTCCGACACCCATCAGATATCTGGGCTTATGCTTTGGCATATGAGGCTCAACAACATCGATTATACGGTACATATCCTCTGTCGCTTCGCCCACAGCAAGCCCTCCGATGGCATAACCGTTAAGATCAAGCTCTGCAATTCTTTCCATATGCTCAATTCGCAGATCCTCATAGGTTCCGCCCTGACCGATGCCGAAAAGCATCTGATCCTTATTTATGGTCTCGGGAAGCTGATTAAGTCGATCCATTTCCACCTTACAGCGAACGAGCCAACGCGCGGTACGGTCACAGGAATTCTTAACATAATTATAGGGCGCTGGGTTCTCGATACATTCATCGAATGCCATTGCGATGGTGGAGGCAAGATTTGACTGTATCTGCATGCTTTCCTCAGGACCCATAAAGATGCGTTTTCCGTCAATATGCGAAGCAAAGCGAACGCCTTCCTCTGTTATCTTGCGAAGCTGGGAAAGCGAAAATACCTGGAATCCGCCGCTATCGGTAAGCACGGGTCCCTCCCAATTGAAGAACTTGCGAAGACCTCCCATATCATGTATAAGCTTATCGCCCGGGCGCAGATGGAGATGATAGGTATTAGAAAGCTCTACCTGGCAGTTAAGGTCGATGAGATCCATGGTAGAAACACCGCCCTTTATTGCGGCACAAGTACCGACATTCATAAATACAGGTGTCTGGATATCTCCATGGACGGTATGAAGACAGCCGCGTCTTGCCCTGCCCTCTTGTTTTATAAGATCAAACATTTTTATATCCTTTCGTTAAAAGCAGTGCTCGGTCATAGCCTTTCAAACTGCTTATCAAGCATAGTTTTTGTCATTTCGATGGCAACGGGTCTGCCATGCGGGCAGAAGGTTATATCCGGCATTTCCATCATCTTTTTGCAGAGCCATTCGGTATGCCCCTCGGCATATTGTCTGCCTGCCTTTATTGCCGCCTTGCAGGATGCCTGATAGAGAGCCTTTTCAAAGATAAGATCCCTTGTCAGAGCAACATTTCCCGTTCCCGAAAGAAGTCTTTCGGCAAAGGTCTGAAATATCTCGGGAACAGCATCAACAGAAATACCCGTAGGCGAAGAGTGGACACTGACCTTATTATCTCCTATATCAAAGGTAAAGCCCGCAGATTCTATCTCCTCGCGGTATTCATTCAGCGCATGACATTCATCCCTGCCAAGATTTATCTCGATAGGGAGCATCAGCATTTGCGATGCCTGCTCGCGGCTGCGCATGATCTCCTTGAAACGCTCGAAAATAATGCGTTCATGAGCGGCATGCTTATCGATTATCAGCATTTTTTCGCCGAGATCGATAAAAATATATGAATTAAAAGCTTCGCCGATAATTCTGTATGGCGGAATAGTTCTTTCTTCCTTTTTTTCTTCCGTAACGGGAGCTTCAGCCGCTTTTTTCGGCGGTTTCACCTCGCCCGGCAGCACCTCGCTTCTTCCAATATCGTTTATTTTCTCGGAAACCGGCATAGGAGCTTTGACTGAATCCGCTTTTACCTGTTCTTCAGCCTTTTTTGCAAAAGATTCAGTGCTGATAACCTTAGGAATCGAAATTGTCAGATCTTCAGCTTTTCTTTCGGTTTTATCAGATGCCGTATCAGTTTTTGGAAAAGCTTTAGTTAAGCCGAATTTATCAGCAGAAGAAACAGTAGGCTCATAGCGGGTCTGTTCAGCCTTCGGTGTACTTTTATCCTCTATCGGAACAAAAGCCGAAATAGGATTCTGACGCTTGGGAGCTTCCGAGGCAAAAATCTTTGAAGATGAGACCTTTCCCGTGGTCATATTTCTGTATTCTGCCGCCGAAATATGTCCGTTCTGAAGATGTACCTCGGGACGGGTTATATTCTTTTCCAGCGTGTTTCTTACTGCATAATATATGCTTTCAAAAACAGGCTTTTCATTTGAGAATTTGACCTCCAGCTTTGCCGGATGAACATTTACATCCACCGTTCTGGGGTCGATATCGATAAAGAGCACACAGCAGGGGAATTTTTCGGGCGGTATGTATGAGGAATAAGCCTGCTCTATCGCCGCCATTGCGGTCTTGCTCTTGACATATCTGCCGTTAATAAAGAAATTCTGATAATTTCTGTTTGCTCTTACATTATCCGAGCGTCCGATATATCCGCTTACCTTTATATTGTTACCCGCACTCTCCACCGCAAGCATTTTTCCTGCAAAATCCCTGCCAAAAACCGAATAGATCGCGCTGAGAGCTTTTCCGTCACCTGAAGTTTCAAGGCGAAGAACTCCGTCCGATATAAAACGAATAGCTATATCGGGATGTGAAAGCGCTATCTTTTCAACAGCGGCAGAAACCGCCATAGCTTCGGTGAGATCCTTTTTAAGAAACTTTCTTCTTGCGGGAACATTATAGAAAAGATCCTCAACAATAATAGTTGTTCCGTCCGAAGCGCCTCTCTCGGTAACGCCCACCACATTTCCGCCGTGGGATTCTATCATAGCACCCATGGGATTATCTCTTGTCTTTGAGATTATTCTTACATTGGCAACCGAGGATATAGCCGCAAGAGCTTCTCCTCTGAAGCCCAGCGACATGATGGCGTCAAGATCCTCGGCGTTCTTTATCTTGCTTGTTGCATGACGGCGCAGGGCTGTCGGCAGATCCTCAGGCTCCATGCCGCATCCATTGTCGGATACCCGCATGAAGGTAGTTCCGCCCTTCTGTATTTCAACCGTTATGGTATCCGCGCCTGCGTCAATGGAATTTTCCATCAGCTCCTTTATGACCGAGGACGGACGGTCAACAACCTCGCCTGCGGCAATAAGGTTTGCCACGGCAAAGCTAAGTACGTTTATTTTTCCCACAGCAAACCCTCCTTATTTTTATTTCAGCTTTCGCTGTATCTCAAAAAGAAGCTGCATCGCTTCATAGGGTGAAATGGTATTGAGATCTATCGCCTTAAGCTCTTCTATTGCCTGATCGCGAAGACATTCCTCAAAGCTGATCGTATTTTCCTCTTCGATCATAAGAGGCTGATCCTCTTTTTCACTTGTGCGAAGCGATACCGATGTCTTTTCGATAGTGGCAAGAACATCCTTTGCTCGTTTGATAACTTCATTCGGAAGTCCTGCCAGCTTTGCAACCTCGATACCGTAGCTGTCATCGGTAGAGCCCTTGACTATCTTTCGAAGGAATGTAATGCTGTCACCGCGCTTTTTGGCCGCAATATTGTAATTTACGATGCCTTCAAATTCATCTTCAAGAGTTGTAAGCTCATGATAGTGTGTTGCAAAAAGAGTTTTCGCGCCGATCTTCTTTGAATTCGTATATTCGGCAATGGCTCTTGCAATGCTCATGCCGTCAAAGGTGCTGGTTCCGCGTCCTATCTCGTCATAGACAATAAGCGAACGCTTTGTGGCATTTTTAAGGATATAAGCGACCTCATTCATTTCAAGCATAAAGGTCGACTGACCCGAAGCCAGATCATCTGAAGCTCCGACACGGGTGAACACCTTATCAACAATGCCTATCTGTGCATCTGAAGCAGGAACGAAGGAACCTATCTGAGCCATAACTGTAATAAGCGCGACCTGCCGCATATATGTGGATTTACCTGCCATATTGGGTCCCGTTATGAGCATAAGACGCTTTGTTCTGCAATCGAGATCAACATCATTTGGTACGAAATATGTGTCCTTAACGAACTGCTCGACAACAGGATGTCTGCCGTCTTTAATAACGATCGAATCACCGTCGTCAATATAGGGGCAAACATATTTATTATGAGCCGCAACAGCGCCGAGAGACATATAAACGTCGATCGTGGCAAGCAGAGCCGCCGTTTTCTGAATCCTCTCGCTTTTTTCGGCAACAAAGGAACGAACCTGCTGGAAAAGATCATATTCGAGACTGCAGATCTTATCTGCCGCACCGAGAATGGTAGCCTCAGTGTCCTTCAGCTCCTGGGTTATGTATCTCTCGCAGTTTGCGAGAGTCTGTTTTCTGATATATCTTTCGGGAACCATATCCATATAGGATTTTGTGACCTCAATATAGTAACCGAAAACCTTATTATAGCTTATCCTGAGCTTGGGAATTCCCGTAACTTCCCTTTCCTCGGTTTCGATCTTGGTTATCCAGCTCTTGCCATCGGTCATGACAGATCGCAGATAATCAACATCAGGATTCGAGCCGTCTCTTATCATGCCTCCGTCGCGAACCGAAAAAGGCGGATCATCAACAATTGATGTATCGATAGCTTCTCTTACATCCGAAAGATCGTCAAGCTCGCCTGTAAGTCTGCGAAGCTCATCACTCTCGCAAGTTGAAAGCAGATTCTTAAGCTCAGGAATTATCTTAAGAGTATTAGCCACAGCTCTCAGATCCTTTGCGTTTGCCGAGCCGTAAACTATTTTTGAAATAAGACGCTCAAGATCGAGAACATCGGAAAGAAGAACTCCCGTTTCCTCTCTGAGCATGAAATTTTCATAGAATTCGCGCACCGCACTTTGACGGCGAAGGATCTTCTTGGTTGAAAGAAGCGGTCTTTCTATCCATTTGCGGAGCATTCTTGCGCCCGCCGCGGTCTCAGTCTTATCAAGCACCCAAAGAAGAGACCCCTTCTTTTCCTTTGAACGCATGGTCTCGATAAGCTCGAGATTACGTCTTGTGTTAAGATCCATTTCGAGATACTGACCGTCGCCGTAAACATTCAGATCCTTGATATAGGAAACATCGCCCTTTTGGGTCTCTCTTATATAGCCAAGCAAAGCACCGAGGGCGCATGTCATAGACTTTTCGCCCATGACACGATCTCTCATGTCAGCTCCGAACTGACCTTCAATGCTCTGAAGAGCATCAGCAAATTCAAAGCGGTAGGGCTGGTTATCGCTGACAAGGGCATTTGTTCTCTCGCGCATAAAATCAGCCATTTCGGGAGCTTTTGTCAGGCTTATATTGAAAATAACCTCGCTCGGAGAATATGTGCCGATCTCATTTTTAAGATGAGTAAGCATATTATCTCCGCCAAAGGAGGTTGCATAGACCTGAGCTGTCGAAACATCGGCAAAGCTTATGCCGCATTCGAATTCTCCCAGATATACTGTACAAAGATAATTATTTCTCGTATCGGTAAGAAGGTTTGTTTCGAGCAAAGTTCCGGGGGTAACAACTCTCACTACCTCACGGCGCACAAGACCCTTTGCCTGTGCTGGATCTTCGGTCTGCTCACAGATAGCGACCTTATAGCCCTTTTCTATCAGCTTTCCGATATATCCCTCGGATGAATGGAAAGGAACACCGCACATGGGGGCTCTTTCCTCTTCTCCGCAATCTCTGCCCGTAAGGGTAAGGTCAAGCTCTCTCGATGCGGTTTTTGCATCGTCAAAAAACATCTCGTAAAAATCACCGAGACGGTAAAAGAGAAGATAATCCTTATACTGATTTTTTATCTCAAAATACTGCTCCATCATCGGAGTCATGGCATTTACCCCTTATAATCAAAAATTAGTGGCAGCCTCCGCAGGTGCTGCAATCATGTGTGCAGGAAGGATCCTCCCCTGTGATGGTGCGGGTGATCGTCTGATTGACCTCATTCATAAGTGCATTTACATCTGCCTGTGCAGAATCAAGCTCATTAAATACTGGATTTGAAGTGATCTGCTTATAAAGCTCATCCACCTTCTTCTGGATCTCGGAGATAAGAACCATGTCCTTCTCTGCCTTCTCATATTCATAGCTCATAGCCTTCTGCTGAACATCATATTCCATCATAGCCTTTGTAAGCTCGATGTCTCTGTCATATGCGTTTTTTGCTTCATTAAGACGGATCATTCTGTCGTCATTCTTTATTGCTTCGCCGAGCATTACGGCAATATCCATAATTTCCATTTTGTTTTTCTCCTAAAATTAAATTTTCTCGCCGTAGAGGGCAAATGCCTCTGCACGGTCTATCTTTATATTAAGATATTTTCCCTCATCCGAGCTTTCTCCATGAAAGAAAACTATCTTATTTCCTTCTGTTCTGCCGCTGAGGAGTTCTTCGTTATTTTTACTCACTCCATCGCAAAGAACTCGCAGAGTTTTTCCAACAAGGGGCAGATTTTTTGAGAGCGATATCTCGTTTTGCACCTTAAGCAGCCGCGAGAAGCGTTCGCTTTTAACGCTTTCGGGAATCTGCTCCATCTCGGCAGCAGGTGTTCCCTTTCTTGGGGAATAAATAAACGAGAATATCATATCATAGCGAACCTCTCTCAGCATTTCGAGAGTTCCCTCGAAATCCTCCTCGGTCTCTCCGGGAAAGCCGACTATAATATCTGTGGTCAGCGCGATATCGGGCATTTTTTCTCTGATATAGCGCACTGTATCAAGATACTGAGCCTTATCATAATGGCGGTTCATCGCTTTAAGCATCTTGTCGCTTCCAGACTGGAGCGGCAGATGAAAATGACGTGCTATTTTTTCATTCTCCGCCATAACGTCGATCAGCTTTCTCGAAGCGTCCTTCGGGTGGCTTGTCATAAATCTCAGCTTAAAATCACCGTCAATTTGTGATAGACGTGACATCAGATCCGCAAAATCATATTCCATCCCTTTGGCATATGAGTTAACATTCTGTCCAAGCAGTGTGATATCCTTATAACCTTCTCTCGCCAGCGCTTCGACCTCGCTTACGATATCCTCCATGCGGCGGCTGCGTTCCCTTCCTCTTACATAGGGCACTATGCAGTATGAGCAGAAATTATTGCAGCCATACATTATGCTGACCCATGCGCGGTAAGTGCTGTCGCGTTCTATTCCAAGTCCTTCGGCAACCTGATATTCCTCTTCTTCGGGGCAGAAGAGACGCTTGCCCTTGACAGTTTTTTCATATAAAAGCTCGGGCAGACGGTGCAGGCTCGAAGTACCGAAAATGAAATCAACATAAGGATAGCTGTGTCTCAGCTCCTCACGGCGGTGCTCCTGGGTAACCATACAGCCGCAAACACCGATCATAAGAGCTTGATTTTTAGCCTTAAGATGCTTGAACTGCCCAATTGTTGAAAGAGCCTTTTTCTCAGCATGCTCACGGACTGCGCAGGTATTGACCATAATAAGATCGGCTTTTTCGGGAGTATCGGCTATCTCATAGCCCATAGCCCTCGACATCCCCGCTATCTTTTCACTGTCCGCTTCATTTTGCTGACAGCCAAAGGTGAGAACATATGCACGCATCTTCTCGCCGCGTTCGATGGAACGCTTTTCATTGAGACGAAGCATTTTCTCAGAAAAATCGAAGGTTCTTTTCATCACCTCGGGCGGAACGATATTATTTATCTTTTTCTCAGACATTATTAAAATTCCTTAAATATAAAAATACATTATATTATAACATTAAAAGTCGATTTCTGTCAAGGGGATTATGCAACTTGTTTGCAAATTACAATTTTTAATTTCCATTTGGATCAACGCCTTCAAAAGTGACCTTCACACTCTTTTGGGGGCTGAAAACATCTTTAAGTCCCGCCGTTGCGAAAACTCCATCATCGGTAACAAAAACAGCCTCGAAATCGCAGACTGCGGAATTGTAAAATTCAATTGCCGCATCCTTCCCCATAACAAAAAGAGCAGTTGAGAGTGCATCCGCAAGAGCACCGTTATCGCTGATAACAGAAACAGAATGAAGTCCGCTTTCGATGGGATATCCGGTAGAAGGATCAATAATATGGTTATATTTTTTATCGCCGATCCCGATATAGCGTTCATAATCTCCCGAGACCGAAACAAATCCGCCGTCAAGAGAAAGATATCCAATAACATCGGCTGTATTATAAGGATCTTTAACGCCTACCTTATAGAGATCTCCGCTTTGCTTTGCGCCAACAAGGGCAACATTTCCTCCAAAGGAAAGTATCGCACCGCTTACGCCCTTTTCCTCTAAGAGCTGTACCAGCTTCTGCGCCGCATAGCCTTTACCTATAGCACCAAAATCAAGACGGGTTTCCTTATAACGCTTTTCGAGAGTAGAATTATCAAGGGTAAGGCTGTCATAGCCAACGAACCTAAGAGCAGTCTCTATCTCCTCGGCTGTAGGCTCTCTTCCCTCCTCAGAGCATTTTTCCCAGAGATTTTTCAGTCCGCCCACAGTGATATCAAATGCACCGCCTGTCATGCGCGAATAATCGAGAGAAAGCGCTGTAACTTCCTCAAATATCGGGCTGACCTCAAGCATCATATCGATATCGGTATTTGCGATCGAGGTATCGCTTTCCTCGGCAGTTTTTGAAATGGTGTTTTCAATTTCCGAAAGTAATTCTTCACATTCCGCAATGATAGCTGTCTCGTCATATTCCCCCTCGGAGACCTTGAAGCTTATAACGGTATCCATGGCAACGAAAGAGCTTTCAATATAGTTTTCCTTACCTGAACAGCTGCCAAAAAGCAGAATAAGAGGAAGGAGAATAAGTATCGTTTTCTTCAAGAATTTCATCTGAAAATCACCTTCTGATATTTTTTTGAAATAAAATTCAGCAGTATGCCGGTTACAGTGCCGAAAATTGCGCCCCCAAGGAGCAGATAAGGCAGATAAAATGACGCAACGTCTATGCCGAAAAATCCGGTGGCAACTATAGATTGCCCAAGATTATGCAGGCATGCGCAAAGCACCGATGAGCCAACATAGCTTATTCCTTTACCGATCGCACGGGCAAGGATCAGTCCAAGGAAGGATAAAAAAGCACCGCAAAAGGAATACAAAAAGGATATCGGACTGCCGAAAAGTATGCCCATTATTATCACTCTGCCGAGAGATACAGCCAGAGCTTCTCCCTTTGAAAATTCGAAGAATACAAATGCCGTTATAACATTGGCAAGTCCCAATTTCATCCCCGGAAGAAAGGCAAAGTGCATGCCGAGAACGCTCTCAATATAGGAGAGGATCAGTGCCGCCGCAAGAAGCAGACCGCATCTTGCGATCCCCGCGGTCTTAACCTGCAAGGGCATCCGCATCAGCTCCACCTCCTGCTTCTTTTACAATAAGCGCCAGTCCCGCAGGAGCGCACACAATGGAATCACCTGCTTTTTCCGCCTTTGGGCTCTTCATACAAATTCCGTTAGGACATCCTGAGGATTCGATAAAGGCGCAGCCGTCCTCTATCCTTATTTTAACGGCAATTCCGCGCGAAACAAGCTCAGCAGTAATATTATCTTTCTCCGAAAGCGAATAGGTCTGCGAGCCCTGATCCGAAATAACATAAAGAACAGTTTGCGAGCCCGATGGGATCATCTTAAAAATAAACAGCGCAATAGCTATGAGAACAGCCAAAATAATGATAAACAGATCGAGCTTTGTCAGTTTTT
>JAFTXK010000068.1 GCA_017461635.1 Clostridia bacterium | reverse complement strand
CCTATGAGTATAAGAGAAAAATGTCAAAGTGCTTATGATTTATGCATCATCCCTTTGGATTATAAGCGATAATTAATACAGCTTAAAGTTTAAAAATCTGCATAAAATCACATCTCCAAACTTTATCTATTGACATATCGCATTATTTTTGTTATAATTTAAGGTAGGTTTTGATTTAGGGCGAAAGGACGTGAGGCAAATGAAGGATTTTCCGAACATTCTCGGAAATGAAGAGCTTCGAGAACGTCTTGCTGCCGACGTGCGCGAAGGTACGCTTTCCCATGCATATATCATCGAAGGTGCAAGAGGCAGCGGCAAGCATACCCTTGCAAGAGAGCTCGCCGCCGCACTGGCATGTGAACATTCGAAGGACACTTCTCTTCCCCTTCCCTGCTCCCTTTGTCCATCATGCCGAAAGATTATGGAGAATAAATCCCCCGATGTTATCACGATATCACGTGAGGAAGGCAAGGCTCAGCTCGGTGTCGACATTATACGCCGTCTCCGGGATGATGTAAGACTTCTGCCAAACGACCTTGATATCAAGGTATATATCCTTGAAGACGCTCACACAATGAATATTCAAGCGCAGAACGCCTTTTTGCTTACACTTGAAGAACCGCCGAAGTTCGTGGTCTTCCTGCTTCTTGCGGAATCGGCAAGCCCGCTTCTTGAAACGATCAAAAGCCGTGCACCGATCCTTCGCATGAGACCCTTGCCCCGTGATATTCTCGGCGCAAATCTGCTGAGGATGAATTCGGATGCCGCCGCGCTGAAGCGGGATAAGCCCGAGGAATTTGAGGAGATCATCAAGCTGGCATCAGGCTATATCGGACAGGCACTTGAATTACTGGATGAAAAAAAGCGCCGCCCGAGACTTGACGCCAGACATCTGGCGAAAAATTTCCTCGAAGAAATGACAACAAGAAGGAACGGAAAAAGATCCATAGACCTGATAGGCATGTTCTCCCAAAAGCGAGACGAGATAATCAAACAGCTCTCGGAGATCGAAAATGCCGCGAGAGATCTGATCGTCATAAAAAAATGCGAAGGCGCACCGCTATGCTTTTTCACAAGTGAGGAGGAAGCGGCTGAGCTTTCCTTCAAATTCAAAGCCTCTGCCCTGCTCGGCATTATGAATGCTATCGGCAAGGCAAAAACAAGACTTGCGGGCAATTCAAATGTCCGCCTGACGCTCTATGCATTGGCAATCGATTGCGGTCTGCTATGAGACCGCTAAAAATAAACTCTATATGGAGATAGATAATGAATAACAGCGAAAACCAGACCCAAAAAAACAGCGATCAGGGTCAGCAGAAAAATAACCGCTATCATGGCGGAAGAAACCATAACCGCAGAGGCGGTCATTATCCGAACCGCCATCACGGCAGAAGAGACAATAAGCCTCAGAATGCGGATGAGCAGAATAATAAAGCTATTGAGGAAATCGCGGAAAAAGCCGCTGAAAACATGCTTATTGAAGAGAATACCGAAACCGAATATTCCGTAACAGTGGATCTTTCCGATGATGCAACGCTCCTTATCGACGAAGCTCCCGCCGAGGACGATTCGCCGAAGGTCGAAGTTATCGGGATCAGATTTAAAAAAGCCGGCAAGGTATATTATTTTGCCCCCGGAGAGCTTAAGCTCCGTCTCGGGGATGTTGCAGTCGTCGAAACCGCGCGCGGTCCCGAGCTTGGCGATGTTGCCTGCGGAAACAGAATGGTAAGAGAAAAGGATGTTGTCCAGCCTCTCCGACCCGTTATCCGTATTGCAACAAAGGAGGATATTGCCCACGGCGAGGAAAACAAGAAAAAGGAAAACGAAGCCTTTTCCGTATGTCTTAAAAAGATCGAGGAACACGGTCTTGACATGAAGCTGGTGGATGTTGAATATACTTTTGATAACAGCAAGCTGCTCTTCTATTTCACCAGTGCAGGAAGAGTTGACTTCAGAGAGCTGGTCAAGGATCTTGCATCGGTATTCCGCACAAGGATCGAACTGCGCCAGATCGGTATCCGTGATGAAGCAAAGCTCATGGGCGGTCTCGGAGTTTGCGGCAGACCTCTCTGCTGTGCGAGCTTCCTTTCCGATTTCGTGCAGGTTTCAATCAAGATGGCAAAGGAGCAGAATCTTTCCCTTAACTCAACAAAGATTTCGGGCTCCTGCGGCAGACTGATGTGCTGTCTGCGCTATGAGCATGACACATACGAAGCTGAGATCAAGCTTACCCCTCCCGTAGATTCGGTTGTAAAAACCGAGGACGGTGTTGGAACAGTTATCGAAATAAGCCCCCTTGCAGGTCTCATTAAGGTCAAGCTCGATGACAAGAATGATGTTACGCCTAAATATTATCACAGAGATAACGTCAAGGTCATCAAAACATCAAAACGCACGACAAATAATACCGATGAGGAACCCGACAGCGAGGAATGATTCCTAAAAATCCACCTTTTTAGCGTTTTTCCAACAAAAAATTTCATTTTGTATCAACTTTTTTCGCAAAAAATATTGCTTTTTGCGATAATTGTGATAAAATAATAGTATAATAATAAGATTCGGAGGTGTAACAACATGGCTTATAAGATTAATGCTGACGAATGTCTCGGTTGCGGTGCTTGCGCTGGTGCATGTCCCGTTGAGGCTATTTCCGAAAAGGACGGCAAGTTCGAGATCGACGCTGATACTTGCATCGATTGCGGTTCTTGTGCCGGCACATGTCCTGCCGAGGCTATCAAGGAAGCTTGATTCGGTACATAAGGAATACAGACTGAGCAGGCAATAAAGCCTGCTCTTTTCTGATAAAAGGAGATATAATGACCGATACGATATATGAGGGCGAAAGACTTGATAATGTAAACGAAAACCTGCGCCTAATACAGAAGATAAACGGACTTACATTCGGCACCGATGCATATCTGCTTGCCGCTTTCATCCGCCCGTCAAAGCATTCGAGAGCGGCTGAGCTTGGCAGCGGCACGGGGATCATTTCCCTGCTCTGTGCCGCAAGAGATAAATTCGATAAAATATATGCCGCGGAGGTTCAGAGCGAATTTGCCGATCTCTGCCAAAGAAACGCCGATCTGAACGACTTAAAAGAAAAGATAATACCGATCTGTGCCGATGTTCGAGAGCTTCGATCGGAGAATCTGGGCGGTGAGCTTGATGCAGTATTTTCAAATCCGCCTTATATGCGCACCGATTCGGGAAAGCGCAACGAACATGATGCAAAATTCATAGCCCGGCATGAGGTCTGCGGCGGCATAGGAGATTTCTGTGCCGCGGCGGCAAGACTTCTTCGCTACGGCGGTATTTTCTACTGCGTTTACCGCCCGGACAGAATGACAGATCTATTCTCCGCACTGCGGGAAAATAAGCTTGAGCCCAAACGCATGACCTTTGTCTGCGCCGATGCCGAGACCGAGCCATCAATGATCCTTGTCGAGTCAAAGAAGGGTGCAAGTACAGGGCTGAAATTCACTCCGCCCCTCCTTCTCCATACATCGGACGGAGATAAAAGCGGAAACCGCACCCTAACCAAAGAAGCCGAAAGAATATACGCAAATTGCTCTTTTGAAGAATTTGAAAGATAAATAATAGAAACCTCTAAAAACTCAAAATAAATAATTAAACAATAATTTAGAGTTTTAGAAATGCCCAATAATTTAGCGGAAGAAGCAACTAACAGTTCGTGTGATCAACTTACTTTTAAGCTAAATTTTTGCTTACACACTTCCCCCGCGAAAGGATAAATACATGAAAGATGCAAAAAGGCTCCTCAGCTATGTGCGCAGAGGAATAGACGATTACAAAATGATAGAAGAGGGCGACAAGATCGCCGTAGGCGTTTCGGCAGGCAAGGATTCGCTTACATTGCTCTGTGCAATGGCGGAGCTACGCCGTTTTTATCCGATAAAATTTGATCTTGTGGCAATAACCATAGATATGGGATTTGAGGGCTCGGATTTTTCCGCGATCGAAAAGCTTTGCCGAGAGCTGGATGTTGAATACCATATCGTACCATCGCAAATCTCAAAGATCATTTTCGATATCAGAAAAGAAAAAAGCCCCTGCTCTCTCTGCGCCAAAATGCGCCGCGGCGCGCTTCATAATGCCGCAAAGGAGCTGGGATGCACCTCGGTCGCTCTCGGCCACCATTTTGACGATGCCATAGAGACCTTTATGCTCAATCTTTTCTTTGAAGGACGCATAGGTTGCTTTTCCCCCGTCTCTTATCTTTCCCGAATCGGGCTCAGGCTCATCCGACCTATGGTTTATATGCCTGAAAAGGATGTTCGCTATTTTGCGGCGAAAAACGAGCTCCCCGTTGTTAAATCCTCCTGCCCCGCCGACGGAAATACAGAACGCGAGGAGATGAAAAAGCTGCTAAGCGAGCTCGACCGCCGACATAAGGGACTTCGATACCGCATCTTCGGAGCAATGCAGAGAGGCGAAATTGACGGCTTCAAAGCCATCGGACGCCTCGGCGGTATAGAAGCTTATACAGATAATGAAGAGTAAGAATTTTTAATTTCGAAAATACATGTATAACATTAAACAATAATTTATCGAATAGTTAGTTGATACCTTATGAGATCCTTCGCCGAGGCTCAGGATGACAGTACTGTACTGTTCGCAATGTTTCCTACGTTAAATCACGGTTGACTTAACAATAGAAAACCAAGTTAACGATCCTTTATTGTCATCCTGAGCATCGGCGAAGGATCTCATAAAATGTTAGTTACTTCTCCTCGACAAATTATTGTTTAGCGAAGATAAGGCAAATATAAAAAATGCTGTTGCCGATCGGCAACAGCATTTTTATTTTATCTTTCCTCGCGGTAATAGTTAAGACCAAGACCTGCGGGAGGATAGTTTTCTTTCTTATCTCTGATACTTGTAACGATCAGAACGATGATAGTTACCACATAGGGAAGCATCTTAAGGAGAGGTGCCGCCGCCATGGTCTGCAATATCTTGAAAGGAAGAAGGGTAGGGATAAATGAACCTGCGATAAAGAGCGCACCGAATATAACAGAACCCAAAATACTGATATGCGGTCTCCAAAGAGCGAAGATAACAAGCGCAACAGCAAGCCAACCCAATGCCTCAATACTCAGATATCCCTCGCGAGATCCCGAATAGTCCATTATATAGCAAAGTCCGCCAAGACCTGCAATGCCACAGCCCACACAGGTTGCCACATATTTATAAAGCGTTACATTGATACCTGCCGCATCGGCTGTTGCAGGATTTTCTCCCACAGCACGCAAATGAAGTCCAACTCTGGTCTTAAAAAGCACAAATGATACCACAAGAGCAATGATTATCGCAAGGAATACCATAACTCCGCAATACTTCAGAGCACTGTTAGAACTTGAAAAAGGGAATCTGAAGGCATCAAGTGCTTTAAGATAAGGAATGGAGGTTCCCTCCTTAAGTCCAAACATGATATACTTCATAAGACCAACGCCGAAGGTGGTCATTGCAAGACCGGTTACATTCTGGTTTGCATGAAGGGTAACGGCAAGGAAGCTGAAGATAAGCCCCATAAGAGCTGCCGCAAGGAAAGCGGCAAGTATTCCGATAACAACAAGCAAAACGCCGTTTGTAACTCCGCCGACTATCATATAGTGCAGAGCCGCGCAGCCGCCTGCCGCACCGACGCACATAACTCCGGGAATACCCAGGTTAAGGTGTCCTGCCTTTTCGGTGATTATCTCACCTGTTGAGCCATAAAGGAATGTCATACCGAGGGCGATAGCGTTTAAAATGTAATCAAAGATCATTTCTTTGACGCCTCCTTCCCTCTGAACATTATCTTATAGTTTATAAAGAATTCACAGCCTATTACAAAGAACAGGATGATACCCACAATGATATTGGGAAAAGCATTACTGATATTACAGTCGGTTGCAACCTGGTTTACGCCCTGCTGCAGGAAAACGATCAAAAATGAAGTTGCCACCATTATGATCGGATTGAACTTAGCCAGCCAAGAGACCATTATGGCAGTAAAGCCCTGACCGCCTGCACTTGCTGTTGTTACCGAATGGTCAAGAGCGCTTACTATAAGGAAGCCCGCAATACCGCAGAGCGCACCCGACACGATAAGTGTACGGATAACTACCTTTTTAACATTGATTCCTATGTAGCAAGCGGTTTTCTGGCTTTCGCCAACCACCGATATCTCATAACCGTGCTTACAGTAATTAAGGTATATATACATAGCCACGGTTATAGCCGCAACAACAAGCACCAGAACAAGATAACGATTATAAATATTGGGCAGATGACCGTAATCAAGCTCACCCAGCGTACTCGAACCCGAAGGTACCCACACGATAAGGAAGAAGGAAACAAGCGAGGTTGCAACATAGTTCATCATAAGAGTGAAAAGCGTCTCGTTTGTATCCCATTTTGCCTTGAATACAGCAGGAATAACCGCCCAGATCGCGCCCATAATGACAGATGCCAATGCCATACAGACGAGAAGCATCCAATTTGACATCTTACCGCCGAAATAGATAACGCAGGCAACGCTGGCAAGACAGCTCATAAGCACCTGTCCCTCCGCGCCTATATTCCAGAATCGCATCTTAAATGCGGGGGTGACGGCAAGGGAAATACAAAGAAGAACCGCAAGATCCTTTATCATCTTCCATATTCTTCTTTCAGAGCCGAAAACTCCGTCAAACATTGTTTCAAAAAACTCAGCGGGTTTTACATCTATGACAATATAGCATATCAGAGCGCAAAATGCAAGAGCGCAGACGATAGAGCCAAGACGAATAGAGATTGACTGCCACAGGGGCATCCTGTCTCTTTTGACTATATGAAACAACGGCTCATGAACCTTTTCCGTTTTAACTTTAGCCATTGCATCCGTCCTCCTTTGCACTGTTTTCTGTTTTAAGAGCATCCTCGGATACCGAGGTGCTTTTTGTCATCAGCAGACCGATCTCTTCCTTGGTAGTGGTTCTGGCATCAACAATGCCCGTTACCTTGCCCGATGCCAAAACGATGATCTTATCGCAAAGCTCAACAAGAACGTCAAGATCCTCACCAACAAAAATCACCGCAACACCGCGAGCCTTCTGCTCATTTAGAAGCTTATAAATCGTATAAGATGAGCCGATATCAAGTCCTCTGACGGGATATGCCGCCATAAGCACGGAGGGAGCGGAAGCTATCTCTCGTCCGACAAGGACCTTCTGAACATTACCGCCCGAGAGACGTCTTACAGGTGTTGTTGCATTCGGAGTTGCGATCTCAAGGCTCTCTATTATCTCTTTTGCAAGATTTTTCGGAGCTTTGCGGTTAAGGAACATCGAATGCCCCTTCTTATAGCTTCTGAGCATCATATTGTCTATGATGTCCATATTGCCCACAAGTCCCATGCCAAGTCTATCCTCTGGAACAAAGGAGAGACGAACCCCCAGATCTCTTATCTGAAGAGGTGTCCTGTCTCTGAGGTTCACTTCCTCATCATTTTTGGGATTGTGATACATGATCTCGCCGCTGTCAAGATGCTGGAGACCTGCAATAGATTCAAGCAGCTCTCTCTGACCGCTTCCGGCAATACCGGCAATGCCGAGGATCTCACCGGAACGTGCCGTAAATGATATATTATCAAGTATTTTAATTCCGTCACTGTTTGTACAGTTGACATTCTTTACTATCAGCCTGTCCTTAGGCTCTTTGGGCTCAGGACGTTCTATATTGAGCGAGATCTTCTTGCCGACCATCATCTCGGTAAGCTCGCTCTCATTTGTGCCTGCTGTCTCGACCGTCGCTATATGCTCGCCTCGGCGAAGCACGGCAACCCTATCGGATACCGAAAGCACCTCATGGAGCTTATGGGTGATTATTATTATCGCCTTTCCGTCATCGCGCATACGTCTGAGGACATTGAAAAGTCTCTCAGTCTCCTGGGGAGTGAGTACAGCGGTAGGCTCGTCCAGAATGAGTATATCAGCACCTCTGTAAAGCACCTTGATTATCTCAACAGTCTGCTTTTCGGACACCGACATCTCATAGATCTTCTTTTTTGGGTCTATATTGAATCCGTAACGCTCGGATATCTCCAGCACACGGTTATTTACATCTTTAAGGCTGTATTTGTTTCCGTCGTCTATTCCAAGCACTATATTTTCGCTGGCAGAAAAAACATCGACAAGCTTAAAGTGCTGGTGTATCATTCCTATCTTATGGTCAAAAGCGTCCTTGGGAGAGCGGATGACGACTTCCTCTCCTTTAACGAACATATGACCTCTATCCGGGAAATATATTCCGGATATCATATTCATAAGTGTTGTCTTTCCGCAACCGTTCTCGCCAAGGATAGAGAGTATCTCTCCTGCGTAAACGGTAAGATCGACATTATTATTGGCTATGACCTTGCCAAAGGTTTTTGTAACTCCTCGAAGCTCAAGTGCAACAGATCTTTCCACGCTGTTACCTCCGTTAAATTTAGATACCTTATCAAAATGTGGCGGAGCGTTTGCTCCGCCACTCCGTTTAAATATTTCGGAAATTAATATGCGTCGTTAAGAAGTGTGATACCGTCGATTCTTACATCAAAGTAAGGAGCGCTGCGGTACTCGGACTCATGGAAGTAGCCATCAGCTACAGCCTCTGTGTCGGGAGTGAACGCATCGTCTGTATCAACGTCTGCAAGGTATGTTTCGAGCTTTGCACCGCCAACTGTGATGAAGTTGTCTGCAGCTGTGTCAAATACCTTAACTGTACCGTCAAGAAGACCTGCCTTAACCTCTTCGAGCTTCTCTACAGTACCTGCAGCGGCAGCCTGTGTATTTACATCTGTAAGAACAACAGAGCCTGTTGCGATAGTGCCTGTCCAGTCAGTGGGGATAGCTTCGCCCTTCATTGCGTTCTCGCAGATGAGCTTGAAGTAAGGAGCCCAGTTAATTCTGGAAGCTACGATAAAGGTGTTAGGACAATCCTCAACTGTGCTTCCGTTATAGGAAACGTTGGGAACGCCTGCTTCCTCACAAGCTGTGGGAGCACCCATAGAGTCAGCATGCTGGGAAATAAGAACGCAGTTGTTAGCGATAAGAGCCTGAGCAGCATTCTTCTCTGCTGTCTCATCATACCAAGAGCCTGTGAACTGAACATCCATTGTAGCACTGGGGCAAACAGACTTTGCGCCAAGGTAGAAGGATGTATAGCCGGAAATAACCTCTGCATATGTGAACGCGCCGACATAACCGATCTTAGCCTGCTCAGCTGTGATTGTGCCGTCCTCGATCATAGCGTTGAGCTTAAGACCTGCTGCAACACCTGCGAGGTATCTGCCCTCGTAGATAGAAGCGAATGCATTGTGGAAGTTAGCGAGGCCCTCTGTATGAGCCATTGTACCTGTTGCATGGCAGAATTCTACATCGGGGAATTCCTTAGCAGCCTTGAGCATATATGTCTCATGGCCGAAGGAGTCAGCAAAGATAACGTCGCAGCCTTCGTCAACAAGGTCGCAAGCTGCCTCATAGCAAGCATCGGACTCGGGAATGTTCTTCTTCATGATGATCTGATCATCGGAAAGACCGAGTGCTGCCTTAGCCTCTTCTACGCCGTTCATAAAGTTAAGGTCGTAGGTAGAGAACTCGTCGTGGAGAAGGATAACACCAAGCTTGAAATCAGCATTAGCTGCTGTATCGCCTGTATCGTCACCGTTTACTTCTCCGGTCTGTGTGTCTGTGTCCTTGCCATCGTCAGCTGTGTCGCCGCAAGCAGCAAATGCAAAGCAGCAAACGAGCATTGCGAGGGCAAGAAGAAGGGATAAAAGCTTCTTCATAATGTTTTTTCCTCCAAAATTTTTTTATTTCACACGGCATTTTGCCGAGTAAAAACACCATCCTTCGAAATGTAACATTTCGAAAACAAAAGGATATCCTTTTGCAAACATTATTAAAATAATAATATGAAGATATTTTAACTTATTTTTCTTAAATTGTCAAGTCCGTTTTTCGTAGATTAACGACATTTCAGACGGTATCTTTTTATGCAAAATACACATAATTTCATACATTTTCACCTAAAACGCCTAAAAAAAACTAAACAATAACACTTACTTTAAGCTTTTTTGACAAAATAGGGAGAATACTGCACAAAAATCGCAGTATTATTCATATTTTTTTCTTATAATAAAATCACAAAAAACAAATATTGTTTTCTGCTCATAGTACAGAGCCTTCAAAATCCCAATATTCAGCTTGGCAAATTCAAAGAAGCGGCTGTCGCTTCCGACAGCCGCCTCAGGTCATTTAATTATTTTGCAGATTTCTTTTTCTTCAAAACGATGATAACAACAACAACCACTGCCGCAACAACTACCACCGCAACTACTGCGATAATGATAGGAAGCATGCTGCCGCCTTCGCCGGAACCGCCTTCGCCCTCGTCAACGAAATTGACTGTGGGAGCTGTGGTCACGGGCTCTGTATCGGTTACAGCCTCTGTATCGGTTGTTTCGGGTGCTGCAGTTGTCTCAGGAGCTTCGGTTGTTTCAGGAGCTTCTGTTGTATCTGCAGTTGTCTCGGGAGGATTGCAGGTAATGGGCTGGGGAGTTGCAGTTGCAATATCATAGAAGGTTTTGCCGTTCTCGCTTGCATATGTTTCAGCAAAGGAACCGGGTGTACCATAGATGTTTGCAAGGTTAAGATTAAGATTCTCCTCAAATACGGAAGAACCGATCTTAGCAACCTCGGGGCTGAGAATAACATTAGCAATGAGATAGTCATACGCAAATGTCCAGGAATTCAGCTCATGTACATTTCTGATATCGATAGTACCCTCAATGGGCTCATCACCGCTGCGGTAGATCGACTTAAGATTATGGCATTTCTCGAATGCAGCATTGAGAATCACAAAGCTCTCGGAAGCGGGGATCTGAACTGTTTCAAGATTCTTGAATTCGCAGAATGCATACTTACCGATAGATGTGATATTATCGCTGAGAACGATATGCTTAACATTATCTCTGATCTCGAACCAGGGCTGCTTCTTGGAACCGCCGCCGTAGTAGTTTACGATATCATCGATCGCGCCAGCACCGTAAACAGTGAGCACGCCTGTAGCTTCATCAAAATCGAATACCGCGCGTCCGCCGCAAGCAGGCAGATTGGGGTCAACATAGATCCAATATTCATACTTCTCATCGGGATTGTTAAGATTCTGAAGGTTAAAGAGGTTTGTCTTAACATATGCGATAAGCTGCTCCGTGATATTTGCAGAATAAATAGTCTTGATAGACGGAGGAAGGTCAACGGTCAGTTCCTTTGCAGATTTAGGAAGAACGATCTCGGTAAAATTAGTACCCTGGAAAACATCATTCACCTTTGAAATACCTGTATAGTCAACTCTGCCCTCAATGCGATCCTTGCCGTCTCTCCAGATAGTAGTAAGAGATGAACAGTTTGTGAAAGCACCGCCATCGATCTGGTTTACATCCTTACCCATTTTAATATCTTTCAGCGCTGTATAGCCGGAGAACGCACTTCCGGAGATCTTATCGATATTATCGCCAATGATAATATGTTCGATCTGCTCCTTATATTCGCCCCAGTTGGTATATTCCTTATCAACATTGGACATTGTGCCGGTCTCGTTATATTCCGTTGTTGCGGAAACAAATTCAAGTGTCTTGGTATCATCATAGTAAGCCCACCAAGTGTTGATGATGTAGTCGCCGTTATATTTACCTGAGGAATGTCCCCAAAGAGTTGCTCCCTCGGGCTTGAAATCTGTTACTGCGGGAGTTGATGATCCGCCGGAGCTTTCGCCGCCTGTGCCGCCTGTGGAAGCACCCGTGGTCAGCTTCGTACCCTTTGTCTCTTCGCCTGTATCAAGATCGATGAAGGTATAACCGTTAGCCTTTGCAAATTCAGCAGCCTTAGAGCCCGCCTTTGCCTTGATAGCGGGATATGTCGTATTACCCTTGAAGACATCATCTGATGCAAAGGTCGTCTCCATACCGAGGACGGTAACAACCTGAAGGCTAAAGGTCTGCATAAAGGCTCTCGCCGCGATCTCTGTTACGCCTGCGGGAATCTCAAGCTCTTTAATAACATTGTTCTTAAAGCTCTCTACGTTTATTTTCCCAACATAATTGGGGTTAAGGGTAAGCGTTGCCATCTTCTGAACGCCATCGAAAGCATACTCTTCAACAGAGGTTACATTGCTAAGATCAAAAGCACCTGAAGTGGGAGATCCACCTTTTACATATATAGACTGAAGATTAGCACTGCACTCAAAAGCCGCACGTCCGATAGTTACAACAGATGCTGCAAGCTCGACCTGCTGAAGATTATTCATTGCAGAGAAGCCTGCTACCTTTGTGATACCGTCACCGATAACTATCTTAACAGCCTCTGCATATGTAGGGAGACACTTATCCCAGCCATTTAATTCACCTGTAACGGGGTCTTTGCCAAACAGCTCGGTAGTCTGAACCTTATCGGTTGCAGCCGCATCGATTTCAAATGTAAGTACGCCGTTTTCTTCCATTGTCCACTTGATGTTAGTAGGCTCATTCTTGGAATTAACAGTGTAGCCTGTTCCGGGTGTTGCCGCAAAAGCCGCGACCGCAAATACAGCAGCGATCAGAAGTGTGACAACAACAGCGAACAGAATTCTTGTGTTTGCTTTTTTCATATTATTTCTCCTTTTCATGCGTTAATGGCAAAAAACACAAAAAGCTATGTGATTCCAGGTCGATTACACCGCAACATCCACGAAATTACAACAGTTTTTTCGACTGCCGAAAAAATCAGCAATCCTGCACAATTTCAGAAGAGATTTTAATATACCCCCCATAATCAATTTAGAATTCATTTCACCGCGATTCGGATCTAACGGAAAATAAACCTCAAAGCCTTTATTAAATACTTTCTGCCATTATAAAATAATTATAATATTTTCCCTCCGTTAATACAAGGCTTTTTGTCACCTAAACATGTCAAAATGCGTCTTATTTACCAATTTTCAAAGTTAAAAATCCTAAAATTTGGTTATACAACTCAATTTTCAAACAATTCGGCAATATAAATTCAATCTCTCGTTGCAAAAAACAATAAAATCCCTTCCGGATCGGGAAGGGATTTTATTAAGGAAGCTTCTCTGCTGCTTTTATTTTTTCTTTTTCTTGATCAAAATAACCGCAGTTGCCGCCGCAATGACAGCCACCGCCGCACCGGCAATGATTATCGGCAGAATACTGCCGTTGCCGCTATTATCTTCATCTCTGTTATGGAAAACAATGGTGAATTTCGGCTCGGTTTCGGAAACAGAGGTATCCTCTGTCACAACCGTTTCGGTCTCATCAAGATGCGTCTCCTCTGAAGAACTTTCGGGAGGAGTACAAATTATTGCTTCGGGGGTCGAGAGCGCAATATCAAAGAATTGAAGTCCATTATCCCCGGCATAGCTCTCAGCATACTTATCCGGAGCACCGTAAATATTTGCAAGATTTATGTTCTCCTCAAATACTGAAGAACCTATCTCCTCAATGCTGTCGCCGACAATAACATTTGCGATCAGATAGTCATAAGCAAATGCCCAAGGCGCTATCGAACCAACCTTGCCAAGGTCAACTGTTCCCTCAACAGGATCGGTACCTGTACGGTAAACCGACTTAAGATTTCCGCATTTTTCAAAAGCGGCATTGGAAATAACGAATCCTTCCACATCCGGGATCTGCACGGTCTCAAGGCTGCCAAACTGACAAAAGGCATATTTTCCTATTCCCTTGACCGTGTCATCGATAATGATATGCTTGACCTTCTGCTTGATAGAAAAGAATGGTGAGGTCTTAGAACCGCCGCCATAATAATTGACAACATCAGAAATCATTCCGCCTCCCTTGATAGTCATGATCCCCGTGGCTTCATCGAAATCAAATACGCATCTTGCGCCGCAGGAAGGAAGAGACGGATCAACGGGAACATAATGCGAATAGATCTCATTCGGATCATTCATATTTATAAGGTCACACAGGTTATCTTCGGCATAAGTTTTCAGTTCCTCGGTGATCTCAGGAGCATAGATCTTTATAAGAGAAAGCGGCATGGAAACGGTAATATTCTTCATCTTTGAGGAAAGCACAGCTTCCTTTATCGCCGTATTTTTATAAGCCTCGGTCAGAGCATTTATCCCGGTAAAGTCTGCCCTGCCCTCTATGCGTTCACTGCCGTCTCTCCAGATGGTAGAAAGAGCTTCGCAATTTGTGAATGCTCCCGCATCGATCTGACTGACATTCTTTCCAAGGCTTACGTCCTTCAGCGACTTGTAACCCGTAAAGGAATTTCCCGTGATCTTGGAAATGCCGTCACCGACAATGATATGTTCTATTTCATCCTTATATTCGATCCAGTTTCCGCCGGAAACATCGCAGTCCGCAATGCCGCCTGTTTCATTATAGCTCGTGGAATTCGAAACGAATTTAAGAGTTTTTGTTTCGGCATAATAAGCCCAGTATGTATCAACTATCTTCAGACCGTTATATTTCTTCGTACTGTGCCCCGAAACAGTTGAGCCTTCGGGTTTATAAGCCAAAGAAAGATCAATATCGGTATCAACCTCTTCCATTGTGTTAAGATCAATAAGTATCAGATTATTCTCCGATGCAAATATCTTCATTGAATCGGTAACATCAGAAGAATAGAGGCGGACCATGGAGATCGGCACACTGAAATTGGGAGATGTATCATTTTTACTCAGAACCACTTCTTTTACAGCAGTTCCCTTGAAAAAATTGTTGGTAGCTTTAAGCGAAGAAGCATCTATTCTGCCCTCAATCCTCTCTGTACCGTTTACCCAAAGAGTTGTAAGAGAAGAACAATTAAGGAAAGCTCCGGCATCTATCTGAGTAACCTTCGGTTCAATGCAAACATCCTTCAAAGCCTTATAGCCAATAAAAGAATTACCTGTAATCTTTCCGATATTTGCGCCTACGATAATATGCTCGATAACGTCCACATAGTCCGCCCAGCTTGATCCCGCATCGCAGTTTTCAAGAGCACCTGTTTCATTATAACTTTTCTGATTTCCGATAAAATGAAGTGTCTTGGTATCATCATAGTAAGCCCAATTGGTATCAACGATCTTCATACCGTCCAGCATCTTAGTGCTGTGCCCAGAAACGGTCGCACCGGCAGGAAGCTCTGCGGCGTAAGCCGCAAAAACGCAGACCGCGGCAAGAATGATCATGCATACCGCAAGAGCAAAAATTTTTCGTGCAGTCTTTCTCATAATATATACCCTCCCAAGTACTGTAAATATATTATAAAGGAAATTTTCGCTTCATAAAAGATACCTTAGTGTTTTTCCTCTCTACTTTCTGTCGATAATAAAAAATCTACAATATTATTATAATTGTTCCTATAGAAAATTTCAAGAATCAATTTAATGTAAAAATATAAATAATCAACGATTAAATTTCAAATTCCTGCAAACACTCTGCCTTTGAATTATTCGTCTCATTTAAAATACCAAATTTTTATCTCCGGTAACAAAAATCAGGCAGCTTGCTATGCAAACTGCCTGTTATTTTTACTTCTGTGCCAGCTTCTTTCTTGCAGCTTCGGCTTTAAGGCGAAGCTCGGTATTGAGAATTCTCTTGCGAAGTCTGACTGATTTTGGAGTTACCTCTATAAGCTCATCGTCAGCGATAAACTCGATCGCTTCTTCAAGGCTGAAGATTATCGGGGGTGTAAGCAAAAGCTTTTCATCCGCGCCCGAAGAACGAATAGCTGTAAGATGCTTCTTCTTGCAGGGGTTGACCGCGATATCCTGTCCCTTGGGGTTCTGACCGACGATCATACCCTCATAAACAGGGGTTGCAACACCGACAAACATATCTCCGCGCTCCTGAGTACCGTAAAGGCCGTAGCTGGTGGTCTCGCCGTCCTCGGAAGCAACAAGAGAGCCTGTATATCTCATGGGTATCTCACCCTTGAAGGGCTGATAACCGTCAAAGATAGAATTGATGATACCCTCGCCGCGTGTATCTGTCATGAATTCGGAACGGTAGCCGAAGAGACATCTTGCAGGAATGGAATATTCTATTCTCATGCGGCTTCCGTGGGGATTCATCTCAAGAAGCTCACCCTTACGTCTTCCAAGCTTTTCAATAACAGTACCCATAGCCTCCTCAGGAACATCAATGGAAACACGCTCCATAGGCTCATTTGTCACACCGTCGATTTCCTTATAAAGCACGCGGGGAGTACTGCAGCAAAGCTCATAGCCCTCGCGTCTCATAGTTTCGATCAGAATGGAAAGATGCATCTCACCTCTGCCCGCAACTCTGAATTGATCGGTGGTCTCGCCGTCCTCAACTCTGAGAGAAACATCCTTGAGAAGCTCCTTATAAAGACGCTCGCGAAGCTGGCGGGAGGTAACAAACTTACCCTCTCTGCCGGCAAAGGGGCTGTCGTTAACGGAGAAGGTCATTTCCATTGTAGGCTCGCTGACCTTGACGAATTCAAGGGGCTCGGGAGCGGCAACCGAGGTAATGGTATCACCGATAGTTATATCAGCCGCACCGGCAAAGCAAACGATATCTCCCACAGTTGCATTATCAACCGCAGTTCTGCTGAGACCGTCAAACTGATAGATCGAAACGATCTTAGTTTTCTTTGGAGCTGCCTCAGAGTGATAATTGCATACCAGAGCCTCCTGGTTCTGGCGCAGCGAACCGCGTTCGATCCGCCCAATACCTATGCGTCCCACAAAATCATTATAGTCAATAGAAGAAACAAGAAGCTGAAGCTCACCCTCGGGATCGCCCTCGGGAGCAGGCATATATTCAAGAATCGTATCAAAGAGAGGCTTAAGATCCTCACCGGGCTGGTATGGAGAAAGGGATGCAGTACCGTTTCTTCCCGAACAGAAGATCATAGGGCTGTCAAGCTGTTCATCGGTTGCATTGAGATCGATAAGAAGCTCAAGGACCTCCTCCTCAACCTCTTCGAGGCGCGCATCAGGCTTATCTATCTTATTTACAACAACTATAACTCTGTGATTCATTTCAAGAGCCTTCTGAAGAACGAAGCGTGTCTGAGGCATGGGACCTTCAGCCGCGTCAACCAGCAATATAACTCCGTTTACCATCTTAAGGATACGCTCAACCTCGCCTCCGAAATCCGCATGGCCGGGAGTATCAACTATATTGATCTTCACGCCGTTATAATGAACCGCAGTATTCTTTGCAAGGATAGTAATGCCGCGCTCACGTTCAAGGGCATTGCTGTCCATAACTCTTTCAGTGGTTGCCTGATTATCGCGATAAACGCCGCCCTGCTTCAGCATTTCATCAACCAAGGTTGTTTTACCGTGGTCAACATGGGCAATTATCGCAATATTTCTTAGATCTTCTCTTTTCAAGTTCTTGTCCCCCAAATAATTAAATTTGTCTACTAAATAGTTATTATACCACATTTTTTTCGTATAGTAAACAGTTTTTGTGACGATTTTGATAAAATTTCATCTATTTTTTTGTGCAAAACGCAATAATTGTTGTTTTTGGACTATAAAAAACGCTTTAGACGGTCATATTCTTTGATTTAGATGAAATTCTCATTAGATAAGTTTGAATGGTAGATACATTTCCAACTCCCGATTAGATACAAAAACACTCTATCTTCATCTAATCGTCCTTAGATAACAATCAAAGTTAGATTTATTTTTCTGTTTTAAATTATATACAAATCGAACATTCAATGAGTTTTAATAAAAAACACTTGACAAACTTTGATATATATGATAAACTTGAAACAATGAAGATCCATTATAACCTTGCAAGCATATGTTTTTGCTCCTTGGTATAAAAAATAAAAAAAGGGCATAAGCCCTAAAAAGAGGTTGATTTATTATGGAAATCAAGTTGCTACGAGAACCGAATATAGTTTATGAATCCGCTATGCTGCTATATAATAGCCGAAACGGACAATCCTGCGCCGAACTGAAAAATGCAATTCAGAAAAAATTTTCTATTGAGGCTGAGGTGCTTGATAACTGCTTTGATGCCATTATTGAGATAAGCGATCATGTTACGGGTGCTCTCGCCGCGGATGAAAAGCTTCTGGATTTTCTCTTTGCACGCCACAGCGCAATGAAGGGCTGCTTTGCATTTTATCTTATTCATGATGCCTGCCGCCGTGCCGAGCCCGATTTTTATGCCGATGTTAAACGCATCCGCGATCTTTCTAAGGCGGCATTCTTCATCAATCTCACCTCTATCCTTATAGATGACTATGCTCCCGAGGATTGGAACGGCGATATTACGAACTATGGCGAGCTTTTCTCCTTTATTGAGAATATGCCCATCCCCGCGGATGAAAAATTTGAGCTTTGCCGTCTCTATAATAATTTTGATTCCTATAAAAATCTTCTTGCCGATATTATTGAGGACGCGGGAAGACTTTTCATGCAGAAATATGACGTTGTTAAGCATTATATCGGCTGGTTTCTCTCTGCTATCACAGAGCCGCTGTCCGGCGGAAGCGAAAAATTTGTTGAAGAGAACTATGATATAACCCTTTCTTCCTCTGTGGACGTGCTTTATCTCCAGCCCTCTATCGTTATGTGCAATACAACGAAATATCTCATGAGCTATACCGATGAAAAGGTTTATGATTTTTTCTATATAGGCGTACTTTTTGAGCCTCTGAAGGAGATAACAGATTCCTCGACACTTGAGGACAAGCTTTGCAGAAACCTCAGAACAATCGGTGATCTGAGAAAATTTGAGATCCTCAGACTTCTTGCAGAAGGTGAAAAATACGGTCAGCAGCTGGCTTCCCTGCTGGATCTGAGCACCGCTACCATCTCTCATCATATGGCTCTTCTGATGGAATGTGGCTTTGTTGAGATCAAACGCGAGTCCAACAGAATTTACTATTGTCTCAACCGCAAAAAGCTCCGCGACTTTATAGATGAGCTGGCAAATTCCTTGCTTACATAAAATATGTCCGACTGTTTTAACAGTCGGACATATTTTATGTAAGCTTTTAGTGGAGATCTCAAAAGGCTCAATCCAAAACGCTCTCAATGCTCTCAGCTTCAGTATCGGAAGACGGCAGAGTGTCTTCGCCGCCGACACCGAAAATATCATCAGCCTCAATATCGTTATCTCCAACCTCGAAATCATTATCATTATCGGGATCGGTACAGCCGGTCAAAAGGCAGGAAATAAGCAAGACGGAGAGAAGTATCCAAGCAATTAATTTTTTCATGTCAAAATCCTTTCCTTAATTTATTTTTATCTTTATATGCTTTTATTTTACCATAAAAATATCGATCTGTCAATAGAAGGGTTTGTCTTACTTTTCCCTTAGCCAAGCCCTCTTTTTACTGCTTATTCGGATTCTTATTTTCCTATTTTTTCGTCCTGCGTTTCGATCTGAATCTGCCGAAAGCCTCCTTGGCTTCTTCGAATTCCTCCTTCAGAACCGCAAGAGTATTCTTATCATTTGGGAAAATAAGACGCAGAAGAAAAATGGCGATCACCACTGTCAGCAATTTTTCCGGAGTAAAGGGGAACCAAAGCAGTCCCGCATAAGCAGCTCCCACCGCCGTCATCCACTTTATTCCGAAATAAGCACCGACCGCAGTAAATACATAGCTCCAGCCATTGGTTATCATCCATGCAATACCAAGGCACAGAAGAAGGCGGGGATTAATGAGAAACCTCGCAAATTTCTTCAGTTTTTTCTTTACATTTTCCTTGCTGAAATCCATTTTCTATCCTTTGTAATTCTTATATGATTTTATAAACAATAATTTATCGGGGAAAAGTAACTAATAGTTTATGAGATCCTTCGCCGAGGCTCAGGATGACAGTACTGTACTATTCGCAATGTTTCCTACGTTAAATCACGGTCGACTTAACAGTAGGAAACCAAGTT
>JAFTXK010000067.1 GCA_017461635.1 Clostridia bacterium | reverse complement strand
GTTATAGCTTCTCTATTTGCTTTGAAAATATCATCTTTAAACCTATATTTGCTATTACATAATTTTTCAATCTAATTATAGCATGGGCTTAAAAAAAAGCCAATCTTGAAAGATAAATTTAAGTTTAATTACTCTTAGAAAAAGGGCTACCGTCGGTAGCCCTAAAATAATATTAACCTAATACGACATTCCATTTTGCCAGATACTGTGCAAGGAGCACTGCATCCTTTGAATCTAAGCTGCCGTCGGCATTGCAGTCTGCGCCATTCTCATCTATCTCTACATTCCATTTTGCAAGATACTGAGCCAGAAGAACTGCATCCTTTGAATCCACAGCACCGTCGCTGTTCGAATCACCGTATATTACCGATGAAAAACGGAAGATGGATGCATAGCAATAATTATCATATTCGAAATATTCCTCATTTCCGCTCGGAACAAATTCGATATAGATATCTTCAAGTGTTTCGTCTATGATCTCAAGTAGGATATATTTCTGATCGCCTGTGCCGAATTCGGCTTCCTCACTGTAAATAATGCTTCCGTTGGCATCATCGCGCTTGATATAGATAGTTCCGCTTCCGCCGATATTGCCCTTATTTCGAACTGTTGCATTTATATAATAAGTGCCGCATATCATCTCGGTTTCTGCATACGCCTCAAAATCGTAATAATATACAGGTGCTTCTTCTGTGAAAGTTTTGCCGTTTTCGTCTGTAAGAATGACCTCCGCGCTCTCGCCTTCTGTAAGAGTATAGACGATTTCAACCTCTGTTTCTTTGCCTGCTTCAAGACCATCGGTGAATTTTTTTGTGATTCCCCCCAGAGCTATCTTAAAGCTGTTTGCATTTTTCAGACCTTCATTTTTCACTGTTATTTTAAGAGAAACAGTGCTGTCGCCAAAAAGGTCGTTTTGATCATATTCTATTCCTTGGATGGTGAGTGAAACTGTCGGAGTGATAACATCAGACCAAAGCTCGCAGTAGGTTTCAAAATCGCTTTCCGTAAATGTGACCTCTGTTTTGCGGTAAAGCAGCAAAAGCTCACTGTTCCTAATAAGCGCGTCGAAGCTGTCAATATATCCATCTGTCTCGGTCAGCCGCACGGGTTGAGACCAGCCGCTTCCGCTATTGATTAAGGCATAGATATCACTTCCGCCGTTTTCGCCTTCTGTGTTATAGAGGCGGTAGAGTATATATTTAACAGAGTCTTTTGTGACTATGTCAAAATCTGCCGCACTGTCTGCCGAAAGGGCATCGGAAACGAGAACTGCCTCGCCGATCTCACTTGCGGAGTAAATAGAGCCGGTATTATACCAATAAAGAATATCGGAATCGAAAAGTACGCTTCGGCAGCTGTTTTTTTCATAGGAATAGCTACTTCCGTCAACATTATAGACGGTCAGAATACTGTCATCAGAAGTACCAAAATCGTTGTCGCTGTCATGAATTGCGGCAATGCAAAGCTGACCTCCGAGACTGCCAATATCGATATCGGTTATGGCAGAAACCTCTGAAGCAATTGCTGTGGGAGTGCTCCACGAATCTTTTTTGTATTCGCTCATGTAAATGCTGTTATTTGAGCTCATGCCGAAAATGTTGTTTTCGGAATTATTTACCCATGCAACGGCAGGGATCCCGTCAATAACGGTAATTACGGGAGTTGATTCCATTGTATCATTGGTTGTAAGGATTGTCGGAGAAGTAAAGGTTCCTGTATTGGTATTATATTTCATTACCGTAAGCTCGATAGTACCTGCAATATCCTCCGCTTCATCCTCGGCTGTAAGAGTTCTCTTAGCCTCTGTATATGCTATCCAGATATCTTTGCCGTCGCTGTAAAGGTCAAATTCTGAATCCGCATTGGTATTGCTGTCAACCGGCATTGGACTGCTCCAACCGCTCGCTGTGCAGACCGAATAGACAAGCTGTGAACGGTTGTAAGCATCTCCGCTTCCGCTGTCGCTTATATACGCCATCAAGGTGACATTGCCTGCAGTTACCGCTTGAGGATTTGCCATATCATATACATCCGACTGCAAAATACCATCGGAGGTCTTATTCCAAATGGAAGAGGATGAAAGGTATTCATTTGCGTAATGGCAGTAACTTTCGGTGTCATATAGATCAAGGCTGTCTGATATCGAAGAGACCTTTGCCGTATTTCCGTTGTAAAGAACAAGCTCACCGTCGATTATTTTCAGCTTGATTTCGCCTAAAAGCTTTGCCTTTGCATATACACCTATTTCGCCTAATGCCTTTATGGTATCAACCATAAAGTCGGGCAGAATATTCATTGCAATTTCAATTCCCAGCTTGCCGTAAACCCCTGCCGATGCCAGCCAGTTACCGATGCCGGCACTTGCGGTAACAGAGCCTGACGCTGTTCCCTCAAGGGAAGGATATAGCAATTTGCTATTTTCAAAATCATATCCTATGGCGGTGATTGTGAACTTTCCGCTAACACCGCATTCTACCTCAACGCGGACGGGAACCGAAAGAATATAGGTCTTGCAGAATCCGTTGGTATATTCAAGGGTAAGAACGATATCTGCTTTGATATCCTTGATCCCGTAATTCCCGAGCTCGATCAAAACATATCCGCCGACCTTGAAGCCCGCTTTGGCAGAAGGCGTTTTTCTGTCGTGAGAATCCATCCACTTGCGCAGACCGCCGTTAAGCTTTGAAAGATCCTTTTCGGCAACCTGCATATTAAGTCCGACTTTTATTTCGTAGTTTGATATCTCAAATTCGATATCAACCTTTTCATTTAGTTCGAATTTGATTTCCATTCCGCCGAAAAGCTCTATATCTCCCGGGATCTTAACAGATTCTCCGCTAAGATTAAAAGAAGGATCTATAAGATCGAAGGAAATAACATTTATATTGAGAGTTTTTGATATTTCCTTACCTTCCTCGGTATATGCATAAGCTGTTACGGGCACGTTTTTCTTGAAGCTGCTGTTTTTGACAGTAAAGCTGCCGCCGGAGCTCTCTGCAAGAAGCTTTGAACCCTGCTTCAGCTTATATCCGATTATTTTCGAAGAGGAAGTGCCCTTAACGATTATGGAGGCATAGAGATCAGCCTTATTATTTATTTGAGCGGCGGTGGTGCTTATGGGCGTTCCGTTACAGGATATGGGAAGAATAGCGTCCTCTTTTTCTTTCATCATGCCTATGATTTCGAGTGCATTTTTTCCGCCTATCTTGTAGCCTTCAAATTCAACATCAATATAATCTTCCGCACTTACCGACATAGTAACGGTTTCTTCTTCAGAGGTTTTGAAGCTCGCCATACCCTTATCATCCGTTACGGCACTCATTCCGCCTAATGTTATTGAGGCATTGCATATGGGTGTTTCGTCTTCAATGTCCATGACCTTGAAGCTGTATTTGTATTCCTCCGGCTCGTCATCTTCGGAAGGAACAAGAACATCGGTGTCAACTTTAGTAGTTAAATATATTTTTGTGTACTGACTGCTGCTGAAATATGAGTCGGCATAGCTGTTTCTGTAAAGGTAAATTGTTTTCAGATTTTCACAGCCATAGAAAGCATAAGTATGGATGCTTGTCACACTGTCGGGAATCATTATGCTTTTAAGACTTTTGCAGTTTTGGAACGCTTCCTGACCTATGCCGGTTACATTATTGCCCATAGATATATTTACAAGTTCCGTACAATTGTAAAAAGCACTTTTATCTATAGTTATTGTTCTGTTTGACAATGCAATATTTACTATGTTTTTGCAGTTGAAGAATGCATAGCTTGAGATATTTTTACTATTGGTAATAGTAACATTTTTTAGAGATACAGGAACGTAAAAATCATTATCATCTTTGTATATAGCTCCAAAAAAATAACCTAAATTTCCACTGGGCATAAACGGTGTGGTAAGGCTTTCGATACTATTGCACTCTCTTAAAATATTATTTCCTATAGTTTTTACGCTATTTGGAATTATTAAGCTTATAAGATTGCTGCAATAAGTGAAAGCATAAGACCCTATGCTTTTAATATTATTACCGAGAGTTACATTTTTAAGATTAATACAATTATAAAACGTATGATTTAATATGTCTTCCACACTGTTTCCTATTATAACGGTTTCCAAATTGCTGCAGCCGTTGAAAGCATAATACCCCAGGTATGTGACGCTGTCCGGGATAATGATGTTTGTTAGACTGCTGCAATATTCAAACATAAAGTTTCCTATGTTTGTAACTCCATTTGGTATATTTATATTTTTAAGACTGCTGCAATTGTTAAAGGCACTATGTCCTATATCCTTTATACCGTTTCCGATTTTTACCGTTTCAAGATTACTGCAATTATAAAACGTACAGGCTCCTATATTTGTAACTGTGTCAGGTATCGTAATATTCAGAAGGCTTCCGCATCCGTAAAATGCATAATCACCGATAATAGTTATACTATTCGGGATCGTTATTGATTCAGCAACTTCATTTTTTATATATAGAGTGCCGCTTCCCGAATTTAACGGATTTGAATTGGAATCGGTCAATTCTATTTTCAACCAGGATTCAAGGTCATTTATATATAGCTTTTTTAGATTTGTGCAGTTATAAAAAGCGAATTGACTTATACTTGAAACTTTGTCTGATATGGTTATACTTGCAAGGCTGATACAATTATTAAATGCATCATTTCCGATTTCTTTCGTATTGCTCGGGATAATAATATCAATCAGATTGGTACAGTTTTTGAAAGCCTCATAGCAGATAGCTTTTATTCCGTCGCCCAAGGCTATACTTGTTAAAGCAGTGCAATCCTTGAAAGTACTGTTCTCGATTGCCGCTGTGCCATTTCCTATTGATGCTGTCTTTAAAGCAGTGCATTTTTCAAAAGCATGACTTCCTATGTAAACTGTATTATCGGGTATGGTTACAGTTGATAAGCTGCTGCAATTATAAAATGCATAATCACCGATTTCTATGATGCTGTCAGGAATATTTATACTAATTAGACTGCTGCAGTTTTTAAAAACCTCATCACCAATATTTTTTAGGCTGCATCCGAGAATTACGTTTGATAAACTTGTACAATTTTCAAAAGCATTAGAATTAATATCGGATACGTTGTTTCCTATTGTTGCAGCTTCCAAACTGCTACATCCCTTAAAAGCACTGCTCCCTATGTTTATAACACTATCCGGGAAAGTGATATTTTTAAGATTGCTGCATTTGTAAAAAGCTGAAATTCCAATGCTTGTAACACTATCTGGAATAATTACATTTGTTAAAGCTGTGCATGAAGCAAATAACGAAGAGTTAATAACTGTCACGTTCTTTGGAATCTCAATATGCGAAAGGCTGCTGCAATAAGAAAAAGCAGACTGTGAAATATTGGTAACACTATCGGGTATTTTAATGCTGACAATTCCGCTGCATTCCTGAAATGCGGAATCGCCTATGCTTGTAATGCCTTCGGGAATTATCACATTTGTCAAGCTGCAGCAGCCATAAAAAGCATAGTTACCTATAGTTGTTACAGTGTTTGGAATCGATAATTCGGTTATTAATTCATTTTTTATATATAGTTTTGAATTTCCGGAATTTAAAGGATGGGAGTTTGAAGAGCTCAGCTTTACATTCAACCATGCACTAATGTCATATATATACATTTCTTTTAAATTAGTACATTTTTCAAATGCAAAGTGATCTATACGGGTTACGCTGTTAGGTATTGTTATACTTGCGAGATTGCTGCAATAGGCAAAGGAAGCAATCCCAATATCAGTTATGCTATCGGGAATGTTTACTTTTGTAAGATTCTCACATTTATAAAATATGTAATTTCCAATATTTGTTACGTTATCTGCTATTATTGCAGATTTTATGTACGATCTGTATGAATACCAAGGAACAGAAGAATATGAACCATAACTGTTCATATTTCCCGATCCCGTGATATTGAAAACGCCCGATTCAGTATCAAGCGACCAAGTCGCATTATCACCGCAGGTACCGGAATAAGTTTCCGCCGAGGCTGATATAACAAAGGTGATGGTCAAAATTATTACTGTTATCAATGTAAATAACAGATGCTTGGTGAATTTTTTCATGTCGTTCTCCCTTGGAAATTATTTCTGCAGAGTGCTTTGTTACATTATAACACTGAGAAAAAGATTTGTCAATGTCGTGCTTATTGATGATATTAATATAAAACCTTGATCTTTGTCCTTGACATGCCATGTTGTTTTGCTGTATAATATAATAGAAGGAAGGTGGTTTTGTGTATAGCTATTCTTATGTGCCGCCGAGAGATATAAAAAAGTGTTCTCTTGTGTCCCTGGTTGGTTTTATTTTAGGCTTTGGCTTAATTTATGTGTCAAATTTTTTGCCATATGCAACTGTGCTTCAGATAATCGGCATTGCAGTGCTGGCGGTTTCTATCTTTATGACCACTCGATATGTGGTGCGCAGATATGTTTATTCGACCCAGCAGGCAGGCGAGGGTGATTATGACCTGGTTATAAATGAGATAAGCGGTAAAAACTCGAAGGCGGTCTGCCGAATCAATATGGACGAGATCACCGATTTTATTTACAGTGCTGACGGTAAGATCCCCGAAAAATATGCAGGAAAGAACGGTAAAGACATCCTTCGCTTCGACTATTGCCAGGATTTTATGCCTAAGGACGCATATTATCTCTATGCAACTTTGAGGGAGGGTAAGGTCTGCATCAAGTTTTCTCCGGATAGAAAGCTTGCGGATATAATCGGTGTCCTCCGCCCGAAGGATTATGACTTTGCAGCTCGCTCCGAAGATTGACCTTGGAACAATAACTTTTTTTGAATTATTTAAAATTCTTTCAAAAAGCTCTTGACAAATTGCTCAAATGCGAGTATAATATATGGGTACGGGCTCTGCAAAGGCCGCCCGTATCTTTTGGAGAAGTACTCAAGAGGCCGAAGAGGCGCCCCTGCTAAGGGTGTAGGTCGGATTTAACCGGCGCGAGAGTTCAAATCTCTCCTTCTCCGCCAAAAAGCAGGACAGACTGTAGTCTGTCCTGCTTTTTGCGTTGTAAGGAAATTTGAACTCTCGCGCCGGCTTGCCGCAAGGGCTTCGAGCAGGAGCGCCGGAAGCGAGCTTGCCGAGCGCACCGAGGCGACTATGTTTTCGAGTGGGCAGCATTGCTGATTCAAATCTCTCCTTCTCATTTCCTTTTTGCGTGAATATTTGTTTTTGCGATGCTGACTCAGACATTTTATTACATATTTTTTTATTTTATTTCACTTTTTTGTTATTTGAACAAGTGTTGTTGACTGAGCCTTTTCTCCATGTTAAAATACAAAAAAACAAAGGAGAATTTTATATGAAAAAACTGCTTTTTTTGCTACTGATCTCAGCTCTTGCGGCTTCGCTATTCGTCTCCTGCGGAAAGACCGATGATAAATTGCCTGCAGACGATGACGCGATTGAAATATACAAGGTCGAAAATCTTGAAAAATATGTTTTCGTTGATATGCAATCACAGGATTCAATTGCTTCTGACGTTATAGCAGATCTTCGCGGCTCTATAAGAGAGGCAACGGGCTTGACTCTTAAGACCTCGGCAGCTTATCAGAAAAATGATTATGAGATACTTGTCGGTACAACAAACCGTCAGGAATCTATAGATGCTTCAAAGGATCTGAAATATTTTGATTATTCTATCAAGATGATAAATAACAAAATAGTTATAGCCGCGGGCTCAGACGAGGCGCTGCTTTCGGCGGCTGAGTTTTTTAAAAGTGAATTTCTTTATCCCGAGGGAAAGTCGCTTTATCTGCCTACGGAATATAATTACATACATAATTATTCTGTTGAAAAGCTTTCCGTTGACGGTGTTGATATAAAAGAATTTAAAATTCTGAATCAGAGCTTTCTTGAAGAAGAGGCAATTGCTTTGGCTCTTCGCTCTGCTTTTGAGTTTGATTTTACCGTAACCGAAGAAGCTGTCGAGGGTGAGCATTATATCATCCTTGATGCGGGCAGCTATGCTTATGAGGATTACAGCATTACAGTTGAGGACGGAAATATCCGTATCTACGGAAGCGACCGTTCAATATCCACAGCTCTCGATGCTTTTGCAGGCGAGTTTTTGGAGGGGCTCGGCAAGAAGGAATACAACCTTACCTCTGCCGATAAGCTTGAAGGCGAGATAGAAAAAAGAGATATTTACACAAAGGAACAGCTGATGACTGTACTTACCGAGGTCTATGAGGACACCGATCATATTATCATCGGTGAGCAGAGCCGCGGTCAGCCTAATTGCGTTCGCGATGCGATAAAGAGCTTTGAAGGCGCGACAGGCGAAAATCCCGGCATTATCGGCATTGAGATGCAGGTCTTCGGAATGGGCATTTTTGCCAATACCGAGCGTCATCAGATAAGCCGCATAATATGCGATATAGTTGATTATGTCGCGGACGGCGGAATAGTCACCTTCAGTGCTCACTGGGAGAATCCTTCGGGCAATTATCCGGATGAGGATAATCTTTACCGCGGAGTACTCGGCTATGATAATACCCGCTCGGGCTATGAGCAGGCATTTACAGACCTTCTCACACCCGGTACGGAATATAACACAAAGTGGATGGAGGAGATCGACCGTGAGGTAGAGTTCTTCCTTGCTCTTCAGGATAACAATGTTCCTGCAATATGGAGACCTCTTCATGAGGCAAACGGAAACTGGTTCTGGTTCTGTACAACCCAGGCTGGAAACACCCTTGATGCTTCCTATATAAAGAACATTTGGTATTACATTTACGACTATTTTGCGGAAAAGGGAATAGAGAATCTTCTCTGGTGCTATGCTCCCAGCCCTTCGTCAAATGTAGATGACAACCTCGGAAACTCAAAAATGAGCACGACATATCTCTATCCCGGAGATGAATACTGCGATATTGTGGGAGTTGACTGGTATACCGAGGGCGAGCTTGAGATTATGGAGAGCGATTCATATTTGCGTCTTGTGGACAGCTCAAAAAAGATAGGTGCTATCACGGAATTTGGCCCCAGCGGCGCGGCAGCAAATGAGGAAGGAAAGGCAGATCCCGAATATTACAGCTCTATGAACGTATACCGCGATCTTCTTGAGCTTCAGAGCGAGGGCTATTCCTTTACATATCTTATGACCTGGGGCGGCTCATGGAGCTTTAAGCTTATGGGCGAGGGCGATAAATTTATGGCAGAGGAAATGACACTCGGTCAGGCAGACGTAAAGTCACTTTTTGATGCACTTAATTAATAAACATACCTAACAGATTGGACAGAAAATGAAGAATTTAAGAGAAATAATAGAAGGCTTTGCATATCCCTTTATGGAATATGTGATAGATCTGGTTGACAGAGAGGGAGAAAACGGAGTTCTCGGCGGCTTCCCCTGCAAAATAGACGAGGGCGGCTTTGCTTTGGGAACACTCATCAAGAACAGCACAAAGTTTTATCTGAAAGAGCAAGATCCCGAAAGAGCCAAGGCGCTTGAAGAAAGGTTACTTCGCTTTTTCGGCATGATAGAAGAAAGCACCGAGATCGGAACATGGGGAAAGCAGTTCCTGCTCGAATCGCTAAATATGCTAAAAAAAGCGGGCAAGCTCGGTATCATTTCCGAAGAGAAGCTGGAGCTTTTAAAGCTCAAAACAGATTACAGCGATTTCTTTAATAAGGATGAGGTCGCAATACCAAAGGGCTCAACCCTGCCCACGAATTACTATCATGTTGCACTTGCCTGTGCAACATACAGAGAGCTTCTCGGCTTTGAGAATGACGGAATGTCTGAAAAGATAGCCGATAAGCTTATAGAGATCATGAAGGATAATTCCGGTGACGGCTGGATGGATGAGATCCCGCCAAGAGGAAGATTCGATTCCTACAGCCTTAATTCCTACAAAAGCGTTTACGAGTCTGTAAGAATGGCGGGTAAGGAAATTCCCGAGTTTATCATGAAAAATGCGAAAGAAGCCGTCCTTATAAATCTGTCGGCTAAAAACCGACACGGGCACGGCTTCAAATACGGAAGAAGTCTTTCGGTTTACGGAGACAGCGGAACACTTGGACAGATCGTTTTCGGTTTAAAAAACGGATTTATCGAGGAAAATGATAAGGACGAGGCGATTGCTTACTGCATTTGTATTTGCGAAAGGCTGATAGATTTCTGGTATAGAAAAGATGAAAGATTCTTTGATATCTGGACTCTTTCAAGAGCTACCGATTGCTATCGCAGTACCGATGTGATACTCAATCTCAATCTTGAAATATGCGGAATACTGATTGATGTTCTCGAATATTTCACATCGGTCGGTCTTGATACCTATGTGCCGAGGGAAAATATAAGCGAGCCCCTTAAATGGGAGGCTCGCAAGACGGTATTTGTTAAGGAAGAGGGGAAGGAGCGCGCTCTTTATGTGCTGAGAAGAGGAAGCCATTCCTTTATGCTTCCCTTTGTGGGAATGAGCAATGCGCCTAATACCGTGAACGACGCATATTTTGCTTTCCCCCATGAGCAGGAATTTATCGAAGAGCCTGTCTGGAGATATCAGCCCTTCCTTGTTCCCGAGGTCATATTTGAGGACGGAACGGTTGCCGTTCTGATGGAGGGCTTTGAGAAGATAATCGAAAAATATGAGGATGATAAGATCACTATAAATGTCAGCGGCAGGCTTGTTGGAAGAGACACGACCCCAACCGATGTCGGTTTTGACGGGGAATATATCTTTGACGGCGGCAAAATAACTGTTAAGTTTAATATTCATAAGTCTTATAAGAGCGCAAAAATGCTTTTTTCGGGGGCGAAGACCGATTATGTCCGTTTTGTTGGAAGCGAGCGGGAGGAAATGAGCGATGTTTCAGCGGATAAGGAATTCCGCGCCGCCTGCGGCGGAATTAAGGAATGTAAAACCGCCTATTTTAAAAATGAGATCGGATATGAAATAATAATTTAAAGATCAAATTCGTGAATTTTTGCGGTATTCGCTTGGTGAACAGCCGCACATCTGCTTAAAGCTGCGTGAAAATGACGGAAATGAACCGAAGCCGCAGGCAAAAGCGATCTCTGATATATTCATGTCTGTTTCAAGCAGTGCATTTTGTGCTTTCCCGATTCTGAATTCGGTAAGATATTCAAGGAAAGTAACTCCGCTTATCTTTCTGAAAAGCAGACTGAGATGGCAGGATGAGAGCGATACAGCCTTGGCGACATCGCCAAGTGACAGTGGCTCGTCAAAATGTCCCGCAATATATTCCATAGCCCTTGCGATATGGTAGTAGCCGCTGTTATCAGTGATAGGTGCCAGAGACTCTGTGCAATCGAAGATATTGCTCAGAAGCAAGAGCGTATAAGCTATAATCCTATCGCTGAGAAAGCTTGAATCTCCCTTGGTCGTCAGATCATGAAGAGCCCAAAAATATTCCTCAGCCTTTGCCATGTCGCTCTTGCCGAGATGTCCGACTATCGGAAAGCTGATCTTTCCGATGATGTGCTGAATAGCTTTCGGGGCGTTTTTATAATCTATGCTGATATTATGAAAGACCGGCTCCTCGATCTCATCTATTTTGTGAAGATCCACGGGTGAGAGACCGCAAATGTCACCGACCGAGAAAACCGATTTTTCACCGTTCAGTTCATGATGTATCTTACCCTCCGCAAGCCATTCGATCTCAAAATAATCATGGCGGTGGAGAGGATAGCTGTGAATGGGAACATCACCGTTCTCAAGTCTTCTGGAGCTTACCTTTATTCCGCACATATCATGGGCATCAACATGATCATATTTCTTTAGAATCGTATTTTTCATAATACCTCTCATGATAAAGATTTTGAATAAAATTATTATTATTTTATTTAATTATATCTGATAATCTAAAAAAATGCAATATGTTATCCCTAAAATCCATATGACAATTTTTAAATAAATATAACAATAAAAACAAATAATCTAATTTTTAGGAGATCAAAATGAAAAAACTTATTATTACATTGGCAGTTTTCCTCATAACAGCCGTTATGCTGATCCCATCGGTATTTGCCGAGGAATTCAACTCTACTGTCGGATACCCGACAAAGATCACTTATGATGAAGCAACGAAAACAATGACAATTTCCTATGTCGGCTCGGGCGGATGGTATGAGCTTATGCCCATTTCGGATGCAGACGAGAATGGTACACGAAACTACGATATGCAAAATTTCATTGACAATACCGCACCGAGGTCGAGCACATTGAGATCGGCAAATACGGTAAGATACAGCTCGCTGAAGTAAAGGACAAAGATGGAAATGTTACCGATGGCGCAAAGCTCTTTTATGGAATGACGGCTCTTAAAAGCGTTCATTTTGCCGAAGGGCAAAGAATTTTGGTCATCGGCAGTGATTACGGTCTTTTCGAGGGATGCAGCAATCTGACTACCGTTTGGTTCGGTGATGACAGCAATAAAATCGAAGGCTGTGCAAACTTTACGGGCTGTAATACAAAGGATAATGACAACGCCAAAGGACAAAATAACTTTGCTAAAAATCTTTTCAAGGGCTGTGCTTCGCTAAAGAGCGTTATCTATACGGCAAATACAAATGAAACCGTTATATATTCCTCGACCTTTGAGGGATGCGACAGCCTTGAAAGCATAAAGATCGGCGATAATATCAAAAATGCCTCAAAGGATCTTTTTGAAAAATACAAATTCATCGATCTTGAAACCGGAGCTGATATAACCGAGGCACTTCCCGATCCCGATGGCGGCACAAGCAGCGGTGAAACGGGTACAAGCGGCGGTGAAACAGGCACAGGGAACAGCGGTGTAGCAGGCACAGACACAAAGGAATTTAATCCCGAGGGAGCTACCGCATACGGACATTTAACGGGTGAATACAACAAAAAAATTATTATTGATACATACTGGGCGTATTATGACGACACAAAGACCCTTGAATTTACCTCTCTCACCACAAATTATAATGAGACCGGCGCAATGAGCAATTGCGATGACGTAAACTGGTCGGAATACAAGGATGTTATCGAGCACATCATCGTTGGCGATAACATTGCAAAGGTCTCGGGCAAATCCTTTATCGAATATCCTGCGCTGAAGGACGTTCGTCTTGGCGCGCAGGTTGCCCAGATAGATGATGATGCATTTTTGAACTGCACAAATCTCACCACCATTTGGAGAAACGGCAGGGAAAGAATTGAGGGCAGAGCCGATTTCAGAGGCTTCAGCAGATTTTGCGATGCGCTTATCGGAACGAGCGTTACAGAGATAGTTCTTCCCGAAAAACTCAGCACATATGAGCTCAATATGCCCATGTCTCTGAAGACCGCATATTTTACAAATCTTACGGATGAGCTGAAGGCTCACGCCGAGACCAATCTTTATAATCTCGTTAATATTAATAACCCGGATGAAAAATATGAATATTACGTTTATATCGATCCTACTCTGCCGCTTTGCGGAGAGCGTGCGGTATTTGACTTTGACGAGGCAACCGGAACGCTGACGGTATATGGCGCAGGTGCGATCGGAGATATCGTAAACTATCACGGCGGAGGATCAAAGACACAGCCCTGGTTCTCCATAAGACAGAATATCAAGCATATCGTTATCACAGAAAAGATAACAGCAATTGGTAAATATGCTTTTGCAGGATGTAAAAATGTAGAAACAGTACAGATCCCGAGCTTTGATGGCTTTGTGATCGGAAATGCGGCATTTGAGAGCTGTGAAAACATGAAGAGCGTTTATCTTGCGGGAAGCGAGCCCATTGAGGGAACTGTGGACGTAAGAAATGTTCACGCCCTTGAATCCTGGACATTCGCATATAACTATCTCATAGCAAATGCGGTTATAAATCCGAATGTTGCAAAGATAGGTAATTCGGTATTTTCCGATAACCCCAATCTTGCTAATATCTATGGCACACCCGGCAGCTTTGCCGAGGAATATGCCGCAACAAACGGTTTGAGCTTCTTTGATATTTCCGCTTCTGCTCCCGAGGCTGTAAAATGCGAGCCTCCCGTAGCTTCTACCGAGCCCGAAACTACCGAAGCTCCCGAAACAACCGCACCTATCACAACAGATGTTCCCGAGAGCACCGAAGCTCCCGAAACTACCGCAGGCGGCAGTGATAATCAGTTTGTAAAGGTTGACGTTACAGAAGAACCGGAAAATGAAACAAACATGATGCCCATTATAATCGCCGCTGTTGCAGCAGCAGTAGTTGTTGCGGTAGTAGTTATAATTATCGTTGTAGCAAAGAAAAAGTCAAAGAAATAAAAAGAAATAAATTTTCTAATTCCGAGATACCTCGCATGAAGGGGAATGTCCTTACAAATTTTTCATTTTTCATTTTTCCTTTCATGTTATCTTCCATCATTTCCCTTATGCGAGGATCTCACTTTTATATCATTCAGAATTAGTATGTTAAACAATAATTTAGCGAATAGTTAGTTAATCCCCTATGAGATCCTTCGCAAGCTCAGGATGACAAGATAGGGACGTTCACTTGTTTTTTCACCTGAAAATTAACTGTTAATTTCCGTAGAAAAATGGTAATCAACTCAGTACTGTCATCCTGAGCTTCGGCGAAGGATCTCATGAACTGTTAGTTACTTTTTTCAGATAAATTATTGCTTATCGCTTCTGATTTTGAGACTACAAGTAAATTACAGGCACAGCCTGATAAAGAAAGGATAAAATTATTATGAAATTTCTGAAGCAAAGTCTTTTCGTCCTTTTGATAATTTCCGTTCTTTTATCGATTGGAATTATCACTGCGGCGGCAAGCGAAGAAACGACCGTTCCTACCTACTTTGAAACAGAAGCGGATAGCAAAGGCAGCCAAACAAAGGTAACTTATGACTCCGCCACAAAGACCATGACCTTTACCTCTATAGATAAAGGATGGCATGAGTTGATCCCTGTAGTAAAAACGGGTGATGAATTCGATCGTTCTATGGAGGAATTTATTGACATATACCGCACAAAGGTCGAGCACGTTGAAATTGGAAAATTTGATAAGATACAATTTATCAAAGCGAATGACAGTGATGGAAATCCGGTAGGTGATATTAAGCTTCTTCAAGGAATGACTAATCTAAAGAGTGTTCATTTTGCCGATGGGCAGCGTATAGCGATGTGCGAAGCTGTTGCTGAGCAGACCGGTGGCTTGTTTGCCGATTGCCCCAATCTTACAACAGTTTGGTTTGGCGATGACGCAAACAAGATCGAAGGCTGTATCAATTTTACATCCTTCGGACATAAGGATGATAATAGTTCCTATTCATATTTCATTATAAATCTTTTTAAAAACTGCACATCTGTTGAAAAGATTATTTACCCGACATTTGAAGGTATCACAGATATAGCCTCTACTACCTTTACCGGCTGTGCAAGCCTTAAGGAAGTTACTATCGGTACAAATGTTACCACTATTGACGAAAATGCTTTCATAAATACAGGCGTTCTCGTTATTAAAGACGAGGAAGGCTCGGTTATAAGCTCTATGCTTGAAGTCGAGGAAGGCTCCGGTCTTATAAAGCTTCCTTCGCTTCTTGATAGAATCGAGGCATTCAAGGCAGCAGGCAACGATGCTGTAAAAGAAGACTACACCTATACTGATCTCACAACGCAGTCCAATATCAAATGGGAAATATACAATCTTGGTACAAAGATTACTCCAAAATATACAATTTATTTCTACATAGACGGAGATTCTACAAATACAGCAACCACTCAACTGAAGTCGATTGCAACAATTGCCTATGCTGATGCAGGCTCTCTAAAAGGCAGATATATTCGCAGTACAAACGAGGTACTCGGCGGTAATCTTGGCGATTACGGAAGCGGAATATACCACCGCTGGCACAGCGAAGATATTCCCGCAACATCAATATCTGCTATCGTTTTGGGCGATGGTATTTATAAGTTGGGTTATAAGGCCGGAACATTTTCCGGAATGACAGGTGTAGAAGTTGTTGAGTGTCCCTCAACCTATACAGAGATGCAGGGACCACATTTTCAGGCTTGCTCAAGTCTTGAAACACTTTACACAAGAGGTAAAAACTCCCCTGAAATCGGAACTTTGAATTTCAGCGCTTTCCAAGGACTTCCCGTCGGTAGAGGAGCGAATGGTGGTTATAATGAAAATAAAGGATTTGCAGGGCTTAAATCTGTAAAGAAGTACGTATTTTTTACTCCATATTACGGCAAATACATGGAGGCTACTCCTACGGGAATCTTCTATGATAACGAAAGTCTTGAGTCCATAACTCTTCCCATGGGCACTTTGGGAATAGGTGCAAATACGTTTGCAAACTGCAAATCTCTTAAAGAGGTTATCATTCCTGATAATTCCAAGAACAGTAATACAGCAAGTAAAAATTTCACATTCATCAATGCACAAGCATTTACAAACTGCACCTCTCTTGAGGAAATAGTTTTCGAAAACGGTAACGGCGTTACCATTGCTGTTGATTCTGCAGCAACATACGTAACAGGCAGACCGAAGGCTACTGAAAGTCTTGATACAAACGCATTTAAAGGCTGCACTGCGCTCACAACATTGACAGCCCCCGTTGGAACTGATGTTTATAATTTTGCTATTGAACATGGTTTCAACACAACTGACTCCTATGTTGAATCAGCGTATATAGGAAGATTTACCATCGACGGAACTCATCTGACCGCCACCGATACGGGATATAACGAGACAGTCGGCTGGCGTCAGCCTAATTATCAGGACGCAGGACTTCTTGAATTCCTTAATTCCTATGACGCAATTATCGAGACAGCTTCGATTGATCTGCCCGCTAAGTTCCTGCTTAACACCGCTTACGAGGGAATCTTTGAGGGAATGACTGCGCTCAGAGAAATTCAGTTCGCAGCAGGCATGAGAATTGCAATAAGCGGCACTCTTGATCCCAGTACAAATCAGCATGGCTTCTTTAAGGACTGCTCTGCTCTTACAACCGTTTGGTTTGGTGGTGAATCCTTTAAGAAAGAAAATGTAGTTGACCTTAGAAATATAAATCTTGGAGATATGCCCGGAGATGCCAGCGGAAATATTCTTTATTATATGTTCAGCGGTTGCTCTGCTATCGAAAAGGTTATTCTCCCCGAGCTCACTGAGCATTGGAACTGGAGGGGAGAGTCGGCAGGTATTAAAATATATCCGAGAATTTGGGCTGATACTTTTGCCGGCTGTGATAAGCTAAAAGAAGTAAATATTCCTGCCGGAATGAGTATAATCGATAACGGCGCATTTAAAGATTGCACCGCTCTTGAAACAATTGAATATTATGCTCCTGCTTCTCTTATCGGAGCTGATACATTTACAGGCACAAATAATGGTCTTGTAATTAAAATTTTCGTTGCCGATGATGGTGATTCTGATATTATTGATGAAGACACCGCAGGATATGCAGCAGCTAACACCATAAACAGTAATATTAAGTCCGGAAACATTGATTTCGGAACTGTTCGTGCTTTCTATAAGAACGGTATTAGCATATTGGGCTATCAGGTAAGAGATGAATTTAAGACAGGTGCTGACGGCGATCGCGTTGATAACGGACTTCGCACATTGTTCACAATCAATAAAGATGCTTATACAGGCTATGGCTATACTCTTGTTGATGCAGGAACTCTCACCGCAACTGCTGATACCTGGGCAAATTATACCGAAGAACAAATTAAGAGCTTTGTAAACGGTGGTGACGCTCTAAATAAAGTTGTTAAAACTCAAATATATGATGGCGAGAAATTTATAAACAAGCATACTGTAATCGATGGCTTCGGAGCAAGCTTTAACGTAACTGTTATCGATCTTGCTGATTCTAATATCAAGTCAGAGATTGTAAGCTGCGGCTATGAGATTTGGCAGGATGAGGCCGGAGAAAAGTATATTTATCTTACAAGAGAAGAAGCTGAAGGCTATGAAACTGTTTCTCTTTATAAGATAACCTTTGCAATGCTGACAAACAGACTGCTTACTCTTGAAAACGGTGAGAATCCCATTAACAATACTCTTATGGCGTGCGATTATACTACATTCGCACCTCAGACCGGTATTAACGGATATTATTTCGCAGATCCCTTTGATTCTGCAAAGCAGATCGCAGTTTATACCACAGAGAGCACAGATGAGATCACTCTTGAAAATATCGGTTTTGATCTCTCTGAAAAACCGAATATAAGCGGTATGGTATTTGGCAAGAATGTAAAATATGATCTTCCACTTATCACTGATGAATATTGGCAGGCTGAGCTTGATGCTCAGCTTGCCAAGATCCCAGAAGGAAAATCCTTTATTGCATTTACCGACTTCCATTTTGAGGCAGATGCCACAAGAAACACAAGAAAAGCCACAGAGCTTATGAAATATGTTAAGACCATTGCAGGTATTGACACAATAATCAATCTGGGTGATACCTACACAGGCGAGGCTACCCGTGCGCTTTCCGAAGAAGTATTCAAAACTTCTGTTGGTGAATATTATTATGACGTATTCGGTACAGACGCTCTTTATGCAGTTGGTAACCATGAGTCTAATATTACCACAGTGGGCACCGGTAATGCAATCTCTGAAGCAAACGTAGGTCTTCTTCTCCCCGATACCGTTATTTATGAAAATACAGTAAAGAATCTTGATGGCAAAGTCACATTTGATAAGCGTCTTGAAGAGCTTGCTGACTCTCTCTCCTTCAGTGATTTTGGAACTTACACAGCAGATGATATGAAGGCAGAATATCTTGCTTGGGCAAAGATGCACTATTACTATGATGACACGGTAAACCACATCAGATATATCGTTTATAACTCCGGTAGCTGCGGTCTCACAGAGATCGGCACCTTCTCAAATGATTCAAAAGCAATGTGGAACAAGGTATATGGAACACAGCTTGATTTCATCTATGAGGCTCTCAGCACAGTTGACCCCACCTATGACGTTGTTTTCTGCGCACATATGATGGGATCTGATACCTATAACGATGATGATGTTCAAAACACAAGCATCTATAAGCTCCTTTCCGCATTCAAGAGTGGATCTACACTCGATATGACGGTTACAAACTTCGGTAATGATAATATGGCAACCGTTATCGGTGATCTCGATAAGACTTTTGACTTTGAGGGCAATGATTTCACAGGTACAGTATTTACCATCGGCGGTCACTGGCATGTAGACTTCTCTTGTGTTTACGGAACAGAGGACGGCGTATATAAGGCAAATCAGCTCTATACTCCCGGTGTAGAAGCAACAGCAGATGATGCGATCTTCTGGATAGGTCTTAACAACGACTGCCTTGAAGAGCTTCAAAGCTATGAAAAGGATCCCACTGCTGTTACCGAAATGGTAAGAGGAACTGACACCGAAAACTGCTTCAATGTTATCACAATCACAGAGGATGGAAATGTCGTTGTAACAAGATTTGGTGCAGGTGAAGACAGAGAGTTTGTTTATAAAAAAAAAGTGAATCAGTAAGCTATACTGAGGGCATGAGCTTTGCATCTGAGGACAGTTATTCCAGCACAAAGAAGATAGATGCCTTTCCCCTCACCTATGAGGCGGTTATCACTCTTCCCAAGGATCTCTCGGGGAGAGGCGGCGTAATCTTTGGAATTTACGGCAGCGGCAATCCCAATTTCAACTTTGAAATAAGCGAAAACGGTAAGCCCCGTCTTTATCTGCAGGACGCGGACGGCGCATATGTAAGCGTTTATCCGAATGTAGATGTGAGAACGGGTGAACCTGTTCATATTGCTATCACTATTGAAAATTTCGATTCCGAGGCTCAGACCGGAGATGTTAAATGCTATATAAACGGCGAGCTTAAAACTACCGATACAGCAGCGGCACTGCGCGCGGCATTCCCTGTTGCAGGCGTGAGACTCGGCGGTGACCACAGAGAAAAGAACGAACAATATTTTAAGGGCAGTATTACATATGCGGCGGCATATGCCGATGCGAGAACTGCCGAGGAGATCAAAGCAGATTATGCGAGCTTTGGCGAATATAAATCTGATATGATATTCTGCTATGATCTTTCCTCAGGCGAGACAGGCAAGGATATTGCCGATCTAAGCGGAAACGGATATGATCTGGAATATCAATATGTCGGATTCCTTGAATCCAAAGAGGCTGTAGAGGATTATGCTTATTCTATGGCGGTTGTCGGTGATACACAGAAGATTTCGGGCTTTAATCAGGCAAACTTTGACAAGATATATGACTATATTCTTGATAATGTTACCGAAAAGAATATACAGTTCGTTATAGGTCTTGGCGATATCACCGAATATGATACCACAGCAGAATGGGAATATGACATGGCGCAGATCAAGCGCATGGATGATGTTGTTCCTTATTCTCTTGTAAGAGGAAATCATGACGGTGTGACAAATTCGCATTTCGATACTTATGTTTCCTATGATGGAGAAAAGAAAGCCTTCGCAGGTGCTTATGAAGAGGGAAGCGAGCTGAATACTTACCATACCTTCAGCGTAGGCGATATCAAATATATGGTAATGTGCCTTGATTACGGTCCTTCCGATGAAGTGCTTGAATGGGCAGGCGAAATCATAGCCGCTCATCCCGATCATAATGTTATCGTTACTACCCACGCCTATCTTTTCAGAGACGGTACAACTCTTGATTCCGGCGATCTCGTT
>JAFTXK010000066.1 GCA_017461635.1 Clostridia bacterium | reverse complement strand
CTTAAACATTAAATATTACCTCCTAAACTGATTATTGCCTGTGTTAATTCTTCTATGACCTTCATAAGGTCGCGGTTGTATTCACATTCGATGATTACGTTTTCTGTATCGCTTGTCAGCGTCATGTTCGGCGAAGCGGAAATAAGCCCGGTTACGTTGCCCTCGGCATCAGATGTGGCTGTCTGCTCGTTTTCGCCGTCTGTCAACCTGACGTTCACGCCTTCGACATCAACATAAGGCGCATATTCGGTTGCCGAAGTCCCGACCTCAAATTGTGGAGCGGGAATTATTACATTGTCGAGGGTGGTTCCATTTGGAATGTTGTAATATATGTGCACAAAAGTATAATCGCTACTCCAAAGAACGCTTTTGTTTGCACTCAAATATTTATATGTTCCGTCCGGAAGCTGGTAAGCCATGGCAGTGCCGGCACCGGACAGCGTATAATATTTCCCGTTTTCAAGGGTAATGTCGGAATTTTTATTTGCAAAAACGAAGTTTGTTGCGCTTTCCGCCGTACCGCTTACAGTGATCGTTCTGTCATCGTTTACGGTAAAAGTAATACCCGAATTGGTTTTAGATCCGGTAGAGTAAGGATACGGTATCAGATTCTTACTGCTCACCTTCACAGAGAGATCATGCTCATTTGGTGAAACATCGGAGGCGGCGACCGCTGCCCCGAGCAGAGTGCCCTTTACGGCGTTTGAATATTCGTTCTTAATATTGCTTGCGGTGTCCTCGGTTTCTTTTGCGATATTTACCGCCGCTTCGAGATTTTGCCCGCATTCTATAGCGTAACCATAGGCTTCCTCCGAATACTTAGCGGCAGATTCCAAACATTGCTTCGCGGAGAGTGCTGAAGCTTCTGCTTCTTTGGCATAATTCTGCGCCCCTGCCGCTTTTTCGCTTGCCTCCCCGGCTTTTTGCTCGGCATTTTTTGCCGCTTCATAAATCTGAGAAACGATTGTTGGCGTTGGTTCGCTTCCGCTTCCGCTAAGCTCAGCTCCCGGCTGAATTATCTCAAGAATATTCCATACCGTAGGCAGCTTTACCCCTTCTGTATCCGATCCGAAAACTCCAACCCAAAGCGGCTCCCCAATATTATCCTTATCAAGAACCTCCCAAGGGATCTCACATGTGTCGCTTTCAAGAAGAATGCTTACAGCCCGGTCTCCCGCTTTGAAAACGGCATTTTTTGATAAGCCGTCCCATTCTTCATCAAAAATGAATGTAACATGATAAACTTTGCTTGCTCCGGCAGCCAAGGGTTCTCTGTCTATTACCGTCAGTGCCGATTTTTTTATTTTTACTTTAAACATTTAATCTCCTTTGTTCGTGTTTCTGAACTATTATAGCAAAAAAATTTAGTTTAAATAAAAGACAAAATTTCCGGTAAATACCCCCGCATTTTACCGTATTCTATTTTGTCTTTATGATAAAAGCCACTACACTGTATCACCTCCTTGTTCGCGTTTCTGAACTTATAATATCATACTTTTTTCCTTTTGTCAAGTAGTAAAATTCATTTTTCTGAACTTTTTTAAAAAAGTGTTGATTTTTCTGAACAAAAGTGGTATACTATTATCAGAAAAAAACGGAGGTGCTGATATGTCTATAATTTCCGAAAGGATCAAAGAAGGTCTTAAAAGGGCAAATATGACCCAAGCGGAGCTGTCTGCAGCTACAGGTATTGGTAAATCCTCAATAAGTACCTACATAAAAGGGGAATACGAGCCCAAGCAAAGAAATGTATATAAAATTGCGGAGGCTCTTGGCGTCAGCGAGGACTGGCTGCTTGGCTATGAGGATGGATGCGAGCGTAAAAATCAAAATATTCCCGAGGGCTTTGACAATATTTTTCCCATCTCGCTCAAACGCTTTCCTCTTCTCGGTGAGATCGCCTGCGGCGAGCCGATATTTGCCGATGAGGATCATGAAAGCTATATAATGGCATCCTCTGATATCAAGGCCGATTTTTGTCTGGTAGCCAAAGGAGACAGCATGACGGGTGCCAGGATCAATGACGGCGACGTTGTATTTATCAAAGAACAGCCTATGGTGGATAACGGCGAGATCGCGGCAGTGATTATTGATAATGAAGCAACCCTCAAACGCTGGTTCTATTACCCCGATAAGAAAAAACTGCTGCTTTCCCCCGCAAATGATAAATACGAGCCCTTTATCTATGTGGGAGAAGAACTGAATGAGATACGCTGTCTCGGCAAAGCGGTATGCTTTATGAGTAACTTATAAAGTATAAAAAGCACATTATTGGGTAAACTTTAAATATAATATCGAAAAAATTGTCATTTGTTTTTCTGCGAAAATTTTCTGAATTTACATAGATTTTACAAAACCTTGATTTTCCTTTTTACCTTGATTTGGTATCATATAATCAGTAAAATTTTGGAAAAGGAAACTAAACGTATGACAATTTTTGATGTATTAACCCTTATCGGCGGGCTCTGTCTCTTCCTCTTTGGCATGAACATCATGGGACAAGCCCTCGAACGACGCGCCGGCGCTAAGCTCAGCTCTATACTCGGCAAACTCACCTCAGGTAAGCTGGCAGGCTTCCTCACGGGTCTCGGTGTTACCGCCGTTATTCAGAGCTCATCCGCCACCACGGTTATGGTGGTCGGCTTTGTAAACTCGGGACTGATGTCGCTGAAGCAGGCGATCAACGTTATCATGGGTGCCAATGTCGGTACTACCGTCACCGCTTGGATCCTCAGCCTTGGCGGCATTTCAGGTGATAATCTTTTCGTTCAATTGCTCAAACCCACATCCTTCACTCCCATTCTCGCTCTTGCCGGTATCATTCTTTTCATGTTCTGCAAGAGCAGTAAGAAAAAGGACGTCGGAACTATCCTTCTCGGCTTTGCAACCCTCATGTTCGGGATGGACACCATGTCCGGGGCTGTTGCGGGGCTTCAGAATGTTCCCGCTTTTACAAGCTTCTTTACCATGTTCACAAACCCCGTTCTCGGCATGCTGGCAGGTGCTATCCTTACGGCAATAATCCAGTCCAGCTCGGCATCAGTGGGTATCCTTCAGGCGCTGGCTCTTTCGGGTCTCGTACCCTACGGCGCGACTATACCGATCATCATGGGACAGAATATCGGTACTTGCGTCACCGCTCTCCTTTCTTCTATCGGCGCAAACAAGAACGCAAGACGTGCCGCTGTTGTTCATCTTTCCTTCAATGTCATCGGTACAATTGTCTGGCTCACGGTATTTGCAATAATCCAGGCAGTTGTTAATCCTGCTATCCTCGGTGAAAATGCAACCTCCGCAGGTATCGCGATCTGCCATTCGGCATTCAACATTCTCTGTACAGCGCTTCTCATGCCTATGTCGGGTCTTCTTGAAAAGCTGGCAAACAGGATCGTTCCCGATTCGAAAGGGAAAACAGAGGAAAAGCAGTCTATACTTGATGAGCGTCTGCTTACAACTCCCGCAGTTGCGCTCGAACGCTGCCGTGCTCTTACAGCTCAGATGGCTCAGGTGGCTGTTGGCGCATTGCGAGATTCTCTTACAGCTCTGACCGATTATACCCCTGCTCTTGCCGAAAGGGTCAGAGAAGCGGAGAATGAAACCGATAAATATGAGGACGTTCTCGGAACCTATCTTGTCAAGCTCAGCAGCTTACAGATCGGCGACACCGACAGTGCCGAGGCGGCAAAGCTTCTGCGCGTTATCGGAGATTTTGAGAGAATTTCAGACCACAGCGTAAATATCGTTGAATCCGCTGAAGAGCTGAGAGAAAAGGAATTTGCTTTTTCTCCGGATGCAAAGAAAGAGCTGCAGGTCCTCTGCGGAGCTGTAAATGAGATACTTGATCTTTCCCTCAGATCCTTTGCGGATAATGACGTGGATTCGGCTTCCCTGGTAGAGCCTCTTGAACAGGTTATCGATAATCTCAAGGAAAAGCTCCGTTCCAACCATATTCGCAGAATGCAGCAGGGCGATTGCACCATCGAAGCAGGCTTCGTTTGGTCTGATCTGCTGACAAACCTTGAGAGAACCTCCGACCACTGCTCAAATATCGCAGGCTGTGTTGTTGATACTCTCCACGGAAACCTCGATCTCCATGAATCTCTGCGAGAATTCCGCCGCGACAGCGAGGAATACGACCGCGAATATAAGCGTTACAGCAAAAAATATGCAATTTGATTAAAAAGGAGTTGCCTCACATAAGCGAGGCAACCCCTTATTTTTTATTTTATCTCCAAGGCTTTGAACATTGCATGTACGTCTGTTACCGAGAGAATATCCGGCTTTGCCATGAGTTCATCTGCTCTTCCGCAATTGGGGAAGGTATGATCGCCTGTCCATGTAAGAATATAGGTAATCTTCATGCCCTCATTATACATTCTCTGAATTAACTCCCATGTTCCGATGCTGTCGATCTCAACATTGGGCCCATATTCGGTGATTGCTGTGGGCATACCGTAATCCATCATACGCAGGTATGCTCCCTCATCGCTTCCTATCTCAAAATTACCATTTGTATACCAATCGAGCCCCGTCATATCTACATATTCGTCACCCGGATAGCAATATTCAACGTCAACCAATCCTCCCGTATCATTATTGGGCGAGTATACCCATATAAGATTGGTAAGTCCAAGCTCGTTCTCATAATATTCATATACATATCTCCACATATCATGGAAGTTTCTGCTGTCAACGAGATAGCCGTCCTCCTGCTTGATGCACCACCAAAACCAGCTTCCGTTCATCTCATGGAAGGGTCTCCAGAGTATCGGTATATCATTATTACCGAGCTCGCGCAGAAATGCCGCATCAACATTCAGCTCTCTCTTGAATTCACGATTGAGCGCAGTACCGTCTGTAAGCAGATCCTCCCACATATCTTCTTTACCGAGATATCCGCGGCAGAGACCGCCTGATGTCCAGTTTCTCGTTGGATTCTGGAAATGAGAGCTTGCCGTTATAACACCGCCGTCACGACAGTAATCAATGAGCTCTTTAAGGAATTTGAGACGGTATTCCTCGGTGGCTGTCATAAGCTGTACACCATAGCAGGCGAGATCCATACCAATGATTGAAGGTACTTCGCCCGTTGATTCAATATAACTGTCGATAACGTCCTGTGCGGTCTTAGAGTTGTTTATCTCTTCTCCAACAAGGAGCTTTCCGTTATCATTATATATATCGGTAAGGAGCTCCATGAGAGTTTCCTTATCATAGCGCGCATCCTCGCCCTTTCCCTGAGTTAGATTTACTGTTTCCCGAATGAAATCCTGCTCCTCTTTACTGAGCTTCTCCGCGCTTTCGCTTTCGAGATATTCTTTACTTACATATGCAAGAGTTGATCCTATTGCATCGGTATAATATGTATATTCTTCGCCTGTCCGCTTATCACGCATGATAACAAATCCGCGGAAAACGATATTTTCGAGGGCTCTTTCGGTAATTTCCTCTTCATTACCCTCAAAGCCGATAGCGGAAATGGCAAACTGAACCTTTCCATCCTTTGCTGCACCGAGAGTTGATCCTATTTTAAAGCCGTTTTCGTAAACGACGATCATATAAGTGCCCTCGGTCTCCATTGTGAAATCATTCAGAGCATATTCATTTTTTCCCGCTATAGCACCTACCTTGGCTATTTCTATATTTGCATTCTCTCCCAAATCAAATATATTATAGTCAAATACCGCGCGCAGACCCTTATAATCCTGAACTCTAACGCTCCAGCCGCCAAAGGTGAGCATCTCCTTTGCATAAAGAGTAACAGGCTCGGTTATATGCTGTGTTGTGTCATAGACCTTAGTACAAGCCCCATCCTCAAAAATGCATACTGCGCTTCCGTTCCCCGAAACGCCGAAATCGACCATTTTCATTCCGAATGCGACCGCGAGGCAATTATATACCCTGCCGTCCATCATAACATCAACATTAACAAAGGGATCGCGGACAGAGAACTTAATGCCATTTTCCTTTGCATAGGTCTCAAAAACCGTTCCGGCGGTGCCGTAGATTTCGGTCAATCCCTCGGGAAAACCGTTTTCATCAATGACCGAATCGGTATTCGAGCATGAAAAAACCGTTTTTATGGCAGTTCCCGTAAGTATATTCTTTCGAATATCGGGAATGTTCCTCAGATCTGCCATACCTTCAATTCTGATATATTTATCTACGCTTATGGTATGAAGCGATGTACAGCCGTTAAAAGCACCTGTGCCAATCTGTCCGACATTTATTGTAATAACGATCTCTTCAAGATTTGTGCAGTCTTTAAAGGCATTCTCGGATATCTTGTGGAATTTTCCGTCAAGGACGACCTTTTTTATCTGGCTGTTATATTTTGACCATCCGCCATATTTATCGTAGCTTTTCGTCCCAGTTCCGCATTCATTCCAACTGTTATTTCCAACACTTTTAATATAAAGCAGACCCGTTTCGGTATCAAAAGTCCAATCATTATTAACAATAGTCGCTTCATTGTAAATATATTCAATATGTCCCGTTACTGTCTCTGCTGACACTGCCATGCTGAAAAAAAGCGCGGAAAATAGCGCGGTTAAAATAAATAATAGAATTCTTCCGTGTTTTTTCATTTTTCTCTCCTAAAAATAAAATCTTTCGTTAATTTTATCATACTAAGAAATATATGTCAATAATATTTTTTAAATATGAATTAAAACACCTTATTTTTTTCACATTTTACCATATTTTTTTATTACTATAAATACTATTTAATCATGAAATTAAATTAAAAAACGGCTCAATGAGCCGTTTTTATTAGTATGTAGGAGTATCGAGTCTCCAGCCGTTTTCTGTTTTTGAAAATGCAAGCGTTATTGTCAGCTTTTCCCCTTCAAGCTCACTTTCTATGCTTACATTAACATATTCACCCGTAGAAGGCTTTACTATCTTCATAGTTTCATAATCATATGTACGAGTTCCCTCGATCAGAGGCTCATACAACATGCTCTCAAAGATCCAGTCATTCGACTCATAATATCTTGCGGCGGTCACTCCCATGATATCATCGGCGTATCCGTCAAAAACTATCTGATAGACCGATTCGAGATATTCCTCGGTATAGACCGCCTCGGCGGCGGTCTTCATCGATTCGACAGTTAAATATTTACTGCCCTCTCTTACGCATTGATAATTATCAAGCTCGCTGCCGAGAGTTGAATATACCTGCTTCTCCTCCTCGGTGCCGTTACGGTCGTAAACAGGCAGACCTTCGCCGAAAAACAGTTGGTTTATTTCGGCTGAAGAAGATATCAGAGAAATAAATTCTTCCTTCACTTCTTCAAGAGCCGGCGGCTCGGTTGCACAGGAGGAAAAATTTAAAGCAAAAGTTATCATCAAGATTAAACACAATATTAAATTTACCTTCCTTTTTAATATTTTTACTATCATTTTTCCTCCGGATCATTCATTTTATATTTTACTGAATTTTTTAGAGAATCATTCTGTCTCTTCGCTTAGTTCCTCTTCCGTGATCTCGCTTTCGGGGGCAATGCGGACTATATTGGCGATGATAGCATCGGAATCTACGTTCATTACTCTTACGCCGGCTGCAGTACGGGAATAGGTATTGATAGAAGCAACACCGGTACGGATAATAGTACCCTGATCGGTGATAAGCATGATGTCGTCATCCTCGCCTACTGCCGCAATACCTGCAATAAGACCTGTTTCCTCGGTGATATTATGGCACATATATCCTGTACCGCCGCGGTTCTTCATATTTCTGAAATCTGTGAATGCGGTTCTCTTTCCCTTACCCTTTTCGGTAATGGTGAGCAGGGTCTTGCCATCTTCAACAACGGCAACGCCCTTGATATAGTCGCCCTCGCGCAGGCTCATACCTCTTACACCGCGGGCAGGACGTCCCATTGCACGGACGTTTTCTTCGCTGAATCGAACAGTATGACCCTCGTGGGAAGCGATGATAACATCATTCTGACCGTTTGTATGGAGAACCGAAACGAGCTCGTCACCCTCGTCAAGACCGAGAGCGATCTTACCGCCCTTGCGCTGATATTCGAAGTCGGTAAGCAGAGTTTTCTTGATAACGCCGTTCTTTGTTACCATGGTGAGGTACTCGCCGTCAACAAAGTCGTTTATACCTATAACGGCTGTGATCTTCTCGCCCTCACGCAGGTCGAGAATATTGACAACATTAGTTCCCTTTGCGGTTCTTGATGCCTCGGGGATGCGATAAGCCTTAACGGTATAAACACGTCCCGTATTTGTAAATAGCATAAGGAAGGAATGGGAATTCATAACCGTCACCTTATCGATGAAGTCATCCTCCTTTGTAGTCATGCCTATCTTACCAACACCTCCGCGGTTCTGCGCCGCATATTCCGAAACGTGCTGACGCTTGATATATCCGCTGTTTGTCATTGTGATAACGCAGGTATGACGCTCGATAAGATCCTCAAGATCTATCTCTTCCTCTGCCTCAACGATGTCTGTAAGTCTTTCATCTCCGAACTTATCCTTGATCTCGTTCATTTCTTCTTTGATTATATCCATAACTCTGTATTCGTTTGCAAGGATATCCTTAAGATCTGCAATAAGATCATGAAGCTTTGTCAGCTCGTCCTCTATCTTCTGTCTCTCCATTCCTGTAAGACGTCCGAGAGTCATTTCAACTATTGCCTGTGCCTGAGCATCGGTGAGACCGAAGCGTGTGCAAAGTCTTTCCTTTGAATGAGGTATGGATTCGGAGGTCTTCATTATCTCAACTACCTCATCGATTTTGTCGGTAGCAATAATGTAACCTTCCAGAATATGCGCTCTCTTTTCCGCCTTATTCAGCTCAAATGCGGTTCTTCTGGTGATGACCTGCTTCTGATGCTTGATATAGATATCAAGAATATCGGCAAGAGGGAGGATCTTCGGCTCGCCGTCAACCAGTGCCAGCATATTGATAGCGCAGGTGTCCTCAAGCTGAGTATATTTATAGAGCTGATTCATTATGACCTGTCCGTTTGCATCGCGGCGGTATTCGATAACGATTCGCATACCGTCCTTGCCGGATTCATCACGGATGTCTGTAATACCCTCGATCCTCTTGTCCTTTACAAGCTGACCTATGCTCTTACAAAGCTCACTCTTATTTACCTGATAGGGTATTTCTGTATAGATGATGCGGTTCTTTTCCGCCTCTATCTCGCCCTTAGCGCGAACCATTACGCGTCCCTTACCTGTTTTATAAGCGTCGATTATGCCGCGTGTACCGTAAATTGTTGCAGCTGTGGGGAAGTCGGGGCCCTTTATATACTGCATCAGCTCCTCGACACTGCAATCGGGATGGTCCATTCTGTATTCGGTTGCCTCAATAACCTCGCAGAGATTATGCGGAGGAATATATGTAGCCATACCTACAGCGATACCGATAGAACCGTTTACAAGGAGGTTCGGGAATTTTGAAGGAAGAACGGTAGGTTCCTTTCTCTTATTATCGAAGTTGGGCGCAAAATCAACAACGTCCTTTTCGATATCCTTCATGAGATAGTCCGCGATTCTGCTCATTCTCGCCTCGGTATAACGGTAAGCAGCGGCACCGTCGCCGTCAACCGAGCCGAAGTTACCCTGTCCGTCCACCAGCTTATAGCGCATGGAAAAGTCCTGAGCAAAACGAACCATTGTTCCGTAAACGGCTGCATCACCGTGAGGATGGTAGCGACCCAGCACGTTACCAACGGTGGTAGCGGACTTACAATACGGTCTGTCATGAGTCAGATTATCCTCGTACATAGCGTACATGATACGTCTCTGACCCGGTTTCATTCCGTCACGGGCATCAGGCAGCGCTCGGCTGGTAATAACGCTCATGGAATATTCAATAAATGATTTTTTGACTTCCTTTTCGATGTCGATATCAACTATCTTCTGATCCTCGAAAAGTATGTCCTGCTCTGTATAATCGTTTTTCTTTGCCACTTTCTTTTACGCCTTTCTTTTATTTGAAAGTTATTCATTTACCAACAATTAATGAGATCCTTCACTCCGCTTTGCTTCGTTCAGGATGACAGTACTGTACTGTTCGTTGGATTTCCGTGATCTTCATTCTTTTTATCCATCAAAAAACCACCGTTTGTCATTCTGAGCATAGCGAAGAATCTCAGTTGGTTTATGTCACTTTTTTTACCTACTATTTGTGAGATCCTTCACTTTGCTTTGCTTCGTTCAGGATGACAGTACTGTACTCTTCGTTTGATTTCCGTGATCTTGATTCTCTTTATCCATCGAACAGCCACCGTTTGTCATTCTGAGCAAAGCGAAGAATCTCATATTTGCTAAGTCACTTTTTAAATAGTGAAGGAAAAAGTACTTCACTCAAATCCTTCCAACTTGGGTTCTCTGATTCAACCAAACTGTTTTTTCTTTCCCTTTTCCAGCCCTTCAAAACCTTTTCTCTTCTTATAGCAAACCAAATATTAGTATAATGCTCATAGTAAACTAATTTATTTACATTATATTTTTTTGTAAAACCATCATGTATACCGTTTTTGTGTTCAAAAATTCTTCTATGCAAATCATTTGTAACACCAATATACATTACTCTGTTTGAATTGTTTGTCAATATATAAACATAGTAATTATATGACATAAATCAAACATCCAGATTCTCCGCATACTTTGCGTTTTCCTGGATAAATTCTCTTCTCGGCTCGACCTTATCGCCCATGAGGATAGAGAACATATTGTCGCAAGCTATCGCATCATCAAGAGTTGCGCGGAGGATGGTTCTGGTATTCGGATCCATGGTAGTTTCCCAAAGCTGTTCGGGATTCATCTCACCAAGACCCTTATAGCGCTGTGTATCAGCGCTTCCGCCAAGTTCAGCGATAAACTGATCTCTTTCCTCTTCACTGAAAGCGTATCTTACCTGCTTGCCCTTCCATACCTTATAAAGCGGAGGCTGAGCAAAATAAACATGTCCGTCCTCGATAAGCTGCTTCATATATCTATAGAAGAAGGTCAGCAGAAGTATTCTGATGTGCGAACCGTCAACATCCGCATCCGCCATGATGATTATTTTTCCGTAACGGAGCTTTGAAATATCAAAATTCTCGCGTCCTATTCCGCATCCGAGAGCCTGAATAATAGGTGTAAGAGACTGGTTTCCGTAAACGCTTGCCTCGCGGCTCTTTTCAACATTAAGAACCTTACCGCGCAGCGGCAGAATAGCCTGGAAACGGCTGTCTCGTCCCTGCTTTGCACTACCTCCCGCAGAGTCTCCCTCTACGAGATAAAGCTCTGTCAGCTCTGCTTTTCTCTCCTGGCAGTCTGCCAGCTTTCCGGGCATCGAACCGCTTTCAAGGAAGCCCTTGCGGCGTGTTTCCTCTCTTGCACGTCTTGCGGCCTCTCTTGCTCTTGTAGCTTCAACTGCCTTTTCAATTATAGTCTTACCCACAGCAGGGTTTTCTTCAAGAAATTCCGCAAGCTTTGCAGTTACCATGCTGTAAACAAAGGGTCTCATTTCACTGTTACCCAGCTTACCCTTTGTCTGACCCTCAAACTGAGCGTCGGTCAGCTTAACCGAAATGATTGCCGTCAGACCTTCTCTAACGTCCTCGCCCGAAAGATTCTTTTCGCTGTCCTTAAGTATCTTCTTGGCTCTGCCGTAGTCATTGAGAACCTTTGTGAGAGCTGTCTTAAAGCCGATATCATGTGTACCGCCCTCAATTGTATGAATATTATTTGCAAAGGAAATCAGTGTTTCGTAATAAGAGGTGGTATATTGAAGTGCCACTTCCGCAACGAAGTTATCCTTCTCCGCCTTCATATAAATGACCTGAGGATGTATGGGATCATCTGTTTTCTGCTCGTTGAGATAATCAACAAAGGAAATTATACCGCCTTCATACATCAGGTCATCCTCTTTTACGGGATCTACTCTTTCATCGCGGAGAACAATATTTGTTCCTCCGTTAAGGAATGCCTGCTCACGAAGTCTGTTCAGAAGTATCTCATAGCTGAATACCGTTGTCTCGGTAAATATCTCCGCATCCGGCTTGAAGCGGACATAAAGACCGTGATCATCGGTATCACCCTCGCATTTGAACGCTCTTGTTACCTTACCTCTCTCGAAACGCTCGGTATATCTCTTGCCGTCATAGCAGTTATCAACCTCTACCCACTCGGAAAGAGCGTTAACTACCGATGCACCAACTCCATGAAGACCTCCCGAAAATTTATATCCGTCGCCGCCGAATTTACCGCCTGCGTGAAGCACGGTATATACAACTTCAAGGGTAGGAATACCCATCTTCGGGTGGATATTTGAGGGGATTCCTCGCCCGTTATCGCGTACCGAAACGGAATTATCCTTATGAATAGTCACCTCTATGCGAGAGCAGTGACCCGCAAGAGCCTCATCGATAGAGTTATCTACTATCTCGTAAACGAGATGGTGAAGTCCTCTCTCTGAGGTAGAGCCAATGTACAT
>JAFTXK010000065.1 GCA_017461635.1 Clostridia bacterium | reverse complement strand
GGAAGCTTCTTCCTCGCTCTCATCTTCGGCGGGAGCTTCATCGTCTTCTACGAAAAGCTTGACCTCGCCTGCCTGTCTTACGTGAGCATCGCCGTCAAGCTCGAAGAGCCAATCAGCGGCTTCAGCAAGAGTAACTTGGCTCTTTGTGAGAGTAACAAGTGCATTTTCTACCTGATCCTCGGGAGTGAGAGCCTCTTCATCATCGAGAGTGCCTTCCTCGGTTGCCTTTTCGGTCAGATATGTGAGAAGTGCGCTCCTTAATTCTTCTTCGTTTGCTGCTGCGCCCATAGCATCGAATTTAGCAAGGAACTCAGCCTTCTGAGCGGCCTTCTCTTCATCTGAAAGACTTGCATCAAGGGTCAGTGTTTCGGAATATTTCAGAACGTCAGCAACTGCCAGTGTATCGATATTTTCCTTATAATATTCATCGATCTCCTCATCTGTTACAGCCGCTTCTGTCTCATCATAAATCTGTGTTTCATACTTGTTTGCAAGAAGAACAAGCTCATAGAAATCACGAATATCCTTCTCGTTTACGCCCTTGCCGAAGAGCATTGCGATATATGATTTTGTGCTGTATCCGTTTGCTGCGGCTGCCTCTTCCATTGCATCGATATTAGCATCGATATCTGCGAAATCTTCATCATCAAGTGCAACTCCTGCTTCCTTTGCAGCTTCAGCATAAATGAGATACTGATTAAGAGCTGTCTTTGCAGATTCCTTCATATCATCGAACTGAAGGTACTGCGCGATCTCCTCGCCCCACTGTGAAACCATGTTCTGATATGTGGACATTGCCGCATACTGCATCATTGTTCCGCTTACCTTAAAATTGTCTGTCTCCATAACGGTCTTGCCGCGGAGGATAATGCCGTTATCGGTAAGATATGTGAGGGCAAAAATTCCAACGATAAGTACAACCACAAGTGCGGTAACAAGCGGTGTTACCCACTTTTTGCCGCTGTTTTTCTTTTTCTTCGCAGTCTTTATCTGCGGATTGTCGATTTTAGCCTGAGCTCTTGCTTCTCTGGCTCTCTGTCCTTTTCCCATTTTAGAATACCATCCTTATCTTTATTTTAATTAAATTATATTTTCAGCGCAAGTGGACTGCGCCAAAAGGCTAATATATTATACATACTATATGTGTTCTTTTTATGAAGTATTTTTGAACGATAGCAAAACCTTTACGATTTTTGCCCATTTTCTGCATTTTTTAGCGTTTTTTATACGTTCATAATGACCGGAAGCACCATAGGCTTGCGTTTCGTTTTGGAATAGAGGTATTTTGAAAGCTCATCCTTAACTCTGGTTTTGAGATGCATACGGTCATAAACATCCGAATTATCAAGGCAATCAATAATGGCATCCATTGCAAGAGTTCTTATCTCTTCCATAAGTGCCTCTGATTCACGCACATAAACAAAGCCTCTGGATACCACATCGGGTCCCGAAAGAAGCAGTCTGTCCTCTGCATCTATAGATGCAACCACAACTATAAGACCGTCCTGAGAGAGATGTCTGCGGTCGCGGAGAACGATATTTCCCACATCGCCTACGCCAAGACCGTCAACCAATACATTACCCGCGGGAACTGTGCCCGCCCATCTTGCACCCTTGCGGTCGATCTCCAGAACCTTGCCTATCTCTGAAATAAAAATATGATTTGGCCTTATGCCCATAGTCAGTGCTATCTCTCTGTTTGCGCTCATATGGCGGTATTCACCGTGGATGGGCATAAAGTACTTAGGCTTTGTAAGAGCCTGCATAAGCTTAAGCTCTTCCTGACATGCGTGTCCCGAAACATGAACTGCGAGAACAGCATCATGAAGAACGCTGACGCCGTTTTTTGTTAGCTCGTTGATTATTCTTCCCACCAGCTTCTCATTTCCGGGAATAGCACTTGACGAGAGGATGACGAGGTCGCTGGAGCTTAGCTTTACCTTATCGTGGTCGGAAAAAGCCATTCTGTAAAGAGCAGACATAGGCTCGCCCTGGCTTCCCGTTGTTATAAGCGTCAGCTCTTCGGGCTTATAACGCTTTATTTCGGAAATATCAATAAGAACTCCCTCGGGAACATGCATATATCCAAGCTCTACCGCCGCACTGACGATATTTAGCATGCTTCGTCCCGTTACGGCTACCTTTCTTCCGTGAGATGCGCTGATATCGATGATCTGCTGAACTCTGTGGACATTCGAAGAGAAGGTTGCAATAACTATCCTCTTATCTTTATTTGTTGAGAAGATCTGACCGAGAGACTTGCCTACTTCCTTTTCGGAAGGAGTATAGCCGGGACGCTCAGCATTTGTCGACTCACAAAGGAGCATTAGAACACCCTTTTTGCCGAGCTCACCAAGACGTGTTATATTCATCATTTCGCCATCAATGGGAGTAAGATCAAGCTTGAAATCGCCTGTGTGGACTATTGTGCCGATAGGTGTGCTTATGGCAAGGCAGCAAGCATCGGCAATAGAATGGTTTGCATGTATGAATTCAACGCTCATCGCGCCTGCCTTTATAATATCTCCGGCGGCAACACAGCAAAGATTCGGCTCATGGGGAAGCTTGAATTCCTCCAGCTTGTTTCTTATGATGCCGAGTGTAAGCTTTGTACCGTAGATAGGTGGATTTATTGTTCTGAGCAGATAAGGGATGGCGCCTATATGATCCTCATGTCCGTGAGTGAGGAATACGCCGCGGATTCTGCTTTCGTTCTTTTCAAGATATGTCATATCGGGAATGACGAGGTCAACACCGAGCATATCGTCATCGGGGAAGCCGAGACCGCAGTCGACCACTATCATATCATTCTCGTATTCTATTACTGTAAGATTCTTGCCGACCTCATTAAGACCGCCAAGAGGTATGATACGGATCTTTCCGTTCGCTTTCTTTTGCATAAAAATTCCTTTCCTGAATTATTCTTGTATTTATGTATAAACGCAGAAAAATACACTGTCCTGTGACAGCGAAAAAACGCACCCTTTCGGATTTGTCCACACGTCCACGCAAATCCCTTCGGGAGCCGATATTTGATGCCTTGCCTTGGCAAGGAAAACGGACACAAACAGAGCCCTGAGCTCTTAACTGCTCTATTATACCACATTTCTCTTCATTTGTCAAGATATGGCAAGAGACAGCAGAATAGAACCGGAGCCAAGAAGCAATCCGCCGAGAAAAAAGAGGGCATATCTGAGGGCATAATAACTGCCGCTGTGTCTTTTCTCGCCAAGGCGGTTCTCTTCGAGAATACGGTTTGCTTCAAGGAGCATGGCAGTGCGCTCTCCCTCGGAGGAATATCGCTGAGCCTTACCTTCGCCGCTGTTTTTAAGCACGAAATAAGCTTCGTCAAAGATCTCACTGCCCGTTCCCCTGAGTACTATCATCTGCTTTCTGCATCCCTTAAACATTTTTCTTCCTCCCGCATCTTTTAGTTATTATTTTGCGCACAGAAAAAGAATTATTCAAAGAAAAAGAATAGATAAACAATCTTTTTTAATAGTATATTAACTGTCTGGTATTTATTATTTTGATTTAATTATCTAAAAAAGAGCAGTTACCCGTTCCAAACTAACATCCTTAAACAACAGACAGCACATGCGGACATTTGCTATCGGTTGTTTGCGGATGTTAGTTTAGAGTGGGAAATCTGATATTTATTAGTAAATATAAAGTTTTATTGTAGTTTAAAGATTATCCGATAAGTTATAGTTCTTTTCCCATAAAGCAAAGCGATTTCAAGATGTGGATCGATCACGATCAAAAAAGCTTACTGATCCAATATATGACCCCGTAGACTGCACCGGCGAGAGTGCCGTAAAGCAGGACCGGACCTGCCACGGTGAAGATCTTTGATCCCACACCGAGAACTAAACCTTCGGATTTTGTATCGATGGCGGGTGAGACCACAGAATTCGCAAAACCCGTGATCGGAACGAGAGTTCCTGCGCCTGCATGCTTTGCGATATTGTCAAATATTCCGAGACCTGTTAAAAGTGCGGAAAGGAAGATCAATGTTACAGAGGTTAGAGTTCCGGCGTCTTCTTTAGGCAATCCCCAGACCTTATAAACCGATGTCAGAAGCTGACCGAAAGTACAGATCGCTCCGCCGACGCAGAATGCCCATAGGCAGTTCTTTGCCAGAGGTGATTTCGGTGCGTGAGCGGTGGCATATTTTTTGTAGGTTTTCTTATCAATATTCATTTTTTGACCTCCAAAGAGTTGTTTACTGTTATTTTCCCCCGTAAAATGAAAAAATATGTTAGAAAATTTAAAAAATATACTTTACATTGCAGATTTTTCGGCATATAATAATATTATGAAAAAAGGATTCCGGGAAAGGAGCATAACAATGTCAAAATTTGAGAATTTTATGAATTCCGTGGGTGATGTTTGCGAAAAGGCGGTAAAGGAGACCGCGAAGCTTACCGATGTTGCGGCAACAAAGGTTAAGATCAAGGCAGAGGAGGCACGTCTTTGTGATCGATATGAGGCACTTGGAAAGGTCGCCGAGAGCTATCTCCGCGATAAGGACGTTATCCCCGAGCAGATAGCCGCCGCTCTTGACGAAATAACAAAGGTAAAGGATAAGATCGCCTCGCTTGAAGCAGAGCTTGCCGAGAAAAAGGCAAAGCATGAGGAAAAAAACGATCCGACCAACACCTCTGAAGCCGAGGAAGATTAAGCAATTAAACCGACAGATATTTTGAACACATAGGTTCAAAGCATCTGTCGGTTTTAATTATTGATCATTATTCGGTTCTTGAAATTTTAAATGCAACCGTTTTGCCGCCGTAGTCAAAAGCTATTTCATTTTCACCAATTGAGAGTGACACCGTGATCTCAAAGCTTCCGTCTCTTTCTCGGCTTATCTTTTTGCCTTCATAGGCAAGAGTAACGGTGGGGTCTGAGCTTCCCGTAAGAATTACCTTTGCTGAGTCCGTCTCTTCGGGTATTCCGTGCAGAGTAAGCTCTTCCGAGGTAGAATAATAATCCGAATATATTATATCCGATGAGAAAACATCGCTTATCTCGCTTCTGATCTCCGATGAATCCTTTGCTATTGCTTCATATCCGTAAAGAACGCTTCCGCGGTAACAGATAGCTTCTCTTGAATATCCTATCTGCTTTGTCAGTTCTCCCTCGGGCGACTCCCATTCATCGTACATATAAGCGGCATGGCAGATAAGAAGCTTAACTCCCGTGCCGTCAAGGGCGGCATTCCACCAGTCTGACAGAGCACCGTAAGGTGCGGCAGCCGTACTGAACCGCCAATAAAGCTGAGGCGCAATATAATCGACATAACCGCCCCTTGCCCATGCAAGTGCATCGCAATAAAGGCTCTCATAGGCTTCCAGTCCTGCGGTATCACTGCCGCCGTTTTTGCCATCGTCATTCTGCCAGATACCAAAGGGAGAGATGCCGAAAAGACATTCGGAATTCACCGCTTTTACGGCGTCATAACAGCCCTTTACCAAAGCGTTTATATTTTCTCTGCGCCAATCATCCTTTTCGCCCGTGCCATATTTTGAAAAGGTCTCCGAATCCTCAAATTCAGCTCCGCTTACGGGATAGGGATAGAAATAATCGTCAAAAACAATGCCGTCAACAGCATAATTTTCCGCTATCTCACGAACACCGTCGGCGATATATTCGCGCACCTCGGGAATACCTGCGTCAAAATAGAGCTTTCCGTCAGCATAGGGGATCACCCAATCAGGATTTTTACGGGCAATATGATCTTCCGCAAGATAGGAAAGCTCGGTCTTGGGATATTTTGCGCTTCCGTAGGTGACACGAAGAGGATTTACCCATGCATGGACATTTATTTTTGCCTCATGAGCGATACTTATAAGGTAATCAAGGCAGTCAAAATTACCGCCGGGCTTTTTTCCCTGTGTTCCCGAAACATATTCGGAAGCCGGAAAAAGTTCGGAATTATAAAGCGCATCGGCGGCAGGCCGAACCTGAAAAAAGATGGTATTAAGCCCAAGCGAGGTGCAATTCTTTACTATATCCTCAAGCTCACCTTTCAGATCAGCTGTGCTAAGCCCCTGCCGAGAGGGGAAATTTATATTTCCCACCGTGGCTATCCATACTCCGCGAACCTCAGCATCGGGATTAAGCAGACCCATTGTGGGATCCGAGATCGCTTCTAATGGAAGCCTTGAAGGAACTTCTTTTTGAGTAAGTGAGGTTATCTCTCCTTTGCAGGAGGAAAAGAGAAATATCATAGCGAGAAGCAGTATGATTCCGCGCATACCTTCTGATAATTTCTTCATTCCCATCACCTCTTTTCATTTTATTCCAATGATATTATATACTTCTGCTATTATACAGTATGAAACGAAATTTGTCAAATATGTAATATACTGAATAAAATTTCCGCAGTCGGCGAAAAATAACAGTACCAAAAAGAAAGGTACGTATTTATATGGAAAAGAAAGCATTTACGGTTTTACTTATTGCAGTTTCGCTGACGCTCATTATAGGACTTCTGCCGATCCACGGCGAAAAGGAGATATATGACAGTGTTGTGCGTCTGCATGTTCTTGCAAATTCGAACAGTGAGGAGGATCAGGCACTTAAGCTTAAGGTAAGAGATGATATTTTGGTGCTGACGGAGGCTCTTCTATCCGAATGTACCTCTCGCTCCGAGGCGATAGAGGTGATCGAAAGCAATCTGGAGCTTTATCGGGAAACCGCCATGCAGACATTAGCTGAAAACGGTTCGGAATATGAAGCCAAGGTCACTCTGGGCGAAGAATATTATCCAACAAGGCAATATGAAAGCGCGGCGTTCCCAAGCGGAGATTATGTTTCTCTTCAGATAAAGATAGGAAAGGCAGAGGGAAAAAACTGGTGGTGCGTCCTTTTTCCGCCTATCTGCCTTTCGGCGGCAAGCGGTAAGGAGGATACTCTTGAAGATGCCTTCATCGCCGCAGGTCTGACACCTGAGCAGTATAGAATAATCACCGAAACGAAGGAAAATGAAAACGGCGGCAAATATGAGATAAGATTTAAGATATTGGAGATCTTCAAGGAGCTCGTAGGGATGTTTGATTAAAAATAGGAAATAAGGCAACTAATGTTACCGAAATCATGTATGAGCAAACAGTTATCTTGACAAAAGCTTTTTCGGATGGTAAAATATAATATGATTTTTCCGAAGGTGAGGTTTTATTTTTGAAAAGAGGGCTTATACTTGAAGGCGGTGCCATGAGGGGCATGTTCACATGCGGTGTGATCGATGTTCTTCTTGAAAACGGAATTGAATTTGACGGCGCAGTAGGTGTTTCCGCAGGAGCGGCATTCGGCTGTAACTATAAATCAAGGCAGATCGGCAGAGCACTGCGCTATAATACAAATTACTGCCGTGATCCCAGATACTGCGGATTTCGTTCTCTTATAAAAACAGGGAATCTGTTCGGAGCAGAATTCTGTTATAAGACCATTCCCGAGGAGCTTGACCCCTTTGATTTTGAGACCTTTGAAGATAACCCTATGGAATTTTATGTGGTTGCCACAGAGCTTCAAAGCGGCAAGGCCGTATATCATAAATGCGAGGGGGACGGAAAAAACTATGAGTGGTATCGCGCGTCGGCATCCATGCCCCTTGTCTCAACCCCTGTTGAGATAGACGGTAAGCTTTATCTTGACGGCGGGATTGCGGATTCTGTACCCATAAAATTTTTTGAGAGCATTGGCTATGACCGAAATGTCATAATCCTCACTCAGCCCGAAGATTATAGAAAAAAGAAAAATAAACTTATCCCTCTCATGCGCCGTTCGCTTAAAAAATACCCAAAGACGGTTGAGACTATGGCAAGAAGGCATACAGTCTATAATGATACACTTGATTATATAAAGGAACTGGAGAAAAGCGAAAAAGCAATCGTTATCCGTCCGGAAAGCGCCCTTAACATCGGCAGAGTAGAGCATGACCCTGAGCGTCTCAAAGCAGTTTATGATATCGGAAGAAAGACCGCTCTGCACCGCCTTGATGAAATTAAAAAATATTTTGAAGAATAAATAAATGAAGCTGTCTCGCATATTCGCGCGACAGCTTTTTGTATGTAAAAAACAGGATGCTATGATCCGTGATATATTCAGCAAAAGGTGGTAAAATATATTATGAAAGCGAGGTTGATTCAATGAGAATGATAACAAATGAAATATTAAAAGGCTACCGTTACCATTTGATTAACGAAGAAAAGTCCGCCGCAACCATTGAAAAATATATTCGCGATGTTAAAATGTTCTCAATTTGGCTGGACGATAAGAAATTTGATAAAGCTGACGTATTAAAATATAAGGCTGACTTAATGGAAAAATATGCTCCTGCAAGTGTCAATTCGGCCTTATCCTCTCTGAATGGATTCTTTAATTATATTGGATGGTATGAATTACGAGTTAAAACACTCAAAATTCAAAAACAGATCTTTGCATCCGATGAAAAGGAGCTTACGAAATCAGAATATGAACGTCTGCTGAAAGCGGCAAAAAGCAAAAATAATGAGCGATTATATCTGCTTATGCTGACCATATGCTCAACGGGTATCCGCGTTTCCGAACTGCGCTATATCACAGTTGAAGCCATAAGCCGTGGCTTTGCCGAAATCAGATGCAAGGGTAAGCAGAGAACTGTATTTCTTCCAAAATCGCTTTGTAAGCTCTTAAAAAAATATGTTAAAGCGCAAAAAATAAAAAGCGGTGCAATTTTCATAACGAAAAACTACAAACCACTCGATAGGTCTAATATATGGTCTGATATGAAAAAGCTGTGCAGATCAGCGAGAGTTCCTGAGAAAAAGGTCTTTCCTCATAATCTCCGACATCTTTTTGCACGGACCTACTACACTATGCAAAAGGATATCGTGCGTCTTGCGGATATCCTCGGACATTCAAGCGTTAACACTACACGCATCTATACAATGGAAAGCGGAAGAATCCACCGCCGCCAGATAGAGAAACTCGGACTGCTGAAATGTTAGCCACGATAAAAAAATATACCACATAATCGAAATTATGTGGTAAGATATTATACATATTTTATCATAATCATTTTGTTTTGTCAATATGAAAAATCGAATTTTGAAAAAATGCACAACAAAGTAAACCAATGTTAATTAAAAGTTTCCATTGGTTTGCTTTGTTGCGCATTTTTAGATTTTATAATATGGGTTTCTGAAGCAAACAAAGATTTGTCTGCGGTTTGCAGTAAAGGAAGGCAACGGTCATCGCCAAACGTCTCACTGATAATTTCTTATTTCCATTGTAATTGATGAAAAGTTAATTTTCATCTTATCTGTATACCACATAATTTCGATTATGTGGTACTGTTAATTCGATTTCGAAAGGACTGTATTATGAAGCAAAAAGAAATATCTTTAAACAACCCAATATCCGGTTTATCCAAACGCTCCTTAGAACTCGATTTTTTAAAAGCTTTAGCAATAGTATCTGTTATTTTTTATCATATCGGATTTCAACAATTCGGATATTTAGGTGTTGATATATTTTTTGTTATAAACGGTTTTTTAGTTGTCGGAAGCATATTAAAAAACATTGAAGAATCAAGGTTTTCATATGTAAAATTTCTATTTGACAGGTTATTACGTCTATGGCCAATAGTGTTGATCGCCACAGCGGTTTGTATGCTGATCGGATTTTGGTGTATGTTGCCCGATGACTATGAAAATCTGGCGCAGTCTGCAATTGCATCAAATTTTTTTGCCACTAACGTTCTTTCTTGCATTACAACAAAGGATTATTGGAATGTTGCAAATGAATTCAAGCCCTTGATGCACACGTGGTATTTGGGCATTTTAGTACAATCCTATTTTATAATTCCAATTATCCCAATAATATCTAAAAAAGTTAAAATTAACTGCAGATTGTTTTGCGGAATCGCTTTTTCGGTATTGGCGCTGATATCACTTGTGCTGTATTTATCTCCGGCATTTTCTGATTCGGAAAAATTCTATTATTTACCGTTCAGATTTTTTGAAATCGCACTTGGTGCAATCATAGCTTGCTTTATAGACAGAATAAAAAGCAAGAATAAAGCAATCCTCTATGTTGGTCAGTTAATAATTCTTTTTGTTATTATATCGATTTTATTTGTTCCCGCCATATCTTTGTCGGCATCATTTAAGTTACTAACGGTATGCTTCGGTACAGCCTTATTGGTCTTGCTTTTTAATGTTACCAATTGCGGCAATACAATATATTCCCGAATTATAAGTATTCCTGCGGAAATAGGAAAATGCAGTTTTAGCATCTTTATCTGGCATCAGGTTATTATTGCATTTATAAGATACACCTTAAAGACTGACTTTTCAATAACGGATATTCTTATCTATTTGTTTGTTGTAGCTGTTATTTCTTTTGTTTCCTATAGGTTTATAGAAAAGCCGCTATCGGCAATCAAAAAATCAAAATCGAAAAAAATAATTGTTACAGTGCTTTGCATTTTGTGCTGCATTATTACATCTTTTGGAGCACTTTATGTTTATTTAAATGCCGGAGTTGTCAGAGATGTGCCCGAACTTGACATATCAAAGGATAATGTACATAGAAATATGCACGCGGAATATTGCGACAGAGGTTATAGCTATGATAACGATTTTACAACTACCGATAAGGTTAAAGTTCTGGTTATCGGCGATAGCTTCGGTCGTGATTGGATCAATATACTTTTGGAATCGGAAATATCCGATAAACTTGAGATTTCATATATTTATCCTTATAATGAAGACTATGTTTTAAGCAAAAGCGCTCGGCTTGACGAGGCTGATTTAATTTTCCGTGCAAGCTCGAACAGCAGTAATCTCGAAAATTCACAGAGCATTGAAAAATGGTATGACCAAGGCAAAGTTTATGTAATTGGAAACAAAAGATTCGGCGAATGTAACGGAATTATATATAATAAAAGAAATACCGCCGATTATTTCAGTCAATCTATAAAGCTGGATGATGAGTTCATTCAAATTAATGAAAAGCTGAAATCGGCTTATGGAGATCATTTTATTGATATGATAACGCCTGTTATGAATGAGGATGGTACAATTCGCGTGTTCTCATCGGATAATAGATTCATTAGTCAGGATTGTCTCCATTTAACAAAAGCCGGTGCTCAGTATTATGCTTCGATACTGGATCTGTCATGGATTCCGGAAAAATAATTTTGTATAAATGTTAATAAAAACGGTTTCAAATGCAAAATTAAAGCATTTGAAACCGTTTTTTGTATATTAAAGATTTTTCAGAGTTTCCATAACGTAGTCGCCAAAGTCTGAGCATTTTGCGCCGCCGGGACGACCTGTGATAGTGAGCTTCTTATCCTCGAACATGCAGAAGTCAAGAGCCTTTTCCAGCTTATCCGCTCTATCCTGCAGACCGATGTGGGAAAGGAGCATTACGCAGGCACGAAGCATGGAGCAGGGATCGGCATATTCGCCTCTGCCCTCTCTGATCATTCTGGGAGCAGAGCCGTGGATAGCCTCGAACATTGCATACTTCTTACCGATATTTGCGCATCCCGCAGTGCCAACGCCGCCCTGGAATTCAGCAGCCTCATCGGAAATAATATCACCGTAGAGGTTGGGGAGCAGGAGAACCTTGAAGTCGCGTCTTCTCTTCTGGTCAACCAGCTTTGCGGTCATGATATCTGCATACCATTCGTCGGTTGTGATCTCGGGGTAGAGATCGCCGACCTTGTGGCAGTCCTCAAGGAAGTTACCGTCCGTAGTCTTGATAACATTCGCCTTTGTGACGAGCGAAACTCTGTCAAGACCATTCTTTCTCGCATAGTCATATGCAAGACGCGCGATTCTGTCCGAGCCCTGCTTTGTTGTAACAACAAAGTCAACTGCAAGATCATCTGTTACGTTAAAGCCGCTTGAACCAACGGCATAACCGCCCTCTGTATTCTCACGGAAGATCGTCCAGTTGATGCCCTCCTCGGGAACCTTAACGGGACGGATATTTGCGAACAGGTCAAGAGCCTTGCGCATTGCAACATTCGCAGACTCGATATTGGGCATTCCGTCTCCCTTCTGAGGTGTTGTTGTAGGGCCTTTGAGGATGACATGACAGGATTTCAGCTCTGCCATAACATCATCGGGGATAGCCTTGCCCACTGCGATTCTGTTTTCGATGGTAAGACCGTTATATCAACAAATTCAACCTTGCCGCTCTCAACCATATCGCTGAGCATAAATTCAAGCACTCTGCGTGCCTCAGCGGAAATGATAGGGCCAATGCCGTCGCCGCCGCAAACGCCGATGCGGAGAGTGTCGAGAGTGGCATAGTCAACAAAATCGCCCTGTGCCTTCATATCTTCAACTCTCACGAGCTGATCTTCAAGTATCTTTCTGAATTTGGCACAAGCCTCTTCAAGCTGTGCATTATAATTTTCTGCCATTTTTCTGTACTTCCTTTGCTTTGTTTTATTATGAGTTTAATGTGAGTAAACAATAATTTATCGAAGTAACAATACACTTTGGTACAATCCCTCAGTCACGGAAAATAACATTCTCATTCTACTGTTTGAAAATGCGCCGTGACAGCTCCCTTTCCACAAGGGAGCCTGGATATGTGCAAATTCATTCTACATCATACTATGTGAAATTTTCAAAAACTTCACGTG
>JAFTXK010000064.1 GCA_017461635.1 Clostridia bacterium | reverse complement strand
GATCTCGAAGATCTCCATGGGATTTGCTTCCGGTGGTCTCGACTATAACGGAAAGGAGCAGAGCGCGGCAAGGCAGCAGAATTTCGGCGGTGGAGGCGGTACAGGCCTCAGCATTACTCCCGTCGGATTCCTTACAGTTGACAAGAACGGCGCGGTCGATATGATAAATGTCGGTCAGACACCTGCCGGCGGTGCTATCGATCAGATCGGCGATCTTCTCGAAAGATCTCCGGAGATCATCGAAAAGCTGAAGGCTGTTTTTAAAAAGAAGGATACTAAGGAAGAATAAGATTCGATCCGCATCGTCTGCATAATACCTGTTTCACCTCGCATATTATTTTAAAAAACGAATCTACGAGGTGAAATATGAAATTCTGCAGGCGAAAGCTCAGTTTATTTATCATATCCTTATGCTTTTTGGGGATTTTCTCGGTGATGATAAATGCTGCCCCCGATGTTTCGGTTTCGGCGCAGAGCGCAGTGCTTCTCAATGCCGAAAACGGTGAGGTCTATTATTCAAGAAACGCCGAAGAACGGCTCCCGATGGCGAGCACAACAAAGATCATGACTGCTCTTGTTGCCATCGAAAACTCGGATATTTCGGACACTGTTTCCATCGACCGCCGCGCGGTCGGTGTTGAGGGCTCTTCGATATATCTGACCGAGGGGGAGCTTCTCAGCATGGAGGATCTGCTCTATGCTGTGCTTCTTGCCAGCGCAAATGATGCGGCGGCGGCTATTGCCATTGAGGTAGGCGGCAGTATTGAAGGTTTTGCGGAGATGATGAATGAAAAGGCACGGGAGCTTGGGCTTAAGAACACTCATTTTGAGAATCCTCACGGGCTTGACAGCGAGGCGCATTTCACCACTGCTCTCGATCTTGCGAGGATAACCGCGGCGGCTCTGGAAAATGAGACCTTTGCCAAGATCGTTTCCACCTATAAGACCTCCTTTGACGGAGAAAACGGCACGAGAGTTGTGATTAATCACAACAAGCTGCTTAAGTCTTATGAAGGCTGCATCGGGGTTAAGACCGGCTTTACAAAGCGAAGCGGAAGATGTCTTGTAAGTGCGGCAGAACGGGATGGGCTTAAGCTCATTGCGGTTACAATTAATGCCCCCGATGATTGGAAGGATCACAAGACAATGCTCGATTACGGCTTTGCTTCCTATCACAAATTGAATTTTGTGGGCGAAAAGGAATACAGCATTTCTCTTCCCGTTATCGGCGGCAGGGATCAGACTGTTCTGCTGAGAAATACCGATGCGATAACTGCCATACTTCCCTCTCATATGAGTTCTGAGGACTGCGAGATAATTACGGAGCTTCCTCATTTTCTCTATGCGCCCGTTGAGGATGGCGAGACTGTGGGAAAGCTGATCTGCAAAGCGGGCGGTGAGATAATCGGCGAGAGTGATATTACCGCGGAATACTCGGTTTCAAGAGCAGTTTATAAAAAAAGCTTTTGGCAGAGGATACTTGATTTTTTCAAAGGAATTTTTGACTGACACTAAAAACAAAAAGGAATACCAATGGAAGAAATACGACTTCAAAAATATATCAGCGACTGCGGAATAATGTCAAGGCGCGCCGCAGAAGCGGAAATAATTGCAGGCAGAGTTAAGGTCAACGGCAAGGTTGCCGAGCTCGGGCAGAAGATCGATCCCGAAAAGGATATGGTCGAGCTTGGCGGTAAGCCTCTGCGAAGCCGCAGAAAGTCTACCTATACTTATATAATGCTCAATAAGCCGAGAGGATATCTTTCCAGCGTAAGCGATGACAGAGGACGAAAATGCGTTACCGATCTGATCTCGGATATAAAAATGAGACTTTACCCCGTTGGCAGACTGGACATGGATTCGGACGGACTTCTGCTTATGACGAATGACGGCGATCTCACAAACAAATTGACACACCCTAGGCATGAGATACCGAAGATATACAGGGTTAAGGTAAAGCCTGCGCCGACAGAAAAGCAGCTTGCGACCCTCGGCAGTGCTCTTGAGCTGGACGGATACAAGATCATGCCCGTAGAGGTAAAGGTTGCGGCAAAAAATGAGGATTCTGCCATTCTTGAAATGACTCTTTTTGAGGGCAGAAACCGCCAGATACGCAGAATGTGCGAGATTGCGGAGCTTAATATTCTTTGGCTGACAAGAATTGCCATAGGCGAGCTTAAGCTGGGTTATCTCGGAAGAGGCAAATGGAGATATCTCACCCCCGAAGAGGTTGAATATCTGAAAAACGGAAAATGACAAACAAAATAGGAGAGACATAACATGTTAAAGGTTTTACCCATACAGTCAAAGACCGAGCAGGAGGCTATTTGCGCCAGATGCGGTATTAAATATGATGTAAATCTGCTGGCTTACTCCGCGACTCTTGATGATAAGCTTGCCGGAATTTGTCAGTTTACAATGAATTCGGACGGTGGCAGTATTCGCGACCTTGCTCTTGCACAGGGCTGCGAGAACAGCGAGGTACTTTTCGTTCTCGGCAGAGCCACTCTTAATTTTATTGACCTTACGGGTGTTCACAAGGCTTATTACGATGCTCCCGTCAGCGAGGAAAATGAAATGCTTATCCGCAGGATCGGCTTCTGCAAAAATGACGACGGAAGATTTTTTGTTGATCTAACGAACTTCTTCGTTTCCCCCTGTCAGCACGATAAGAAATAATATTACATTTATTTCCCTTTCTCGACATCTTATTTTTATTTTTAATATCGAATATTTTAATAATTGGTAAAATCTTACAGATTTTACCAATTATTTTTGTTAAGATTTTTATCAGGAAATTTATGGAAATATCTTGAAATATTTTCCAAAATATGGTAATATATTAGTGTTAAAAATAATGATAATATTTTGGAGGAACAAAACATGGAATTCAGTGCATCTAAAAATACAAAAATTCTCATTGCCGACGAAAATGCACAGATGAGAAGCAGTCTCAGAGAGGATCTTATAAGAGCGGGATACCGAAGCATAGAGGAGGCATCAAACGGTGAGGAAGCTCTGGTAAAAATAGGAAGAACACATCCCGATATCGTCCTTGCGGACATCTGGCTCTCCAAGATAGACGGTATCGGAGTTTTGCGGAACAGCCGTCTGCTGGATTTCGGCAAGGACAAGGCGCCTTCATTTATAATTCTTTCGATGGTATCGAATCCCGGCATATTTGTTGAAGCGACAAATGCCGGTGCGGAGCTATGTTTACCGAAGCCCTTTGATTTTGACAGTCTTTCAAGGCATATTGAGCGCATAGCTGAAAGCCGTGCGTCTTCACTTTCTCACACTGCAAAGAGCATGGGCAAGGATGAGCCAGATATTGAGACACAGGTTACTCAGATAATCCATCAAATCGGTGTTCCTGCTCACATCAAGGGATATCAGTATCTGCGCACGGCTATTTTGCTGACGATTGATGACAGCGATATAATAAATTCTGTAACAAAGGTTCTTTATCCTTCGGTTGCGAAGAAATATTCCACAACTACCTCCCGTGTTGAGCGCGCTATACGACATGCTATTGAGGTTGCTTGGGACAGGGGCGATGTTGATACGCTGAATTCCTATTTCGGTTACACCATTCAGAACAACAGAGGAAAGCCTACCAATTCCGAGTTTATTGCTATGATAGCCGATAATCTGAGGCTGAAATATAAGCTTTACTAAGATTTGAACAATAATTTTTTAGCCTTCCCTATGAAGGGTGATTTCATAGGGAAGGCTTATGAATTATTGGGTATTTATAAAAGCTAAAATTAAACGGGTAAATAGAAATTTAAAAAATATAGAGATATCTCATATTATCATTGTTAATATTATTCATCATAACTGTTTATCCTCACAGAAGTAACTTACAGCTTATGAGATCCTTCGCAAGCTCAGGATGACAGTAACGGTTTGTTTATCTTTTTTCTACGGAAAATAACCGTTGATTTCAGGTAAAAAAACAAGTTAACGATTTCAACTTGTCATCCTGAGCCTGCCGAGGGATGACTTATCATTGTTTCTTTATCTTTCTAATGTTAATATAAAAATGATTAAAGCAAAAGGATCAACTTACTGTTAGGAAACTCCCTCACCGCCGCAAGCAATGCTGCAACGCTTAAGTTGTCAGCATTGCTTCTCCGGCGGAGCTTATTTATATCACATATCGTCTTTACTTTCGATATAGCGTTTGGCTTGGGTGGAAAAAAGTTCATAATATTTGCCTTTTTTCTCCATCAGTTCTTTATGTGTTCCCTCTTCGACCACTGCGCCGTATTCGAGGACTACGATCTTTGATGCGATCGTTGCGCTTGACAGGCGATGGGAAACGAAGATGGACATTTTATCTCGGCGAAGCTGATCAAACTGGTTAAATATCTCCTGCTCCGCGATGGCATCCAGTGATGCTGTAGGTTCATCGAGGATAAGTATATCATTTTCGCTATAAAAGGCTCTTGCGATGGCGAGCTTTTGCCACTGTCCGATGGAAAGCTCTGTTCCGTTCTGCTCAAAATGGCGCATAAGAGGAGTATCGAAGCCATTGGGAAGGTGACTGATATAATCGGTTGCGTCCGCCTGCGCTGCGGCGTACTTTACCTTTTCGGGATCGAGCTCTCTTTCCACATTGCCGAAAGCGATATTCTCGGAAACCGTTACGGCATATTTGCCGAAATCCTGGAAGATTATTCCGAAGGTCTTATAGACCTCTTTGACATCATAACTGCGGATGTCCTTGCCGTCAAGGAGTATAACGCCCTCGGTGGGGTCATAGAGACGGGTAAGAAGCTTGATCAGTGTCGTTTTTCCCGCGCCGTTAAGTCCGACGAGAACAACGGTTTCTCCCGGGCTGAATTTAAGATTTACATTTCTGATAACAGGTCTGTCTGTTCCCGGATAGGCAAAGCTTACGTTACAGAATTCTATGGTATGGGGTTCACCATGGTTGACCTTTTCGGGCTTCTTTTCGTCAAGCGGAACGACAGATTGCTTTTCGTCCATAAAGGAGATCAGATTATCTATAAAGAGCGTTCCCTCATAAATTGAAGCCGAGGTACTGATAAGAGATGCCACATTTGAGGCAATTGAGGTCAGTGAATCGGTATAAAGAGTATAATCACCGATAAGGATCTTACCTGTGAGCACCATGAAGGCTATGGCGGCAAAGAAAACGCAGTTTATCACAGCGGACAGGACGGCGATTGAGACATGCCATGCGTTTTCTGTAAGCACCAGCTTTTTGATGCCTGCATAATAAACCTGATAGACCTGATTGAATTCGCCGATAAAGGAATCGGCAAGTCCGAAAATGCGGACTTCCTTTGCGATATCCTTATTGACCATGATATCGCTGTAATAATTCATCTGGCGGCGTTCCTTGGACTTCCAGCGCATATAGAAGAAATTCTTGCGGCGGAAGGTGAAATTGATAACTGCTGAGGGGATAGACACCAGCACCATGACGATGGATGCCCACCATAGCCCCGGAGCTGTGGAAAGAATTACTACATAGGAGATCAGCTTAATAACGGTACTGACTACCAAGAAGGTAGAATTAAGGATCTGAATCGGTCTATGGCCTGCTTCCCTATTTGCGTTTTCAAGCTTTTCATAAAATGCGGGCTGGTCGAAAGCGGAAATATCAAGCTCTCTTGCCTTTTTCATGATCCTCACCTTAACGCATTTTACTATATTTTCACCCGATATTCTGAGCACAGCGGTATTTATCTGACCTATTATGCTGTTCAGTATCCTCCAACCGAACATGAAGATAAGAAGGAAAAGCACGCTATCGGCAGAGTATGAAAATGAGAAAAACTCCCCGAGAGTATCATATTTATCAAATCCTGTTTGCAATGCATTCAGCAGATAACGGGATATATAGGAGCTGATGATCGGCATAACGCCCTGGAAGAGTGCTATGAGAGACATCACTATCATTATCCAAGGGCCTGTTTCCCAGACCAGCTTAACTATATATATCATTCGGGAGCAAAATCCTCCCAGCAGCTCATGCAGATATCTCGGAATATCTTTTATCCCCTTCGGCGGGGTTATCTTTTGATATTCAAAATTACTTCTCGGAGGCGGCAATTTTATCATCCTTTCTTTTTATAAACTCTTCGGAAATTTCTGTCAATCTTATTTTACCACATAATAGTTGCATTTGCAACTATTTTTAAAAATATAGTTGAATTTTTACAAAAGATATGATAGAATATTAGCATAATGATTCTTTTGGAGGTACGATCGATGAAATGTTTTCTCCCGGCGAATGTCCTTCTGACGGATTTTAATAAGGTAGACGGTACAAAATGGGCTGTGGTTGCCTGCGACCAATATACCAGCGAGCCCGAATACTGGGCTGAGGTTGAAAATACTGTCGGTGATGCTCCTTCAACACTTCATATCACTCTTCCTGAGGTCTATCTCGACCAGACAGAGAATAGAATTCCTCTGGTGAACTCCGAAATGGAAAAATATCTGAAGGATGTACTGATATCGTCTCACACAAGCCTGATCTATCTTGAAAGAACCCAGGCTAACGGCAAGGTTCGCCGCGGAATTATCGGTATGGTAGACCTTGATGATTATGATTTTGGCAAAGGGTCTGCATCTCTTATCAGAGCCACTGAGGGTACGGTGCTTTCAAGAATTCCGCCCCGAGTTAAGATCCGCCGAGATGCTCCTATCGAGCTTCCCCATGTACTTATGCTGATCGACGATCCTGAAAGGACGGTTATCGAGCCTTTTGATTCGGTAAAAGCTTCTATGGAAAAGGCTTATGATTTTGATCTGATGATGAACGGCGGTCATGTTTGCGGATATTTTGTCGGCAAGGAGGAGGAATACAGGATTGCGGACGCTCTTGATGCTCTTATTTCTCCCGAGGCTATGAAAAAGCGCTACGGCGGTGACTTTGCTCCTCTGCTCTTTGCTGTGGGCGACGGAAATCATTCTCTTGCCACTGCCAAGACCTGCTATGAGGATCTGAAGGCTGAGATAGGCGCAGAGGCGGCGGCGAGATCTCCTGCTAAATATGCTCTTGTTGAGGTTGAAAATCTTCACGACGACACTCTTGAATTTGAGCCGATCTACAGGGTCGTTTTCGGTGCGGACGCGGAGGATCTTAAAAAGGAGCTCTCCAAATATGCTTCAGGGCTTGGGGGCAAGGAAAAGGCGCAGAAGGTCACGATAATTACCGCTAAAGGTGACGAAGAATTTATTTTTGAGCATCCTTCGGCACAGCTTACGGTCGGTACGCTTCAGGCTTTCCTTGATTCCTACATAGCCGAGCACGAGGGTACTGAGGTCGATTACATACACGGCGAGGATTCTCTGCGCAAGCTTTCCGCAAAGGATGGGGCTGTAGGTTTTCTATTTGAGGGCATGGCGAAGGATCAGCTCTTTAAGACCGTTATCTGCGACGGTGCGCTGCCGAGAAAGACTTTTTCTATGGGACATGCGAATGACAAAAGATACTATCTTGAATGCAGAAGGATAAAATAAAAACAAAGGCGCGTGCGATGCACACGCCTTTGTTTTTATTTTACATAAAGCTTTGTAAAGAGAAGCATGGGGATCATCCAGAAGATCTGATAGAGTGCCACATATATTGAGGGCACTGAGAGCTTTGAGCTAAAAAGTGCTAAGAACACCATCATCACAACACTTACCACCATGGACATGATGCTGACGGTCTTGCCTGTTTTTCTCACCCTGCGAACCTTATTGCAAAGGCTTATGGCATGAGACAGGGCTGTAAGCGAGCTTCTCGAAACGATACCGCTCTCTACATTCTGAACATCATCATTTTCCTCGGGGCGGCACTTGATGATCCTTGCGGGGAATCTTGAAACGCGAAGCTTTGCCGCAAGAAGCTCCTCATCGATATTGGGGTCGCAGGTACGAATGACTGCTTCCATATTCTCGGATGCGAGAATAGATATGACATTCTCAAATTCGGGATCTATTTCGTAATTTACATAAAGCTTTGCGCTGAGCACGCCGTCAAGCACCAGATAGAGTGACGAAGCACCCTCTGCGAGCATCTGTTCATCATCGGGATCGAAGCCCACATGGATTCCCTTCTCTTCCATGAAGGAAGCCTGACCTGCCAGCACATGAACCTTACCGTCCACTGTTGCTTCGACGCCCTTTTCCGCAACGCTTATTATTTCAACGTCCTCGGAATGACCCATTTCGGTTGTCGCCTGCACAAGTCTGTCCTTCAGCGGTCCGCCGATCTTAGAATAGAGGCTTGTAAGGTGATAAAGAACATAATAGATGGCATTATTATCATAGAGCTTTATTCCCTTTGTAACTGTTGCTTCAACGGGGAATACTTCCTTTTCTGCAAACACCACTGTGGTAGCATCGCTATATTCCTCAAGAGACTCTTCGCCTATGATGGTGGCATCCTGACCGAATGCGGTCTTTACGGCACTAAAGAAGGGATAGCTATAAATAAAGAGCGATGACATTGGCATACCGAAGAGGACGGTAAGTATCGAAACATTGAATGCCGTAACGCCTGATTTATTAGTCACATAAGAAAGAATTCCGAGGGCTATAGCAAGAGCTATAAACGGGAAGATAACAAGGCAAAGCCCGCGGCTCTTCAGCGAACGGATATTCGTTCTGCGGAAATAATTATCGATAAAGTCTGCCTTTTTGGTATCAAGAACCTTGGCTTCGGTATAATCATGGTTTTCATCACCGAATATCTCCATCATCTCTTCCTCGGTACTGCGCTCGGCGGAAGATGCAAGAGTGACCGCATATTTCGGACGTCTTGTTGCGATAGTATGGAATGCGCGGATCTCACGGGAAAGATCGAAATAGTCATTCAGCACCATGAGCACAAGGCAGAGCGCCGCCGGGAAATTATAAAGATTAAGTCCGGTATTCGGAGCGATGAGAGCCATGATGATATTATATATCACAGTCATAAGCACTGCCACTGCGGGTATTGAACTTGGCGAAGGATTGAAGGTTATTGCATCAAGCAAGCCGTCAAGGATCTGACGCCAGGAAAGAGCCGCAGCAAGAATAAGGAACTGAAGCGAAAGCATTATACCCACAACAGGATAATGATGGATATTCAGCGCACCGCCAAGGGTAACTCCGAACATGCCGAGAAGCTCGAAGAGGAAGAGCGCAACTGCGAAAATGCCTGTTCCCAGAAGTCTCATCTTCATCACGGAATTTTCCTGCTTATACTTATTTCCGACGGCGCGGAAACGGTCGGGAGAATTAAGCTCAAAGCCATCAAAGGCATATGCCTTATCGACATCGATAAAATCTACTATCTCGGCATTGAGCTGATCTGAAAATTCATCGACAGTCTTTTTGCCGATCGCCTTTTCAAGCTCGTCCTCATATCCGAGAGCGATCATGAGGTTGATATCCTTATCATCGAGACCGTCTGCTGTTATCTCGTCCTCGGGTAAGATATCATCCTCCGAGGGCTCTTCCATGATCTCGTCATCCTCTATATCATCCGGCTTTGCATCCGATCTCGGTACATCTGCAAATGCCGAAACATCAGGAACTATCGGAGTTTCATCCTCATCATCAAAGGCAAGGGGCTTCTTATCGCTGACGAAATAATCATCCTCGGGCTCGCTTTCTTTTTCCTTTGTATCAAGAACGAATATCTGACCGGGGATGGGCTCTTCGGTATGCTCCTCAATATCTTTTTCCGCCGAAGCTTCTGCTGTTTCGGAAGGTTCATCCTCTTTTGCGATATCAGAGATCATGCCGTCAAGAGCGGGCATATCCGCATCGTCCATCAGATCCGCATAATCGGGCTCCTGCGGGCTTTCCCCTCTATCCGAAGCTTTTGCCGGTCCATAGCCGAGAGAAACCTCGTCAAAAATATCGATATCTTCTTCATTTGAAGCTATATCGTCTGAATTATCTGCCGGAACGGTTTCGTTCTCCGCTCCAAGCTCCATTTGGAGCATTTTGGCATAGCCGTCTGCAAGACTGCCCTGCTTTTTGCCGCCAAAGCCGAAAAGTCCGCCGAGCTTTTTCTTCTTTTTGGGCTCTTCTTCCTCGTCTTCGGTATCGAAAGCAACCGCTTCGATTATGGCTTCTTCGTCCTCGGGCTCAAAATCGGGAATGATATCCTCCATGGGCTCGTCAAAATCTGCGCCGTAAGCATCGGCTGAGCCTTCATCGATCTCAAATTCTCCTTCGGCAGATTCCGAATTTTCAACAACATAATCGGTATCTGCTTCCAGCTCGAAATCGTCGATCACATCATCTTCGGGAGCATCGTCCAATTCAAAATCCTCTGCCGCGCCCTCCTCCGGCATGAATTTTTTCAGCATTGCGGCGATATCCTTATCGGGATCTGCCTTTCTTGCAATGGTCTTGTTCTCTGATACATCGGAATCGTCTTCGGGAATATCGGCTGAACCGATATTGTCGCGCAGAAGGCTCACCAGCTCATCAACCGACATATCTTCGCCGTTTTTATTCTTTTTATCTGCCACTTGACCGCACTCCTTATCATTTATTTTTCAGTCTCTGCTGCTTTGAGGCTTCCGCAAGTATTACCGAAGCCGCAGTTGAGACATTGAAGGAATTCACTTTTCCGTACATGGGGATAGAAACTATATAGTCACATTTTTTCTTGACCAGATCCGAAACGCCCTCGCCCTCACTGCCGAGAACTATTGCGGCGGGAACGCTCATATCGGTTTCATAATAAGCCGCGCCGCCCGCTTCTGCCGCATATGTCCATATGCCCTTCTTCTTCAGAAGCTCAATGGTGGAAGCGATATTTGCGACCTTGGCGATTGCAAGATGCTCAATTGCTCCTGCCGAAGCCTTGGAGACTGCGGGGGTGAGGCCCACTGCTCTGCGCTTGGGAATTATAAGCCCATGAGCACCTACGCCCTCTGCGCATCTGATAAGCGCACCGAGATTATATGGATCGGTAATACCGTCCGAAATAACGATAAGGGGTATCTCTCCACGCTCCGCGGCGATGGCAAGGATATCCTCGACCTCGCAATATTCCTTTTCCGCCGCCAGCGCTACCACTCCCTGATGGGGAGCGAAATCGGAAAGCTGATCAAGCTTGCCCTTCTCCGCCTCGATAACGGGGATTCCGCGCTCGATAGCCTCGGCAACCAGGACTACTATAGAGCCCTCTCTATCGCCCTTTCTGACGAAGATCTTATCTATAGCTCTGCCGCTTTTCAGCAGTTCTCTCACCGCATTTCTGCCGACGACCGCACCGCCTGTGCTTTCTTCTGCATCATCTGCGGTGAAATATCCGCGATTCTTCTGATAGGGCTTTCCGCCTCTTTCACCTCGGTCAAAGCCTCCGCTCTGCTTTCCGCGGTATTTTTTATTATCAAAACTCATATTATAATCCTTAAATAAATATTATTATCCATTCTGTATTATTATAACACATATTTTGCATTTTGTATATAAGTTTTTCAGCATTTTTACAAAAAAATGCGTTTTTTATCGTTTTTTCGGATATTATCGCTCATTTTTGGTGATTTGCTGTTTTTTTGTTCCGTTTTCGGAAAACGCCTCTTTCGTCAAACCGTCCAAAATTTATTTTAGATTCTGTGCAATGTGACAAAAATATCTTTTTTATTAAAATCTCTTGAATTTTTTGTCAAAAAATGATATCATAAAGCGATGATAGAGGTGCGTTTTGCTATGAATAGCACGACTTACGGTTACGGAGCCGCGTGCGAAAGGAGCTGACGCCGAAATCCCGAATCTGTCCGTTTCTTTTCGGGGTTGGTATATTGCAGAATATGCAATATACTGTCACATCACCGGATGTGGAGCGCTGTCAAGGATCATTTATTGATTTATGATATGCGCGAAGCATATCATTTTTATTTTTCAGGAGGCTTCTATGAAAGCAAAGAAAATCCTTCTGCCTCTTATCGCCGTGATCGTGATCATTGCCATAATGGCAATTTCGTTCTTCACTCTCGGCGAGGAAGGCGCGTATGCAACCCCTTGGGCTCTCCTCGCTCCCGTAATCGCCATTGCTCTGGCTCTGATTACAAAGGAGGTGTATTCTTCCCTCTTTATCGGTGTCGTTATCGGCGCGATCCTCAATGCGAACTTCAGCTTTACAGGTACTGTTGACGCTGCGGTTTCGGACGGTCTCATTGCCGCTGTTTCCGACAGCTCGGGTATCTTCATCTTCCTTGTGCTTCTCGGTATTATCGTTGCTCTTATCAACAAGTCCGGCGGCTCTCAGGCTTTCGGACGTTGGGCACAGACCCATATTAAAACCAAGGCAGGCGCAATGCTGGCTACCTTCCTTCTCGGAGTTTTCATCTTCATTGATGACTATTTCAACTGCCTTACGGTCGGTTCGGTTATGAGTCCTGTTACTGATACTCACAAAATATCCCGCGCCAAGCTTGCTTTCCTTATTGATGCAACTGCCGCTCCCGTATGCATGATCGCTCCCATTTCTTCATGGGCTGCTGCGGTTTCGGGCTGCGTCACCAGCAAGACTTACAGCGGTATCGAGCTCTGTATCAGAGCTATTCCCTATAACTTCTATTCTCTCCTCACTCTCGGATTTATCGTTCTCATGGCTTTCATCGGCTTTGACTACGGCAAGATGGCTGATCTCGAGATCAAGGCTGAAAACGGTGAGCTCGGTATTCTCAAGAATTCTACCGAAGAAGAAGCTACCGATGCTTCAAAGAAGGGCAAGGTCATTGACCTGCTTCTCCCCATTATCGTTCTTATCGTGACCTGCGTTATCGGTCTTGTTTATATCGGTTACCAGACCGAGGGCGTTGACAATTTCGTTGATGCATTTGGTAATACTGATGCTTATGTCGGTCTGCCTTGGGGCTGTATCATTGCTCTGATCCTTATCATTGCTTATCTTATTGCCCGCCGTCTTGTTACCTTTAAGGAAGCGATGGAATGCATCCCGAAGGGCTTCATTGCAATGGTTCCTGCTATACTTATTCTCACTCTCGCTACCGCTCTTAAGAATATGACAGGCGGTCTCGGTGCTGATGTTTATGTTGAGGGACTTATGAAGGGCGCGGCTGAGGGGCTCAAATCCTTCCTGCCTGCGATAATCTTCCTTGTGGCTTGCGGTCTTTCCTTTGCTACAGGAACATCCTGGGGCACATTCGGTATACTTATCCCAATCGTTACGGGAATGTTTGCAGAGACAGATCCCCTGTTCTTCATCGGCGTTTCCGCTTGCCTTGCAGGTGCGGTTTGCGGTGACCACTGCTCTCCCATTTCCGACACGACCATTATGGCGAGCGCAGGTGCACAATGCAACCATATCGACCATGTTCAAACTCAATTGCCCTATGCTATTACAGTTGCGGCTGTTTCCTTTGTAAGCTTTATCATTGCAGGCTTCGTCAAGAACATCTTTATTGCTCTTCCCGTTGCTTTTGCTCTTCTTATTATTACGGTTCTTATTATTAAAGCGATCGTCGGAAAGAAAGAAGCTTGATTTGAATTTTTGAGGGGCTGTCTTTGACAGTCCCTCGATTTTTTGATTTTGGAGAATAAAAATGCTCTGTTTTATTTCTATTGACCGCGGGAACACCATTCGGCTTCGGCAGATGATGCTCGAAAAAGAGATCTTTGCTTATCACAGAAAATTTCCCGATTTTGAAAACGCTCACGGGATAAGGGATTTCTTGGAAGGTCTGCCTGCTTTGCCCGCTATTGCCATAATAGATTCTATGGCATATTCGGATTTTGGCGAAAGTGTTTGCCGTGAGATAAAGAAGATGTATCCCGAGGTCAAATGTATAGTCCTTTTCGACAGAAGAAAATTTTCTTTTGAAAAATACAAATTTTATCCTTCAAGTGATTTTGAGATAGACGGAAGCATGAATGACGAGCCTATTCTTTCGCTTTCGACTATTCTTTCGGAGATCGGTTACGGCACAACAAGAAATTATAAGCACCTCCGCCTTGGAAATGATCGACATTCTGCGCTTTATCTCGGATATCCTTTAGAGCTTTCGCCTGCGGAATACAGGATTTTGCTTTATCTTTGCGGCTGCGGCGATAAGACGGTCAGCGTTGATAACATTCTCGGTTCTTGCTTTGCAGAGAGCTACAGAATGGTAGAAACGAATATCAGATCGCATATTTCGGATATAAACAGAAAAGCAAAAGCTCTCGGTGGCAGAAGGCTGATACTTTCTGTCCGCGGCGAGGGATACAGATTGAACAGGTATATGTAAGATGCCTGTTCGACGAGCAAGAAACAGTAAGAACAAGAATTGTATTTTGAATGATATACAATAATTTGTCGAGGAGAAGTAACTAACATTTTATGAGATCCTTCGCCGAGGCTCAGGATGACAGTACGGTACTGTTCGCAATTTTTCATACGTTAAATCACGGTTGACTTAACAGTAGGAAACCAAGCGGGCGATCCCTTATTGTCATCCTGAGCCTCGGCGAAGGATCTCATAGCGGATTAACTAACTATTCGCTAAATTATTGTTTAGCTTTGTATTTTTTCTGCTAAAGAAATTCCGTGAAGAACAGTTTGTATATCTGTTCTTCACGGATTTTTTATTGGGTTTTCTTTTACGGGCTTTTATTTTTTTGCCCAAGTTGAGGGGGAAAGTGCGATTATTAATGGGAAAATTTCCAATCTGCCAAGGAGCATTGCAAAGGAAAGCAACAATTTTGAAAAGGGTGAATATGCAGCATAGCTCGACATCGGGCCTACGCCACCGAGGCCCGGTCCTACATTATTAAAGCAGGATGCCGCGGCGGTAAAATTAGTCTCCATATCAAAGGGCTCAAAGCAAAGGAGAAGAAAAACAGCAAAAAAGCATACCATATATATCGCAAAATACAGGCTGACGCTTCCGAGAGTATTTTCCTCCAGCTGCTTTCCCTCAAAGCGGACAACGCTGACACTGCGTGGATGGATCATTCGTTTTATTTCTCCGCGTATCATTTTGAAAAGTATGATCACGCGCGAGACCTTAAGTCCTCCTGCGGTTGAGCCCGCACAGCCGCCGATGAACATCAGGATAAGCAATATTCCCTTGGAAAATCCCGGCCAGAGATTGAAATCAGCCGTTGCATATCCTGTGGTGGTTATGATAGATGAGACCTGGAAAAGTGCGGTACGGATCGAATCGCCCACCGTGCCGACAATGGGCAGAATATTAACCGTTATTGCAAGCGTACTCGCCCCAACTATCAGAACATATACCCAAAGCTCTGTGCTTGTAACGGCGCTCTTTATTCTTTTGACAAGTATCAGATAATAAAGATTGAAATTCACGCCGAAGATCAGCATGAATATTGCGATTACCCATTGGAGATAGGGGCTATAGGAGGTTACGCTGTCCGCTTTAATGCCAAAGCCGCCTGTACCTGCAGTGCCGAAGGCATGCACCAAGCTGTCAAAGAGGCTCATTCCTCCGAAGAGCAGAAACAGAATCTGCACGAGGGTCATAACGATATAGATAAGATAAAGTATCTTTGCAGTTTCCTTGACCTTGGGAACCAGCTTACCGATGATGGGCCCAGGCATTTCGGCACGCATAATGTGTATCGATCTATCCGACATATCGGGAATTACTGCCATTACGAAAACGAGAACTCCCATGCCGCCCACCCAATGGGTGAAGCTTCGCCAGAAAAGAAGTCCATGGCTCATTGCCTCCACATCTGTGAGAATAGACGCACCTGTGGTGGTAAAGCCGCTGACCGTTTCGAAAAACGAATCTATATAGGAGGGGATCTCGCCGCTGATCGTAAAAGGCAATGCGCCGATAGCCGAGAGGGTTATCCATGCAAGAGCAACGGTTAGAAAGCCTTCCTTTGCATAAATGACGCTATCCTTGGGCTTTGCCGCAAAAAATAAAATTCCTCCAAGCACTGCCGCGACAAAAACAGCGATCAAAAAGGCATAAAAACAGCTTTCGCCATAGATGAGCGAAACGACTGCAGGCAACATCAGCATAAGAGCCTCGAAAAGAACGATCCGACCTGTCGTATAAAAAACCATTCTTAGATTCATAGCACCACCGAGCCTTATCTTATAATGTCGGCAAGATCCTCAAGTCTCTGCCCTGCCGCTACAACGATAACCTTATCTCCCGAGAGGATGACATCATCGCCCGTGGGAATTATTGTCCTTCTTGCTCTGATTATACCGCCGATAAGAATACCGCTCTTAAGGCTCATATCCTTCAGCGGAATACCAAGCAAGCTGAAATCCGAGCGCACAGAGAATTCAAGTGCCTCTGCCTTTCCGTCCATAAGCTTATAGAGGGTCTCTACATTACTGCTTCCCTCGGAATTCTGAAGAGCACGGGCATAACGGACTATAACATCCGAGACTGATTTGCGCGGGGAGATTATGCAATCAAGTCCAAGCTTTTCAGCAAGAGATGCAAACTCATCTCGATTTACCTTTGTAACTACCTTATATATATTCCGTGACGCGGCAAAAACCGAAAGAAGGATATTCTCTTCATCCGAGCCTGTCAGAGTTACGAAAGCATCCATTTGGGGCAATCCCTCTTCGAGAAGGAGCTCCTGCTGTGCGCCATCGCCGTTGATCATTGAAACGCCCTTCAGCTTATCGCTGAATTCAAGGCATTTTTCTCGATCAAGCTCAACTATCTTTACTGAATTTCCGCTTGCAAGAAGCATTTTTGAAAGATAAAATGCCGTTTTGCCTGCGCCGAGGATCATAACATCGCGGACATGCTTTTGCATAATACCCAGCATCTTCATCAGCTTCCGTATCTCGATGGGAGACGCTGTGAGCGCGATCCTATCGCCGCTTCGGAGAACGAAATTACCGTCGGGTATGTAGACCTGGTCACCGCGATGAACTACGCAGACAAGAAATGCAGCTTTGTATTTTTTTCTCAGCTCGATAAGGCTCATGCCGTCAAGAGGTGAATCGGAACGCAGTAGAAGCTCAACTATTTCAAAGCTTCTGCCCGAAAAGGTCTCTATCTTTGCCGCTGACGGGAGCCCCAGAACATTATATATCTCATGTGCCGCAAGAAGCTCCGGATTCACCGCAAGGGAAAGCCCCAGCTCCTTTTGCATAAAGGCGATATTTTGATCATTATATTCCGGATTGCTGATCTTGGCGATGGTATGTCCCGCGCCCATTCTGCCTGCGACAAAGCAGGAGAGCATATTGAGCTCATCCGAGCCTGTGGATGCAATGAAAAGCTCTGTTTTTTCAACGCCGGCTTCGGCAAGTGTATCATAATCCGCGCCGTTGCCGCAAACGCCCATAACGTCATAAATATTGGTTATCTCTGCTATCACTGCGGGAGAATTATCTATCGCCACTACATCATGTCCTTCTGCGGCAAGGTTTGCAACTATTGTTGCTCCGATCTTACCGCAGCCAACGACTGTTATCTTCATTTTTTGCTCCTTTGATTTTAATTATCTCTATTATATACCAAATCATAAGAAATTTCCATAGTTTTCGGAAAATTTGTTATTTTAATGAAGGTTTGTAGATATAAAAAACAAATATTGACTTTTTTTCTACTATCCTATATAATGGTAACAGTAATAACAACGGAGCTGATTATGGAACAAACAAGGATCTCTATTTTTAGCGGAAATGCGCTGAAATTCATTGCCGCTTTTGCAATGGTCACAGATCATGTGGGCATGATACTTTTCCCCGATATTCGTATTTTCAGGATCATCGGCAGGATCGCTTTTCCGATTTTTGCCTATATGATCGCCGAGGGATGCAGATATACAAAAGACAAGCTGCGTTATTTCCTGTCGGTATTTTTGCTCGGCGCGCTTTGTCAATCGGTTTATATCATTTATGAGAACGATATGTATATGAATGTTCTCATAACCTTTTCGCTATCTATCATGATGATATTTGCGCTTCAGAATTTCAAAAAAGCTCTTTTCGGCGGTTCTTCGGCAGTAAAAAAGCTCGCCGCCGCGGTGCTCTTTGTTTTTTCCATGGCGGCGGCTTTTATTATCAATATTTTTCTTGAGATCGACTATGGATTTACGGGAAGTATGATAGCTCTTCTTGCTTCCCTTCCGAGCATGCCCCTTAATGCCCCGGAATATTTAAAAAGATTTGACCGAATTCCATTTAAGGTTCTTCTCATGGGCATCGGTCTCATTCCTCTGGGAATAATCATGGGTGGATCTCAGCTTTATGCAGTTCTTGCGCTTCCGTTTCTGCTTCTCTATAACGGAAAGAGAGGTAAGTTTAGAACAAAATATTTCTTTTACATATTCTATCCCTTGCATCTTGCATTGATTGAGGGGATATCTCATATTTTATAAAGAAAAAAGCTTCCTTTCGGTTAGTAACACCATCTTACCGAAAGGAATAGGAAAGTCCAGATAAACTTCTGAAAATTATTTGTTATTATTTTTTGCGGTGTTAAGGGATGAAATTAACATTCTTTTGATCTCTTCTGCCAAAGAAATAAGAGCATCAAAATCATAAGCTATCAAATTTGTTCGTTTCAGCAGAGTGAGCCAATAAATACTCTCGCCTGTTTCTTTGAGGGAAATGTGCAATTTTGAAATAAAATCCGCCTTGCTGTTTCCGTAAATGGCTTCGTTTATGTTTGCGCCAACACTTGTTGCAGAACGTAATAATTGCTTTGCAATCGTAGTGTCCTTTTTGCTTTTTGAAAACTCCTCATAAAAAAGCACGATCTGCGTTGCAAAATCCATAGACTTTTCAAGTAATGGACTATTCATTATCTTCACCTCTCTTTACAGTACGATTATATCATATTTTTAACTAAAAATCAATGCTTTTCGACCAACGGGAGAAAAGCTACCTTTTCTTTTCTCTCTTCTCTCTTATCTCTTCTCTGGAAAAGTCGCTCGGGATATTTAGAGAAAAGTGAAGAGTGAAAAGTACAAAAAGAAAAAGCCGCTTACGCGACTTTTCTTTTTGTCTAATCAAGACGGAAAGACTATTACCGAAAAAGCCTTATTTTACAAGGGTTTTGGGCGTTTTAGCCGTTGCAAATTCCGTTTTGCCCTGCTCGTTTTCGAACCATTGACCCCTATGTATT
>JAFTXK010000063.1 GCA_017461635.1 Clostridia bacterium | reverse complement strand
CGCGGTACTTACTTCCCGCGAGCATCGAGGTAATATCAAGCGACACGATCACCTTATCCGCAAGCGACTCGGGAACATTTCCTTCGGCTATTCTTTTTGCAAGACCCTCGGCGACCGCCGTTTTACCGACACCAGGCTCACCGATAAGGCAGGGATTGTTCTTGGTACGCCTGGAGAGTATCTGTATCACGCGCTCGGTCTCGCCGTCACGTCCGATAACAGGGTCGATCTTGCCGTCGCGTGCCATTTTTACAAGATCGCGTCCGTACTTTGACAGATATTGCGATTTTTCAAGACCGTCCTTTGTATTGCAGGTCATAAGTGTGACCGCGATAACGTGGGTAAGCTGAGAGAGAAAGGCGATCATTGCATCGTGCTCCTCGGGAGTCAGCTCACTGATCTTTGCAAAGCCGAGCTCTGCGCCGAGCTTTTTGCAAACATCAATTGCGTCCTTTGTATTCTTTTCTGTTGGCGTAACGATGAAGTTTGCACCCTGAAAGACTTTATCATCACTGAATTCGATACCGCTTCGCTCACGTCCTGCCATAGGATGCGCCGCGATAAATTCGATATCATCGCGCAGAAATGACTGAACCTCATGGACGATGCCGCCCTTGACACCTGTAACATCTGTTACGATGGCACCCCTGTGCATATGCTTCTGATAATCCTTTACCCAATCAATAAAGGCTTGGGGATAGAGCGCAACCACGATAAGGTCAGCTTCTTTTATGAGCTCGGGATCGGGAAAGGGGCTTCCGCCGATGACCATATCATGTGCAAGGGCATAGTCGATATCGGATTGCTTTCTCGTTATACATTTGACCTTGTAGCCTTTTTTTGAGAGTGCTTTTGCATAGCCGCCGCCGATAACGCCGAGACCGACTATAAGTATTTTTGTATTCTGATCAAGTATCACTTTTCTTAACTCCTATTCCGAGAGCGGAGATCTTTTGGAAGAAATCGGGAAAGCTCTTGCTGACCGCCTCTGCTCCTTCTATCTCACCGCCGGTGAGGGTAAGCAGGATTGCCATGGACATTACTATTCTGTGGTCATTATGTCCATAGAGAGGTTCTTTTGGCTTATGGAAATCCGAAGGGTAGATAACGACGCTGTCGTCATTTACATTTACAGAAACTCCGAATTTTCGAAGCTCCTCGGCCATTGCATTTGCTCTGTCTGATTCCTTGATCTTCAGGCGGCGTGTACCGCTGAAAACTCCGCCGTGCTTAGCCGCCGCAAGTGCGAACATTACGGGGCCGAGATCGGGGCAGTCGCCGATATGGATCGACGGCGAGCCCTTTGCTATCATTTCAAAATATCTGGGATAAACGCTGTCGCCCTGAAGGCTGCCCGGCATAAGTCCCTCTGTCTTGACATCGCCCCCGAGGAGGGTAAGCGCGTCAAGAAATGCTGCATTTGAGTAATCTCCTTCAACCGTTGCCTCGGAGGCACGGTATCGCTGAGATCCCTTGATAGAAATTATATGCTCGTCCTTCCAGTGAGCGTCAACACCAAAGGTGTTCAGCGCCGAGAGGGTGAGGTCGATATATGATCGGCTCTCGATTGGAGGAGCGATGGAAATTGTGCTATCACCTTCGCACAGGGGCAGGGCAAAGAGCAGACCGCTTATGAACTGACTGCTGATATTGCCGACCACGGTATAATTTCCCGAGGTGAGCTTTCCTCTCGCAACGATGCTGTTGCCGTCCTGAACGAAGAGCAGCTTCTTATCCTCGCAGAGCTTTTTATAGACCTCCATCGGGCGCTTCATCAGTGTTTCGCTTCCGCGGAACATTACGGTATGCCCCGAGAGAAGTGCCGGCGGGATAAAGAAACGAAGGGTGCTTCCGCTTTCGCGGCAGGCAAGCTCACTTTTCGGCGCGGCTTTTGTGAAGTCTACGCCCTTTATCTTTATTGTGTCGCCGTCACCGATGCGCTCGTATTCCGCGCCGAAGGCGGCAAGGCAGTCAAGGGTTGCGGAAACGTCCTCACTTTCGGAAATTCCGTGTACGATGCTCTCACCCTCGCTCATGCCCGCGCAGATCAGAAGTCTGTGGGCAAGGCTCTTTGAGGGCGGCGCTGTGACCGTTCCCTTAGCCTTTGATTTTTCTATTGTTACTTTCATGCTTTGCTCCCCTTTCGGAGATAATTATAAAGATCGTCAATGGCATGGAGATATCCATTCACGCCCTCGCCTGTGATAGTCTCTATGCAGGCTTCTCTTATGAAACTGACCTGCCTGAAGGCTTCGCGGGTCTCAAGAGCGGAAATATGTATTTCAACTGTGGGAAGGGATGTTGATTTTACCGCATCAAGCAAAGCAATGCTCGTATGTGTATATGCTCCGGGGTTGATAACGATGCCGTCAGCACCTTCAAAATATGCTTCCTGTATTTTATCAACAAGGTCTCCCTCGTGATTTGACTGGTAAAGAACGGCTTCGATGCCTTTTTTTTCGCAATGCTCTTTGATCATTTCGCAGAGATCCGCATAGGTGGTTCTGCCGTAATGATCGGGCTCTCTGATGCCGAGCATATTGAGATTGGGGCCGTTCATGATATAAAATTTCATTTTGTATGCTCCCTGATTATGTGGTTTGCAACCTCCTCGGCGGAAGGATCTGCATCGATCTTTACATCGCAGACGGCGAGGTATCGGGGATAACGCTCCTCATATCGTTTTTTTATCGCGTCTGCGGTGCTTGCAAGAGGTCTGTCGTCTGTTGGTATAAGCTTTTCGAGAGATCTGTCAAGGAAAAACAGCTTTCCGTTCTGGCGAAGAGCGTCAATATTTGCATCGCGAAGGATAGCTCCGCCGCCTGTGGCGATAACGGCGCCGCCGATGGAGAGCAACTTTTCTCTGATGACTCTTTCCTCGATATCTCTGAATCCTCTTTCTCCCACTTCGGAGAAAATATCATTTATCTGCTTTTTTTCATCGGCTATGATCTCGGCATCTGTGTCGATCAGCTTTCTTGAAAGCATTTGAGAGATCAAACCGCCTACAGTTGTCTTGCCGCTGGCGGGCATACCGATGAGAACTATATTTTCCTTTGCCGAAAGGACTTCCTTATAAACTCTTTCGGTGTCCGCATCAGAATATTTTGTGTCGATGAAGATCTCCGAGGCTCTGACGGCTTGCGCTACCAGCATATAGAGACCGCCCTCGGCTTTTATTCCTCTTTTTCTCGCTTCTGTAACGAGGCGTGTGCGCAGAGGATTATAGACCGCGTCAACTACGCCTTCAACTTTCGGAAGCTTTTCGAGATCAATGGGTATCCCTTCGGGGTGAGGGTACATTCCGCTGGGGGTCGTGTTGATTATTATCTCGGTATCGCTGTGAGAAGCGTAGAAATCTTCATATGTAAGTGCTCCGTCCTTGCCGCTGCGGCTTGTTCGGATGATTTCTGCGGCTCCCATGTCTTTTGCAACGGCGCAGGCTGTTTTTGATGTTCCGCCCGTGCCGAGAACAGCGACCTTTTTGCCCGAAAGGTCAAGCTCCATGCGGCGTATCAGAGCGCTCATGCCATAGTGATCGGTATTATAGCCATATAGCTTACCGTCACGATTCACAATAGTATTTACCGCTCCGATGGCTTTTGCCGTATCGGAAATATAATGTAGATGGGGAATTACCATCTCTTTATAGGGGATTGTGACATTTATTGCCGAAAATTCGCGCCTTTGCATGAATTCGTCTAATTTTTCGCGTGCCACCTCGCAAATTTCGTATTCATAGGGGGCAAGGGCATTATGGATCTCCTTTGAAAAGCTGTGCCCAAGGTGCTCCCCGATACATCCGTATTTCATTTTTACCTCTTATTTAAGATAATCTGTGCCGAAGCGGCCTGCAATCAGGTCGCAGAGCACCATTGCCGTTACCGCGTCAACAACGGGTGCGGCTCTATGAACTATTGTTGGGTCATGTCTGCCCTCGATCTGAAGCTTTGTGTTCTCCATGGTATTCAGATTGACGGTGTCCTGTTCCTTAAAGATGGAAGGCGTGGGCTTGATGACCAAACGGAAGAGCAGGGGCATACCGTTTGTAATGCCGCCGTTGATACCGCCGTTGTGATTTGTTTTTGTGGCAATGCTTTTTCCGTCGGTGGTGAAGCAGTCGTTTGCTGTGCTTCCTTTCATATCGGCAAGGGCAAAGCCGTCTCCGAATTCAACGCCCTTTACCGCAGGGATAGAGAAGAGAGCATGGGAAAGGATGCTTTCTACGGTATCGAACCAAGGCTCACCGACACCTGCGGGCATTCCGATAACGGTGGTTTCGAGGATTCCGCCAACGCTGTCGCCTTCTGAGGCGGCTTTTTCGGCTTCGACTCTCATCTCAGCTCCTGATTTTTCATCGAGAACAGGAAAATTGCTTTTTGCAAGAGAATCGATATCGCTTTTTATGTTTTCTGTATCAAAGCTGCGGTCGCTTTTTCCTGCAAGTGTTTTTATATGAGTGCCGATATATATTCCTTTTTCCGCGAGAGCCATACGGGCTATTGCGCCTGCCGCAACGAGAGGGGCTGTAAGCCTTCCGGAAAAATGTCCGCCGCCGCGATAGTCCTGAAAGCCGTGATATTTACACATGGCGGTATAATCTGCGTGACCCGGACGGGGAAGGACGGCGAGCTTTGAATAGTCACCGCTCTTTTTATTTGTATTCGGAATAAGAATACAGATTGGCGTACCTGTTGTGCGGTTGTTGAAAACGCCGCTGACTATGCGGAAATTATCTGCCTCGGAGCGGGATGTCGAGATCCTGCCGCTTGGACGGCGGCGGTCAAGCTGAAGCCTGATATAATCGTTATCCACTTTAATGCCGGGGGCGAGACCGTCAATGATGATTCCGATCTCCTCGCCGTGGCTTTCTCCGAAGAGAGTGAAGGACACGCTTTGTCCGAATGTATTTTTCATTTTTACCTCTTATCTGATATATTGTGAAAATCTTTCACGCATGAGGCTCTTAAAGTCCTCTATCGGCATTTTCTTAAATTCGAAGCTGCCGGGAGTGTTTACAAAAACTACGGAGATGCTTCCGCCGTCACATTTTTTATCATGCGTTGCAATATCAAGCATCTTTTCGATATTACCCTCCACACTTGTGGGAAGCCCTAACTTTTCGAGGGCACGAATAAGCTCAGGGCGCATCTCATCCGAGCACATGGGGATCATTCCGAGAGCTACGCACTCTCCGTGATAAAATCCGCTTAGTCCTTCCGCGCCTTCAATGCCGTGACCGAGAGTGTGACCGAAATTCAGAACCTTGCGAAGTCCTGTTTCCTTTTCGTCCTGCTCAACAACATTGATCTTTACAAGAAGTGAACGGCGGATGACCTCTTCGATATCACTTTCAGCCTTTCCTGCTTTGAATATCTCATAAAGCTCCTTATCCGAGGTCAGTGACATCTTAAGGGATTCTGCAAGACCTGCCGCGATCTGGCGGCGTGGAAGGGTCGAAAGAACATCGGGGTCGATAAGAACCTTCTTTGGCTGATAGAAAGAGCCTACGATATTCTTAACACTATCAAGATTTACTGCAACCTTGCCTCCCACAGAGGAATCTACCTGCGAGAGAAGGGTGGTTGGAATATTATAGAAATCGATCCCGCGCATAAACGATGCCGCCGCAAAGCCTGTAAGGTCTCCGACAACTCCGCCGCCGACGGCAACTGCGCAGTCGGTGCGTGTAAAGCCTTCTTCAAGCATTTTTCTGCAAAGGGCTTCAAGCATGGAAAAGGATTTGCTTCCTTCTCCCTCGGGTACGGTTACGATGACGGGATGCGCGCATTTTGCGGCAACCGTTTCCGCATACTGCTTCGGCACGCCTGAATCTGTGACGATGAGAACCTTTCTTTCAAGCTTCAGTTCTTCACTTGCACGGGAAAGAACACCGCGCTCGATAATTATATCATAGCCGTTTTCGGCGAGATTTACATGTAGTTTCATTTCAGCCTTGCTCCTGTTTTGTGAATGTTCCCGCGCTCTTCAGTCTGTCACAGCAGGCTTCAAGACCGCGGAGCATTTCCTTGCCTTCTTCGCTATGGATATTGCCCTCTATCTCAATATAGAAATAATACTGCCAGAGCAGCTCCTTCATGGGGCGGGAGCGGAGAGTTCTCATATTAAAGCCGTATGCACCGATGATGTCAAGTGCTTTGGCAAGTGAACCTGCCTCGTGCTTTACCGTGAAGAGAAGAACCGAATAAACGTCCATTTTCTTTGCGCCGGGGATATTTTCGGAACGGGAAAGGACTGCGAAGCGGGTTGTGTTGCTTCGGCTGGCGTTTATATTGCGTGCGAGAACCTTGAGCCCGAATATCTCGGCGGCTTCTTCGCTTGCAATCGCTGCAAGGGTCTTGTCACCTTTTTTTGCAACATGCTTTGCGGCAAGGGCGGTGTTTGTATATTCATGTGTGGCAAAGCCGTTGTTTCTGATGTATTCCGCGCACTGTCCGAGTGCTTGGGGATGGCTGACGACTTCCTTGATATCTGCCATTTCGGCATCGGGAGTGCCGAGAAGGTCATGGGAGACAGCCAGCTCAAGCATGCTGTTGATATAGAGACTGCCTGAGAAGAGCAGGTCTGTTACCTGTCCTACCTCGCCGTTATAGCTGTTTTCAACGGGAAGGACTGCGGCGTCACATTCACCCTTCACCACTGCGTCATAAACGCTGGGAAAATCGGGATAAGCTACGCTTACGGCACTTGGGAAGATCTTGCGCGTTGCGATATGTGCAAATGCGCCCTCTGTTCCGCAGTAGGCAACTCGCATGCCCTGGGTAAGACGGGATTGATACTGCTTTGAGACCTTCATGGTGTCTTTTAGGAAGTTTACATAATACTCGCGCAGGGCTTGATCTTCTATCCTCTTTGCTCCGCGGCTGATTATCTCATCCTCTCTGCCCGAATCGAGGATCGGCAGACCGTTTTCCTTTTTATAATGGGCAACCATCTCTGCGGCGCGCATTCTGCGCTCGAAGAGCTTTGCCATTTCTGTATCAACTTCATTTATTATTTGTCTTGCTTTTTCAAGTTCGTTCATTTTTATAACCTCATAAATAGGATTCTGCAAGGGCTTTGAATGCGGGAAGGGAATTCCTTATCTGCTCTTCCGAGGTGCAATATGCTATTCTCACATAACCTTCACAGCCGAAATCGTTGCTGGGAACGAGCAGAAGCTCGAATTTCTTTGCCCTCTCGCAAAATGCCTTGGCATCGGGCTCAAGAGCTTTGACGAAAAGATAAAATGCGCCGTCGGGTTTAGCGGTTTTGTAGCCATATTCGGTGAGTGCAGAGCAGAGAATGTTTCTGTTCTTTTCATATATCGAAATATCCGAGGTCTCGCCGAGAAGCATTGGCATCATAAATTGGAAAAGGCTTGTTGCGCAGACAAAGCCGAGGGCTCGTCCTGCACCGCATACTGCAAGATAGACATTTTGCGCGTTCTCGGCTCGCGGGCTTACCGAAACATAACCGATACGCTCACCGGGAAGGGAGAGGGATTTGCTGAGAGAATAGCAAACAATGGTATTATCATAATAATTCGGGATATATGGAACATGGGCACCGCCGTACACCAGTTCTCTATAGGGCTCATCGGCGATAAGATATATGGGTTTGCCGAGCTCCTTTGATTTTTTCGAGAGAAGGGAAGTGAGAGCTTTAATATCTTCTTCGGGGTAAACAACGCCTGTAGGGTTATTGGGGGAATTGACGATCACTGCGGCGGTTTTTTCGTTTATTGCCGCCGAGATGCGGTCGATGCGCGGTCTCATTGTTTCCTCATCGCAAAGAACGGGAATGAGCTTTGCGCCTGTGCGCTCGGTAAAAACTCTGTATTCGGGGAAGAAGGGAGCAAGGACTATAACCTCATCGCCTTCGTTCAGCAGGGCTGTCAGCGAGCAGGTCAGAGCCGCCGCGGCGCCAGAAGTCATATAAATGAGATTCGGAGAGGAGATCGGTTTGCTACCTATATTATATGTCTTCTCAATGAAATCGGAGATCTTACCTCTGACCGAGGCATCGCCCTGAGCGGAGGTATATCCATGGAGCTGAACAGGATCGGTACTGCAGAGAAGATCTGTGAGGGCGTTCTTTACGCTCTCGGGCGCGGGAACGCTGGGGTTGCCGATGCTGAAATCAAAGACCTTATCATCTCCGATCTCGGCTTTTCTCACCTTTGCATATTCAAATATTTCTCTTATGACCGAGCGGCTTTTCCCCAGACCTAACATTTTCTCATTCATAAGGCTTTTTGACCTCCGTTTATGACATTAAGTTAACACCGTTAACAATGATATGTTATATTATACACTATTTTTAAAAAAAGTCAAGAAGAAATGACGAAAATTCTTGATTTTTTAGAAAATTTATGTTAAAATAACAGTGTTAATTGATTTTGGAGGAGTGTTTATATGAAAATTGCTAATTCGGACGAAGGGATTCGTGAACGGCTGATAATTGCAGGCATAAAAGAGATAGAGCTTCATGGACTTACCGACTTTTCTCTCCGCCGCGTTGCTTCTGCCTGCGAGGTTTCCTGCGCTGCTCCTTACAGGCATTATAAAAACAAGGACGAGCTCGTCCTTGCCATAATCGCATATATAAACTCACGCTGGGATATGATGAGCGAGCAGATCGAAAAGACCTTTGAGGGCGATACTGCAAGGCAGCTTATTGAGGTCTGCACAGCAAATGTGCGCTTTCTCATTGCCAACCCCAATTATCTCTCGATAATGCTTCCCGTGCAGAGCGGAATGACAGAGGAGCAACAATCGGAGAGGGCAAGAATTTGGGCGAGAATTAAAAACCTTGCAGAAAAATATGCCACTGAAAGAAATGCAACAGATGACGGAAGGGCAGAGCTCGCCTTTCTTCTGCAAACCTTGATCTATGGTACTGTTATGCTTCTTGAGGGGCTTTCGGCTGCGGAATGTGAGCAGAAGATAATTATTATGCGCAAGGAGCTTGAGCGTATTGTCGGGGGAATTTGACGCTATGTTTTCTATAGTTTTGGCAGTTATATATATGGCATTTATCAGCTTAGGCTTGCCTGATTCTCTTTTGGGATCAGGATGGCCTGTTATGCAGCTTGAATTGAATGTGCCCCTTTCCTATGCCGGTATAGTGTCGATGATTATTGCCGCCGGAACCATTGTTTCCAGCCTATCATCGGATTATATCACAAAAAAACTGAATCCCGGTCTTGTTACAGCGGTAAGCGTTGCTCTCACTGCAATTGCATTGTTCGGATTTTCTTTTTCAAAATCCTTTGAAGCACTTTGCATTTGGGCTGTTCCATATGGTCTTGGAGCAGGTGCTGT
>JAFTXK010000062.1 GCA_017461635.1 Clostridia bacterium | reverse complement strand
TACTCTTACCCCCGTTGTTTATATGGGTAAGACTGTAGCGATCAGCGGAGATACCTTCTCTTGGTTCGCGGATGACGCAACAGAGACTATCTGCGTTTATCCTTCAACCGATGCAACAACCTTCTTCAGAAATAACAATATCGCTTTCTCTTATCTCACAGTAGATCAGACGGGCGATGCACTTCTGGCCCGTGAATATTCAGCTTGGGTTTTTGATACAGAAACAGGAAAGCTGACATGGAATTTGAGCGGCGGTCATTTGAATGTTGGTAAAAATGCTACCGCTTGGCCTAACTGGAAGGCGGTCTGGAAGGATGCAATAGAATATTTCTTCATTGAAAATGCTGATAGCAATGCTTATGTTTACTATCAGTGGAATGATTCGCCCTTCTCAAATCTTCCCAATCTTAAGCACGTTCATATGGATACTATCAAGAGAATCCGCCGCAGTACATACGGAACAAACGGTCTTTTCCGTAATTGTCCCTCTCTTACAACTGTAAGCTACGGCTCGGATTCGGAATTTGATAATGTGATCGACCTTACATGGTGGAGAAAGAATGACTATATGATGAACGCAATGTTCTATGGCTGTACATCAATTACAAATGTCATTCTTCCTACAAGTCTAACAAAATACGATGTTGAGTCGAGCAGTGAGATCGGTATCTTCAGCTATATGTTCTATGGTTGCTCCTCTCTTACGGAAATTGAGATCCCGGATTGCTTTGAAACTTTCTATGATAATGCTTTCAAGGGATGCACCTCCCTTACCAATATAAAGCTTTCAACCCTTCCTCTCTATTATGACCTGACAGCTTTTCCCGATCAGGAGGGGCTTACAATTGAGGTTGCAAACTCCTTTGTTGCAGGTCTTTTCGAGGATTATAATTTCACAAATACAGTAGTTACATATCCCGAAGGCGAGGCAAATTCCTATTTTGTTGAGGTTGCTCAGCCCACAACAAATGTTATCGGTGATCTTTCTGCAATAAGACCTGTTGACAGTGCCACGGAGCTTGAAGAGATCTGCGCTTCCGAAACACCCGTTGCGGCTGTTCTTGTTGAGGTTGACAGCTCCCTTAACGTAAAGGGACTTGACATGACTGTCTCCGAGCTTCTTGCGGCTCTGGAATACCGCATTTTTGCCGCATTCAGAGTTTCTGACAGCGCAACCGTGACAGCTCTTAATGAATATCTCACCTCTATCGGCTTCTTCGACGTTTATGTCATAGGAACACCCGCTCTTATCGCAGAGTCCTATGCTCTGAATTATTCGATACATCATATCGTTGATTATTCCGATGTATATACAGAAGCTCTTACAAGCGATGATTGCGTAGCTATCCGCCGCGAAATATATACAAACGGTGCAAAGATGGCTATCCTTCCTTATTCGGCTTGCTCAAGAGATATAATAAAAAATCTTTATAATCTCAGCGTTACGGTTTGGATGGATATGCCCGAAAATGCAGGTACTGCAGAGAACTATGCTTCTGTTCTTTCCGGGGCTATCGGTGTTGTAACCGAGGATACAGATGAGATACTTGATATCGCTTGCAATGTCATTGCTGAGAATACCATGACCCGTTATCCCATGACCTCAGGTCACAGAGGTAATGAAACAGTTACCCCCGAAAACACTCTCGAGGGCTGTCTCTATGCTGTAAATCACGGTGCGCAGTCGGTTGAGATTGATATTTACATCACTACCGATGGTGAGATCGTTCTTATGCACGATGGTACCACAAAGCGTACATGTAATGCGAATCTTGATGTTGAAGATTCAACTCTTGCACAGCTTAAGGAGCTTTATGTAAATAAGGGCTTTGAGGATCACGAGCTTTATTCCGAATGCCGTATTCCTACTCTCCGTGAGATCTTTGAGGCTCTTAAGGATTATGATGTGCTTATTAACATTGAGTTCAAGACAACAAAGGTTAAGGCAGTTGGAGTTGTTGTTGATCTTATCGAGAAATATGATATGTACGGTAAGTGCTGCTTCTCTTCCTTCAGATTTGATCAGTTCAAGGAGATGCATGATATCTATCCCGAGCTTCCCGGCATAATGCTTTTCAGACCGATACTTATGCAGGATTATTCCGCAGATCTGAACTGTACTTATGTTATCAATACAACAGGTAACTATAATGCCAACGCCAGCCTTACAAATACAAACAATGTTGGCGGTGCTCCTTCTATGAGCGCACTTATCCGCCGAGGTGTTCCGGTACAGAGCTGGAGCGGTACGGGACTCCAAAACAAAGTTCTCTCCGGAATGCATATGATCGGTGACGGTTATGCATATTTCCCCAACACGCTTTATGTTGAAGGCGCATCCGAAACTGTTCTTCAAGGCGCAAGCGAGACGCTCAGCGCTTCCTACAAGGATTACTATAAGAATCTGACCGCTGTTACAGATGTAACCTACACAATCATCGAGGGTGCAGAGCTTGCCGGAATTGATCCCGAAACAGGCGTAATTACATACGGCGATACCGAAGGAACCGTTTCCTTTATAGCAACCTATAAATACTCATATGTAAATACATCGGGAACAACTGTACTTGAATATTATGTCTCCTCTGATGTTTGCACGGTTGAGATCGTAAATGATACTTCTGATGAAACCGTCAGCGGTAATTTCCTCTCCGATGGCACAGGCTATGGCTATGTGCTTGACGGTGACACACTTACCATCAGCAAGACAGATGCCACAGAATCAACTACTCTTTCTACAGATGTTACGATCGATTTTAAGGAGAGTGTTAAAACTGTAATTATTGAAGAGGAAAGCGGGATTACAGCCATTGATGGGGGCTTCTTTGCAGGTTATGCGGCTAAGACTGTTGCCGTTCCTTCTACACTTACAGAGATCGGTTCAAGTGCCTTTGATGATACAGGCGTAAAGATAGTATGCCTTGATGAAGCTCAGGTTGGCACAATAAATGGGGTTCTGACAGCGGCTTCCTATACAAAGACAAAGGCTGTTTACCTTGCCGAAGCGGCACTTACAGCAGAAGGTCTTGCTATCCGTGAATCGAGTTATAACGGTCTCCGTTATTTCTATTCCTTCGATGCAAGCACCGATAAAGTGCTGTCAAGCCTCGGTTATACTCTTGCCGAATACGGTGTTATCCTGACACGCGGTGCTAATGCCGACAATGTTAAACTTGAATTTAACGGAACGAATTATATTACAGGAGCAGATAATATCATCAAATATGCGATCGTAGGCGGCGAGAAGAACGGTAAGGTTCTTTCCGATACCTATTCAAAGGGCTATTTTGCTGATTATTCTGCAGATAAGACCTATTTTGCAGGAACTGTAAGGGACTTCACCGCCGCAAATTATAAGAGCGAGATATATGTAACCGCATATGCGATCTATAAAGATGCAGACGGTAATGAATACATCGGTATGATCGACTATGCAGACTACGGAAGCGAAGAATACCGCTTTGCAAGCATCTATGATGTAACTCTCGATATGTATATTGCCAATGCAGGCGGTATCAGAAGCAGAGCGGTTGAAGAGGTAGCTGTTTGGGATATCATCCTTTCGGGTGCAGTTTCCGATTGGAGTCAGGCTGTTGTTACCGACGGTGTTACGGTTACAGTTGTAGCAGACGGCGACAGCAATGTTGCCTTCGTCCGCAACACAGCAGGCGGAACGGTTTCCGCTGATGCGATCACCGCGGCAGAAACCATGCTTACAGACGCCGGATATTCGAATATTGAAGTGATCGGTATTACAATTTCTGCTGAGTAAAAATCCTACAGGGCTGACCGAATGGTCAGCCCTGTATTTTAATAGATAGATTCAATTATTGTTTACACGGATCTTAATACTGTTATTTGAAAAATAGTTTGAATTTTCAAGAAAAAATTTTCCGCAAATGCAAAAATCTGCGGAAAAGTCTTGTAAGAAAGCGAAAAATGTGTTAAAATAATAAGTTATGACAATTTTTAATGAAGGATATAGATTATGGCAAACAATTTACAGACCGAAATAAACAGACGGAGAACCTTTGCTATCATTTCTCACCCCGACGCGGGTAAGACTACACTTACCGAGAAGTTCCTTCTCTACGGCGGTGCGATTCAGACCGCAGGCTCGGTAAAGGGAAAGGCATCCGACCGCCATGCGGTCTCCGACTGGATGGATATGGAAAAGCAGAGAGGTATTTCTATCACCTCTTCGGTAATGCAGTTTGAATATGAGGGTTATTGCATCAATATTCTTGATACGCCCGGACATCAGGACTTCTCCGAGGATACCTACCGTACCTTGATGGCAGCCGACAGCGCGGTTATGGTCATCGACGCGGCAAAGGGTATCGAGCCTCAGACCAGAAAGCTTTTTAAGGTCTGCGCAATGCGCGATATTCCGATATTTACTTTTATAAATAAGCTTGACCATGAAGCAAGAGACCCCTTTGATCTTATAGATGAGCTTGAAAAGGAATTCGGCATCGGTACTTATCCCATGAACTGGCCTATCGGATGCGGTGTTAACTTTAAGGGCGTTTACGACAGGGAAAAGAGAGCCATTCTTTCTTATGCGGATAAGCACAAGGGACGCGAGCGTCTCGGTGCGATCGAATGTGAGATAACCGACACCCAAAAGATGGACGAGCTTATCGGCTCATATCAGAGAGAAGAGCTGGTTGAGCAGATAGAGCTTCTTGATGGTGCTTGCTTTGATTTTGATCTTGAAAAGGTTCGCCACGGTAAGCTCAGCCCTGTTTTCTTCGGCTCTGCACTCAATAATTTCGGTATTGAGACCTTTCTTGAGCATTTCCTTAAGATGACAACTGCGCCTCTTCCGAGAAAGACAGAGAATGAGGTAGTTCTCGATCCCGCAAAGGACGGCTTTTCCGCTTTTGTTTTCAAGATTCAGGCGAATATGAATAAGGCGCATAGAGACAGGATAGCGTTTATGCGTATTTGTTCAGGTAAATTTGAGCGCGGTACAGAATATCTGCATGTTCAGGGCGGTAAGGAGATCAAGCTTTCCCAGCCTCAGCAGATGATGGCGCAGGAAAGAGCCGTTATCGACGAGGCTTATGCCGGAGATATCATCGGCGTTTTCGACCCGGGTATCTTTGCTATCGGCGATACCGTTTGCGAGAAGGGAATGAAGATAAAATTTGAGGGGATCCCAACATTTGCTCCAGAGCGATTTGCCCTTGTTGAGCAGGTCGACAGCATGAAGCGTAAGCAATTTGCAAAGGGAATGACCCAGATAGCCCAGGAAGGTGCTATTCAGATGTTCTTTATGCCCGAGGCGGGTATGGAGAGAGTTATTGTCGGCGTTGTCGGAGAGCTTCAGTTTGAGGTTCTTGAGGCGAGAATGGAGAGCGAATACGGTGTTAAATTTATCCGCCGTCCTCTTGCTTGGCAGTATATCCGCAGAATTGCAAACGATATAGATCCCAAGACCCTGGACCTTTATGAGACAGAATGGGTGCAGGACGTAAGAGGTCAGAATTTTCTGCTCTTTAAGAGCGAATGGTTTATAACTCGCACTCTTGAGCATAATGAGGGCAAGCTTGAGCTACTTGAATTCGGACATTAAAAAAGATCTGTCAAGTACTTGACAAATAGATAACCGCTATGCATAAAGCAGGGCGGTTATTTCTTTTACATGATAAAATAGCAAATAAAAGTTGACAATCGGGGGAAAATGTATTATACTGAATATGTAAGAAGGCTTCATGCGGAGGTGAGAACCGATGAAAAACAGATTTTTGGGCGTGTTGATTTTAATTTTGTGTTTGTCAGCAGTTTTATGCTCCTGCGGAGATAAGGTCAAGCAGACACAGGCAGAAACGGATGATATCACAGAAGCAACCGTTGCCGCCGAGGAAGCAGAAGAAACTTCTTTGGATACGGTTATTGAATCTGTTAAGAGCGCGATGACCGCTATTCAGTCGGAGATCGGGAGCGGATGCAAGGTCGATTTTATTAAGGAAGAGATAGATATTTATGATGAGAGCGGAAAGCTGCTGATTCTCACAGGTCAGTTTATCTATCCCGTGGTGACTATGCAGGATTCTCCCGAAGCCGAGAAGGCAATAAATGCTTATTTTGAAACAGAAAAGGAAAAATATTATATAGAAGCCGAAAAAATGCATGCGGATTCTCTTGAGCTTCTCGGAAATTTTGAATCCGATTATTGGAATACTTTTATTTATGATAAAAAATACAGCCTTGAGTTTTTAAATTCGGAGCTTTTGAGCTTCCTTTGTCATACGGATATCTATCTTGGCGGTGCTCATCCTACGCCCGATGAATCGGGGCTTATCTTCGATCTTTCGGACGGACATGCTGTTACCATGGACGAACTTTTTGTGGATGTTGATGCCATGCGAGCTTTTGTTTTGCCTATAATAAAGAGCGAGGTTGAAAAAAGCGAGCCCTTTGAGAATTATGCTCAATTCCTTCCTGATCTTGTGGATGATGGAACATTTTATTTGGGAAGCGGAGGCGTGACCTTTATATGCAATGTTTATGTGCTGTTCCCTTATGCTTACGGGATAAGCTATTATACGGTTCCATATGAGGATCTTAGCGAATATCTGAGCTTTTCCATTACTGAGAGCGAGCCTTTTTCAAGGTTTTATTCCTTCGATATAGAGGGTGAGGATGGGGAGAATGTTCTCGGATATCTTGATACAAGAGAGTTTTCCTGCCCATATGACGAGACGGATACTTGCATTATTAACGGTGATGAAAGATATATATATTATATCATTTCCAAAAATGTCGGCAGTGATGTTTCGATCGAGCATGTAATATATGACGATGAGGGCAACGAAAAGGGAAGTGAGGTCTATAAAACCTTTAAGAATACACCGAAGGATTTTTGCCTTAAGATAAATTGCCCCATGTCTGAGAGCAAGCCGCTGTACAGAGTGATAATAAGCTATGAGAATTCCGGCTCATCTATTGATCTTATCTATAGTCCGAGCTCGGATAAACCTGTAAAATTGATAAAATAAAAAATGACGTGTATGTTTCAAAGTGACATACACGTCATTTTTATTTGGAATATCAAAATAAATGTAAACTATGATTTGGCTCACTGATTTTGAAAATAATTATCGAGCCAAGTATATCTGTTGTCAAGCCATTTATAGAGATGCTTTGAATGTTGGCGGTAATTTGAAAGGAAGACAACGCTGTCGGGCTCTTGATTTATTCTACTGCCAAAGATATTCCATTTTTCAAAATTGCGGTCAATAGCGATTTTCATAGAGTTTGCTGTCTTTTCAGCAACCGAGGATATCTCTTCAAAATAATGCTTGACCTCATCCCAGCGCGCAAGTACCATTTCCTCAAACCAATGCTGTTTCATAAGCGAAATGAACCATTGGCTTTCTTGGGTATAGCCAAGTCCGCCACCGTCGGCAACGTAAATTCCTTCGTGCCCGCCATCAAACAGGCGTTTGTCATTTCCTGCGGCAAGATCCAGATCCCAAACGGGACCGAAAAAGAGCTTTCCGCCATCGGGCTTCTTATACATAAAGAAGGACGACCATCCAACATCAATATTGAGCATAAATTCCTGCAACAGATACATGTCTATGCAGGAATCAAGGTCGATCAGTGCTTCGATCTCTGCTTTGCTGCCGCCTCTGATGGCTTTATCGGTCTTTGAAATAAAGTCCTGAATGAAATTGATCTGTTCTTCGCTCGCATCGCTTTTTACGGTATACATCTGACCGCCTGCGCGAAAGAAGGTAATGCCCTCTGTTGCTCCTGCATCATCATCTGCATATTGGTCGAGCTCGATCAGATAGCCTGTATCAAGCTTACTCGGATCAACCTGGATATTAACTCTGCTCTCCTGAACCTCAACCTGCTCGCATAGAAGATAAACGCCCTTGTAATCTCCGTTTATCATGACCTCAACAAAGCTCGCCGAGCTTGCATATTCAAAGCCGTCGAGCTGATTTGCAAGATAGAAGGCTATGTAATTTCTGAGCAGTGTCTGGTCGCAGTGGTTGGCGAGAAGTATCCAATCCTTGGCCTCGCCTCTGCCCTGTCCCAGAAGATTCATTTTTTTGCCGAGCTTAAGACGGTAGGATTTTTTCGCCATTTTCCAGGTAGCGTTTCCTCTGCCGCGAAGGTCGCCCGAAATCTCCTCGAAGCAGTATTCTTTATCCGTATTTGAGATGGAGAGGGTTATTGGGGTGTATTCGGTTTTCGATGTGACCTCGTTTCCGCTTTCCATTGTGAAGGAAAGGAGCGGAAGCTCGCTTGAAGGAAGCTCAAATATGGCGGTGATCTCGGTGTCGCTCCGGAATATCTCATTCTCGCGCTTTATATCGGTAACTCCGTCGCTCCAGCCTTTGAATTCAAATCCGTCCTCGGCATCGGCGATGACCCAGTCGGTTTTCTGTCCTTTTTCAAGCACCTGTTCGGGATTTCCCTTGACAGTACCTTTTTTGGTATCATTCGATTTAAATATCACATTTATCGTCTCATGTTCATTCGGTTGGCTATCGGCACAGGAAACAATGGCAAACAGTGCCAAAAGCAATGAAAATATCAGGATCAAATGTTTGTTTTTCATCAATGAATCTCCTTTTTGGAATATCATAGGCGGTGTTGGCGCAATTTAAACGATAAAAAATCTGTTTTTAAGTTGATTCTTGTATCTTATTATATCATTTGAAGCAAATTCTGTCAATTTAATTTGTAAAAGTCATAAAAAAAACAAAATTTAAACAAACTGTTGACACAAAATAATGTTATATTATAATGGTATAATTATGTAAGTTCCAAAAAATGAACTTAGGAGGGATAATTTTTGATCGAAGTTAAAAATCTTGTGAAGCGATACGGAGACCACACAGCGGTAAACGGTATCAGCTTTACCGTTGAGCCCGGAAAGATCTACGGTCTGCTGGGACCCAACGGCGCGGGTAAATCAACAACTATGAATATCGTTACTGGATGTCTTGCGGCAACTGAGGGAACTGTTACCGTAGGCGGTCACGACATTTTTGAAAATCCAAAGGCGGCAAAGAAATGCATCGGATATCTGCCTGAGCTGCCGCCTCTTTACAGCGACATGACCCCCGAGGAATATCTTACTTTTGTTGCCGAGGCGAAAAAGGTCAAGAGCGGTTATGTTGGCGGACAGGTAAGAGAGGTCATGGAGATCACGGGGCTTACCGAAATGAAGGATCGCCTTATCCGCAATCTTTCTAAGGGCTATAAACAGAGAGTTGGCATTGCTCAGGCTATGCTGGGTTCACCCGAGATCATAATTCTCGATGAGCCTACTGTCGGTCTCGACCCCAAGCAGATCCTTGAGATCCGCGAGCTTATAAGAAAGCTCGGCGAGAGCAAGACTGTTATTCTGTCAAGCCATATTCTTGCTGAGATCAGTGCGGTTTGCGAGAGGGTTATGATAATTTCACACGGTAATCTTGTGGCAAACGATACTATCGAGCATCTTGAAGAGCTTGCCAACCGTTCGGATAAGCTCAGGATCTCTGTTCGAGGCGAAAAGGATGCCATTGCAGAGCGTCTTGGCTCTATTGAAGGTATTATCAGCGTTTCCGAGGACGGTGAAAATGACGGTATTGTTACCTTTGATCTGGAGCTGGTCAAGGAAAAGGATCTGAGAGATGACATTTTCTTTGCAATGGCGGAGATCAAATGCCCCATTGTTTCAATGCAGTATGAGCAGACAACTCTGGAGGATATATTCCTTGCGCTTACCGATGATGATATCCGTCCCGATGAAAACGGAGTTCTGCCGACTGTTGAGGAGATCCTTGAGGGAAGGGCAAAGAAGGCTAAGGAAACTTCTTATGAACATATGACCGATGAAGAGCTTGAAGCTCTTGCAAAAGATGATGAAATATCGGAAGATGAAGAGGATTCTTCGGAGGAAGATGATTCCGATGATAATAATACCGACGATGGCGGCGATGATGATTATAAACCGCTCTTCGGCGGAAACTAAAGGAGGTGCGATGAATGTTTTCGATTTTTAAAAGAGAATTCAAGTCCTATTTTACGAGTGTTACCGGATGCATCTTTATCGCATTCTTGCTCTGTTTTACGGGTATTTATGTTACTTCAATAAACCTGCGCGGCGGCTATGCATCCTTTGAATATGTGCTGTCTAATATTATTATCGTGTTCCTTCTCATAGTACCGCTTCTCACCATGCGCAGCTTTGCAGAGGAGAAGCATACAAAAACGGATCAGCTTCTTTATTCGCTCCCCATGAGCGTTACAGAGGTGGTTCTTGGCAAGTATCTTGCAATGCTGGCTGTTTTTGCCATTCCTGTGCTCATTATGGCGGTCTATCCCGTTATTCTCAGTGCATTCGGTTATATGGCTTATAAATCCGCATATCTTGCGCTTTTCGCTTTCTTCATTCTCGGAGCGGCGCTGATCGCGCTTGGAATGTTCATGTCCTCACTGACAGAAAGTCAGGTCATTGCAGCCGTCATCAGCTTTGGTGCACTTCTGCTGATGTATATGATGAACGGAGTTGCGTCTCTTATACCTGCAAGTGCTGTGGCATCTCTTCTGTGCTTCTGCGTTCTTGCGCTTCTGGTTGGACTTATCCTCTATTCCTTTACAAAGAATTATGCGGTATCGATCGGCGTATTCTGCCTTCTGGTTGCAGGCTTGATCGTGTTCTATCTTATCGATTCCTCATCCTTTGCAGGACTTTTTGGCTCACTTCTCACATATCTTGCGGTATTTGACCGCTTCACCGAGCTGACGGGCGGTATTTTTGACGTAACCGCTATAGTTTACCTTATCACATTTGCTGTGTTTTTCATATATCTCACCGTACAGTCGGTGGAAAAACGCCGCTGGAGCTGACAGAAAGGAGATATGACGATGTTAAATAAAAGAACCAAGATCGGTGCATATACTCTCGTAATGGCTGCAGTGGTACTGGCTGTGATAGTCGTTATCAATCTTTTTGCCCTTAACGCACCTACGAAATATACAAAGCTTGATGTTACTTCTCTTGAGCTTTATACATTATCGGATACGACCGCGGAGGCGATTCCGCAGATCGATGAGGACATTGTGATATATCTTCTCTGTTCGGGCGGCGAGGACGCCAGCGGCAGTGCTGTCAACAATCTGCCGATGCTTTCTGTATTTCTGCAGAGATATGAAGAGCTCAATGATCATGTAAAGCTTCAGATCATCGATCCTGTTGAAAATCCCGCATTTACCGATACCTATGATTCCGATGGACTTGAAAATTACAGCATTATAGTTGAGAGCGCAAAACGCTTCAAGGTCATTGACTTTGCCGATCTTTACTATTATTACAGCGAAAGCTATGGTAAGATCCCTTCGGATCAGTATTCCAGCTTTATGACCTATATGTATTATTACAGCGGAACTTATCCCACCGTAACCCTGCACTTCGATGGCGAAAGTCAGGTCACTTCCGCTCTTGATTATGTCACTACCGATCATATTCCGGCTGTTTATATGCTTGAAGGTCATGGCGAGACCGCATTTTCAGAGACACTGCTTACCAATATTGAAAATGACAATATGACAGCGGCAACGCTTAATTTGCTGACTTCAACCGTCCCCGAGGATGCCGAATGTATCATCATAAATGCTCCTACATCCGATATTAACACGGATGAAGCGGCAATGCTCTCGGAATATTTGGCAGGCGGAGGTAAGGTTTTCCTTACAACGGTTTATACAAGTCCGGATCTCCCCAATCTTATGGGTGTTATGGCGGAATACGGTCTTTCCGCTGTGGATGGAATGATAGTTGAGGGTGATTCAAATATGCACTATAATAATTATCCCTATTACCTGCTTCCCTCGGCAAGCACGAGCAGTTCTTTGACGGCTTCTCTTGCTTCCTCGGCATATATGTTTATGCCTTTCTCCCATGGAATTTTGAGCGGCGGAGACACGGATAAGAATATAACTGCAACATCTCTTTTCTCAACCTCTTCTTCCTCTTATACCATCCCCGCTTCGGCTCAGACCGTTGAAAAGACCGAGACCTCTGCAGACGGTCCCTTTGATACAGCCGTTATCGCTGAGGACAGCGATACGGGTGCACAGATCATTTGGGTCGGTGCACCTGCCTTCAGCGACAATATGGACAGCATGACGGGCGGAAATTATCAGTATTTCATCTCGATGCTTGGCGGTATTGTGGAGCGTGACAGAATAGTTTATAATATTCCCGCAAATGAGGTATCATCCTCTTATCTTGTAGTAAATGAAACGCAGGCGACACTTTGGAGCGCGATCCTTATCGTTATTATTCCTCTGATATTCGCTGTAATCGGAATTGCGCGCTGGTATGTAAGGAGACGAAGATGAAGAGATCGGCAAAGCTTATTATAATGCTCGGTATTCTGGCGGTTCTGATAGTTGGAGCCGTTATTCAGAAGCAATTTTTTCCTGCGGAGAATGATTCGGATTATACAGATGACGGTTCATCTGTCATTGCTTATGCGGCAAATGATGTTGTTCTCGAAAATGTGACTGCGCTCTCTTATGAGAAGGATAGTGCAAAGCTTTCCTTCAAGAAGAGCGGGGAAGAATGGGTTCTTGACGAAGAAAATGCTCCCGATATCGACAGTGAGCTGGTACATGCCATGGCAACTGCCATTTCGGGTCTGTCAGGAGCTAACAGGATGGAGGATGTTCCTAAGGAAAAGCTTGCGGATTACGGGCTTGATGCACCTGCTCTTAAGGTGACTGTCAGCGAGGACGATAAGGTTCGCACCTTCCTTTTCGGCGATTATAACAAGACTGCAAAGGAGTATTACTTCTGCGATGAAGCGATCCCGAGCCTTGTTTTCACCGTTGTAAGCTCCTCCTATGAGGCATTTGATTATGTAATTGACGATCTGATCGTTCATGGCACGCTTCCGGAGATAGCGGCAGAGAATATCACGGGATTTTCCTTTAAAAATGCCGACGGTGAGACTGTTATCAAGAGCATAAAGACACCCACCGATGAAAACGAGGAGGGCTATACCTATTCTGCCGAGATAACAAAAAACGGAGTGACAGAGGAATATTCATATGCTGATTTTTATAAGGCTGCCGAAGCTGTGGCAGAATGGAATATCGATGAATTTATAACCTCCGATGCTTCGAAAACCTCCGAATACGGCTTTGAAACGCCGAGTGTGCTTACGGTAAATTATACCGAGCGCAAGGAGATCGAAGCAGAAGGCGCAAGCGGCGGTTATATTGATACGGAAAAGACCTATTCGCTCATTCTCGGCACTGCAGACGGGGAAGGCTGTTACTATGTAAAGACAGAAGAGGATTCACGCCTCATATATAAGCTTTCCACCGCTGTCTTCTCCGAAATCTTCGGGTAAAAAACAGGGCTGACGCATTGGCGGCAGCCCTGAAAGATTTTATACCTTTCCGGAAGCTTGAATGGTAATGTAAACAATAATTTATCGGGGAAAAGTAACTAACAGCCTATGAGATCCTTCGCCGAGGCTCAGGATGACAATAAGGGATCGCCCACTTGGTTTTCTACTGTTAAGTCAACCGTGATTTAACGTAGGAAAAATTGCGAACAGTACAGTACTGTCATCC
>JAFTXK010000061.1 GCA_017461635.1 Clostridia bacterium | reverse complement strand
GTACAGTACTGTCATCCTGAGCCACGGCGAAGGATCTCATTAACTGTTAGTTACTTTTCCTCGCTAAATTATTGTTTAGTTATTTATTTTGAGTTTTTTGAGATGCCCTATTATTTTATTTTGCTTAGAGATTGCTTATTATATATGTGAAAATTTTCGAAATACCGATATTTTTGTATTTAAGTTTTTTATTACCTTAAACAAAATATTTAGAGAGATATTGATAAATATGCATAAATATGGTATAATCATAAGTAATATATTCAATCGGTTGATCCGAAAAGCTATTGTTTTAATTAAGGATGTGATATTTTGAAGGTTGTACTTGAAAATTTGACGAAAAAATTCCCCGCAAGAGGTAAAAAGGGCGGTGCCGATGTTATTGCGGTGAATGATTTTACCTTTGAGATCCCCGATGGATCTCTTGTGGGTCTTCTCGGTCCTTCGGGCTGCGGTAAGAGTACCACTCTTAATCTTATAAGCGGTCTGCAAAAGCCCACGGGCGGATGCATTTTCTTCGGTGAGGATGATGTCACGGAGCTGCCTCCCGAAAAGCGCGGAGTTGGTCTGGTTTTTCAGAATTATGCTCTTTATCCCCATCTCACCGTTATGCAGAATATTATCTTTCCTCTGCAAAATCTGAAGGGCAAGGACAAGCTCTCGAGGGCTGAAATGGAAGCAAAGGCTCTCGAGATCGCAAAGCTGGTTCAGATAGACGGACTTATGGAAAGAAAACCAAATGAGCTTTCGGGCGGTCAGCAGCAGAGAGTTGCAATTGCGAGAGCACTTGTAAAAATGCCCCGCGTGCTTCTTCTGGACGAGCCTCTTTCCAATCTTGATGCCCGCCTTCGTCTCCAGACAAGAGAGGAGATCAAGAGAATACAGAGAGAAACGGGAATTACTACCGTTTTCGTTACCCACGACCAGGAGGAGGCAATGAGCATTTCAGATCTCATCGTTGTGATGAAGGACGGAATAGTTCAGCAGATCGGAAAGCCCCAGGAGGTCTATGACGAGCCTGTGAATCTTTTTGTTGCAAAATTCCTCGGAACACCGCCGATAAATGTTTTTGACGGAGAAGTGAAGGGCGGTAAGCTCTATATCGGTGAGGACTGTGTTCTTGATGTGCCGAATGTAAATGACGCATCGGTTTATGTGGGCATCCGTCCCGAGGGCTTTCTGCTGAAGGAGGACGGCGCGCTTTCCTGTGCACTTAAGGGCGTTGAGGTCATGGGAAGGGATATCAGCGTTGTTTCGGCTAATGAACATTGCTCCGCTCCTGTCATTCGTTCTATCATAAGCGCGGAAAATAAGGTTTCGGTTGGCTCTGAGACTGTCAGATTTGATCTGAAGCCGAATAAAGTGTTCATTTTCGATAAAAATACAGAAGAGCGTATCGATTTTTAAGAGGTAGCAAAATGGAAAAGAAAAATCTTAAGGCTTGGCTTTATCTCCTGCCTGCGATACTGTTTCTGGGTATCTTTATGGTGTACCCTCTTATCGATGTTTTTATTTATTCCTTTGAAGAGGGCTTCAATTCATCGTCTCAGACCTATTCGGGCATAGGAATTTATAATTATTCCTACATACTGCGAGACCCGTATTTTCTGCAGGCATTGAAGAATACCTTTATTCTGGTAATGATCACCGTGCCGATATCAACAGGGCTCGCACTGCTGATATCCGTTGGGCTCAGCTCAATAAAATGGATAAGAAATCTTTATCAGACAATTTATTTTCTGCCATATGTAACGAATACTTTGGCTGTGGGATTGGTCTTTATGATCCTCTTTAAGCCAACGGCTTATTCAGACGGACTTGTGAATCTCATTATCAACTTTTTCGGCGGCAGCTCGGTGGATTTCATCGACGGTCCTTATTGGGCAAAGATGCTCGTGCTCTGCATTTATACCGTTTGGGTCGTTATGCCCTTCAAGATATTGATCCTTACAAGTGCTCTTGCCTCGGTAAACAGGGATTATTATAATGCGGCGAGAGTTGACGGAACTTCCAAATTCAGGATGTTCACAAAAATTACTCTGCCGATGATATCGCCCATGCTTTTCTATCTTGTGATAACGGGATTTATAGGTGCTTTCAAGGCATACAGCGATGCTGTTGCGCTTTTCGGAACTGAGCTGAATGCCGCGGAGATGAATACTATTGTCGGTTATGTCTATGATATGCTTTACGGCGAGGGCGGCGGCTTCCCGTCATATGCTTCGGCGGCGGCGATAGTGCTCTTTGCCATAGTGTTGACCATAACATGCATAAACCTGCTTATCAGCCGTAAGCATGTTCATTACTGAGGAGGTGCTTTATGAGCGATCTTAATAAAAACCTTAAAGCACCCGGCATAGGGAAGATCATTGTTTATATTTTGCTTACTATCTGGGCTTTTATAGTACTTTTCCCCTTCTATTGGATGCTTCTCACCAGCGTTAAGAGCTATAGCTCATATAATGCGGAGTATTTCCCGAGGTTTTTCACTCTGTCACCGACGCTTGAGAACTATACCGAAGCATTTACCAGCGTTCCGCTGGGGCAGTATTTTATCAATACTATAATTTTTACCGTTGCTACAACGGCGATCATGCTGATCGTTATAATCCCTGCGGCGTTTGCTTTTGCGAGACTGAATTTCAGAGGAAAGAATATTGTGTTTACCCTATTTCTTGCTCTGATGATGATCCCGAATGAGTTGGTCGTAATCACCAACTTTACGACAATAACGAATCTCGATCTAAGGAATACCTTCACAGGTCTTATCCTTCCTTCGGTAACATCGGTATTCTATATCTATCTGCTAAAGGAAAACTTTGCGCAGATCCCGGATGAGCTTTATTTTGCCGCAAAGGTTGACGGCACATCTGATCTGAAATATCTGCTCCGAGTTATGCTTCCGATTTGTAAGCCCACAATAATCACGGTTACGATCCTGAAGGTCATAGAGTGCTGGAATTCCTATGTCTGGCCCAGACTTATCACCGATAACGAGGCTTATTTCCTTGTGTCGAACGGAATACAGGAGATAAGAGAAAACGGCTTCGGACGCGACAATATTCCTGCCATGATGGCGGCGGTCGTTGTAATTTCCGTACCTCTTATAGTGCTATTCCTCATATTCAGCAAAAAGATAATGGCGGGAGTTGCAAGAGGAGGTACAAAGGGATGAAGAAGATAACAGCCTTTCTCTTGATACTTGTTCTATGTCTGCCGAGCTTGGCTTCATGTCACGGAGCAAAGGAAACAAACGCTTTTGAGATCCCCGAGGAATTTGATACCTCGAGAGATTATGAGATAACCTTTTGGGCAAAAAATGATACAAATCTTACACAGGTCGAAATTTACAAAAAGGCGATAGAGGATTTTCAGAATATCTATCCGAATATCACGGTTAATCTGCGCCTTTATACCGATTACGGCAGGATATATCAGGATGTTCTCACAAATATCGCAACGGATACGACCCCAAATGTTTGCATAACCTATCCCGACCATATCGCAACCTATATGACGGGAGAAAATACCGTTGTTCCGCTGACCGCTCTTATGACGGATGAAAAATACGGTCTTGGCGGAAGCGAGGTGAAATTCGATTCACCCTCAAAGGATGAGATCATTCCCAAATTCCTCGAGGAATGTAAGCTCGGCACTGATTATTATGCCCTCCCGTATATGCGCTCAACCGAGGCATGCTATGTGAATAAGACCTATGTAGAGGCACTGGGATATGAACTGCCAGAGGTTCTTACATGGGATTTTATCTGGGAGGTGTCCGAGGCGGCAATGGCTAAGGATGAGGAAGGTAACTTCCTTATAAACGGGCAGAAAACTCTGATACCTTTCATCTATAAGTCAACAGACAACATGATGATAAGCATGCTGAAGCAGCTTAATGCGGATTATTCCACCGACCGCGGAGAGATCCTTCTTTTTAACGATACAACCACCGAGCTTTTATATACCGTTGCCGAGCATGCCGAGACAAAAGCCTTTGCCACCTTTAAGATCATGGGCTATCCCGCAAACTTCCTCAATGCGGGACAGTGCATTTTCGCCATAGACTCAACCGCAGGCGCGACATGGATGGGCTCGAATGCTCCTCTTGTTGATATTCCCGAGGAGAATATGGTCGATTTTGAGACAGAGGTAATGATGATACCTCAGTTTGATCCCGAAGATCCGCAGATGATCTCCCAGGGACCCTCCATGTGTGTATTTAATAAGGAAGATCCGCAGGAAGTACTTGCTTCTTGGATATTTGCTCAGTATATGCTGACAAATGATGTGCAGATCGCTTATTCTCAGACCGAGGGCTATGTTCCGGTGACCTCAAAGGCTCAGGGATCCGATGTTTATCAGGATTATCTGGCAAGAGAGGGCGAGGATAACGATATGTATTATGATATCAAGCTGAAGGCGGCAAAGCTCCTTATTGATAATACGGAAAATACCTTTACCACCCCTGTTTTCAACGGTTCGACCTCCCTTCGCGATGCGGCAGGACAGCTTATAGAAAATGTGACAAAGTCGATAAGAAGAAAACAGACCGTGGATGATGCTTATATTGATGCACTCTACAGCGATATGACCTCTCTCTACCGTCTTGATCAGACCGAGCTTTCTGCAGACACTGTCTCGGAGCTCGGACCGCTGCCTGCAGAATCCATGGCTTTGATTATTGCACTTTGTACAGCATGGGTACTAATTTTACTGTATTTGATTGTAGGAGCAGTAAAAAAACGGAAAAATTCCCAATAATACTTGACAAATTACGATTTTTGAGTATAATATATACCATCAAATCTTATTTTTTCGCAAAGGAGAAAAAAATTATGAAGAAGTTTTTAGTAATGCTTCTTGCTCTTACCCTTATGCTCGCTCTCGTAGCTTGCGGCGGTAACGGCGACGCTAATGACACTGACACAAATGCACTTTCAGACACAGAAGTTGATACAGCTGAGGACACAGCGGCTGACACAACAGGCGATGATGTTGCAGTTATGAGCTATGCTGACTATGTTGCGGCAGAGCTTGACGCCCCTGTTGTTATCGAGGCTTATGTACAGGCAAAGCAGTCCTGGTGGGATAATAAGGCTACTATCTACACTCAGGATCAGGACGGCGCATATTTCATCTATGAGATGGTTTGCTCCGAAGAGGACTATGCAAAGCTCGTTCCCGGTACTAAGATCAGAGTTAGCGGTTACAAGGCTGAATTTGAGGGCGAGGTTGAGCTCGCTTCCGGTGCAACCTTTGAGATCATTGAGGGTGCTGACACCTATGTTGCAGAGCCCGTTGAACTCACAGCAGTTCTCGGCACAGAAGAGCTCATTAACTATCAGAATCAGCTTGCTTCCTTTAAGGGTATGACAGTTGAGGCTGTTGAGTATAAGAACGGCGAGCCCGGTGATGATATCTATGTAACTCTCGGTCTCAATGGCGCAAGCTATGATTTCTGCGTTGAGTACTATCTCACAGGCACAGATACAGAGGTTTATCAGACAGTTGGTACTCTCGAGGTTGGCGATGTTGTTGACGTTGAAGGCTTCGTTTACTGGTATCAGGGCGTAAACCCCCATATCACAGCAGTTACTGTTGCTGAATAATTTATAATATAATATTCGTGACGGTCCGCAAAAGCGGACCGTCTTTTTTGCATTTATACAATATTTTTGGTGAATAATAAGTATAAACGCTTGATATGCACGCATCATCTTGCTTTTTGGAATGAAATATGATAAAATATTCATATGGTAAAATTATTGGTAACCTCTAAAAACTGAAAATTTCAATGTTAAACAATAATTTATCGGGGAAAAGTAACTAACAGTTAATGAGATCCTTCGCCGAGGCTCAGGATGACAGTACTGTACTGTTCGCAATTTTTCCTACGTAAAATTACGATTGACTTAACAGTAGGAAACTAAGTTAACGATCCCTTATTGTCATCCTGAGCCTCGGCGAAGGATCTCATGGTGTATTAACTAACTATTCTCTAAATTATTGTTTAGTTATTTATTTTGAGTTTTTAGAGGCTGCCTATTATATTCACACTTTTTGGAGGTCGATATGAAAAAGAAGATCGGCAAGGCAGAGATATTAAGAATAACAAAAAATCTGGTTTTGGTGATTCTGGGAACTGTGACCCTCGCCTTTGGCACGGCAATTTTTATTCTTCCCTTCAATCTCGTTGTGGGCGGTGTTTCGGGCATGGCACTGATAATTGACATGCTTCTGCCCTTCGAATTTATAACAGTCGATCTTATAATAACAATTCTTACATGGCTACTTTTCTTTGTGGGGCTCATTGTCCTCGGCAAGGATTTTGCCATGAAGACCTTGATCTCAACCATAATATATCCTGCGGCACTGTCTCTTTTCATTCGTCTTTCAGATCCCCGCTTTATGAATGGATTTTTTGATCTCGCTTCCTCCGAATATTCCGAAATATCAATAATGCTGGCGGCGGCAGCCGGCGGTGCTTTTATTGGCACAGGCTGTGCTGTCACGTTCCTTGGGGGCGGTTCAACGGGCGGTGTTGATATCATTGCCTTTTCGGTTTGCAAGGTATTTAAAAGGCTTAAAAGCTCATTGGTAATATTCATCATTGACGGAAGCATAGTCCTTCTCGGCATGTTCATTATCGGTGATATTGTTCTTTCTCTGCTCGGAATACTTTCGGCTCTCGTTTCCGCCGTTATGGTGGACAGAGTGTTCCTCGGCATGTCACGTGCCTTTGTTGCTCATATCGTCACCGATAAGTATGAGATAATAAATTCTGCCGTTATCGAGCGTCTCGAACGCACGACAACCATTATCGACGCTGTTGGCGGTTATTCCGGCGCAGGCAAAAAAATGGTCATGGTGTCTTTCACCATGGCGCAATACGGAGATCTTATGGATATTATAAATAAAAACGATAAAAATGCTTTCGTTACAGTTTATCATGCCCATGAGATCAATGGAGAGGGATGGACAAGATGAATATTTATCGGTAATCTTCGTCTTACTGATAAATTTAAGGTATCCTATAAAGAAGCCGGATCACTTTCATGTGATCCGGCTTCTAAAAATTTATTCAGTTCTTACGATAACGAGGTTACCGTTTTCCTTATGCGCTGACCAGATGATATGTCTGGGACATTTTTCTACGCATTTTCCGCAGTTGACGCATTTGCTGTAATCGATGCGAGCAACAAAGTCGTTCACTGTGATAGCACCGTATTCGCAGTTCTTCTCGCAGAGACGGCAGCTTATACATCCGCTGTCGCACTGCTTGCGGGTATTCGCACCGTTTTCAACCGACATGCATCCGACCCAGTGCGCCGCGTCAAAGGGGATAAGCTTGATGATATGCTTTGGGCAGGCGGCTACGCAAACACCGCATCCCTCACATTTTTTGTAATCCACCTGCGCAACTCCGTTTACAACGCTGATGGCATCCATAGGACATGCGGAAACACATGTTCCGAGACCTATGCAACCGTTGGGACAAAGCTTGTCACCGCCGCCGAGACGTTCAGCGGCAATGCAGTCGGGAGCACCGCTGTAAGCATATTTCTTCTTTGCCGCGCCGCCGTGACCTGAGCACATTACCTGCGCTCTCATTCTCTTCTTTTCGCCGACCTCGATGCCCATAATGGCACCGATCTTTTTTGCGCTTTCGCTGTCGCAAACCGAGCAGGCATCAGGCTTTGCGTCTCCTCTGGCAATAGCCTCGGCAAGTGCACTGCAGCCCGAAAAACCGCATCCGCCGCAGTTTGCGCCGGGCAGATTTTCCATGATCTGCGGAACTCTTTCATCCACCTTAACGGTGAAAATTTTTGAAGCAATGGCAAGTATCGCGCCGAAAAGTGCGCCGAGACCTGCAAAAATTATTACAGTAATTAAAATTTCCTTCATCTCGGTTCCTCCTTAAAGACTTACACCCGAGAAGCCCGAAAATGCCATAGCAACGAGGCCTGCGGCAATAAGGGTCAGCAGAAAACCTTTAAATGCACGGGGCGGTTCGGAATATTCCATTCTCTGGCGCACTCCCGCAAAAACAACGATCGCAAGGGTGAAGCCGAGAGCGGCGGCAAAGCCGTAGCAAACCGACGTGATAAAGTTGTAATTATTCTGAATGTTAACCAGGGCTGAGCCGAGAACGGCGCAGTTGGTGGTAATAAGAGGCAGATAAATGCCCAGTGCACTGTAAAGAGCAGGCACAAATTTACGAAGGAACATCTCGATAAACTGAACCAGAGCAGCAATTACGAGAATAAAGGCTATGGTCTTGAGATATTCAAGCTTCAAAGGCACAAGAATACCGTAATAAACTATCCAGGTGACCGCGCTTGAGAGCGTGATAACAAAGGTAACAGCCATGCCCATACCGAGAGCGGTATCGGTTTTTTCCGAAACTCCGAGGAAGGGACAGCAGCCATAGAATTTTGAGAAGATAAAGTTCTCGATTATAATGGCACTGAACATAAGGAGCAATGTATCAACAAATGACAATGATATCATGCTTCACCCTCCTTTTCGTCATCGATTTTTGAAAGCCTTGCAAGTCTTTCCTTGTCCTCTTTTGTATTGCGGAATTTCTGCACTGCCGCGATAACGAATCCGAGTGTCAGGAAAGCACCGGGAGGCAGAATGAAGAGGATTGCCGGCTTATAAGCCGAGCCCAGAATGGGGAAGCCGAGGAAGGTTCCCGCGCCGATGATCTCACGGATGGTAGAAATTATAATAAGCGCCACAGTAAATCCGAGACCCATGGCAAGACCGTCGATTGCCGAGGGAATGACTTTATTTTTCGATGCGAATGCCTCGGCTCTCGCAAGGATAATGCAGTTAACGACGATAAGGGGAATGAAAAGACCAAGTGCGCCGTAAAGATCAAAGAAAAATGCTTTCATCAGAAGCTCAACAGCCGTAACAAATCCCGAGATAATGACGACGAACGCGGCGATTCGCACCTGAGAGGGGATAAACTTACGCAGAAGCGATACAAAGATATTGGAGCAGATAAGAACTGCCGTTGCCGCAAGCCCCATACCGATGGCGTTCTCCACAGAGGTGGTAACCGCAAGTGTAGGACACATGCCGAGAAGCTGAACAAGGGTAGGGTTATTATCGATTATGCCGCCCTTAAGCTGTGCGACAAATCCTGTTTTATTATTCTTTTCGCTCAATTTGTCACACCTCCCGTGAGCATATTTGAAAGTGCATCAAGTGCCGTGTTAACTCCTGCCGCAACAGCATCAGAGCTGACCGTTGAGCCGGAGATTATATCATAATCCTGCCCCTCTGCAACAGAACCGGATTTGCCGACGAACTGAGAGAGGAAGCTGTCCGCTTCAATGCGGCTTCCGAGACCCGGAGTTTCGGAATGGGAAACTACACGAACACCGATCACAGATCCATCGGAATTTACACCCACCATCAGGTTCACATCGCCGCCAAAGCCACCGGGCGAAACGCTGACACAATATCCGAGATCAGAACCTTTATCGGTAACGGAATATATGCTGTTAACTGTTTCGGGTGTACCTTCCATTGTAGTATATTCAACAGTCTGGGAGCCGAAAAGAGCAACGATCGCGCTCTTTTTCTCCAATTCCTCATTTTCCGCGATCTTTGCCGCAGTGACCATATTTACAAAGGAGAGGATCAGCGCAACTGCGGCGCAGATTATGCAGAGGATACCGCCGATTCGGAGTATTTCTTTCATTTCAAGCTTGTTTTCCGCAGATTTAGCCACGCTTTGCACCTCCTTTTATCTTACCGAACACTCTCGGTCTTGTGAATTTATCGAGGTAATAAACCAGCGTATTCATAATGAGGATCGCAAAGGAAACGCCCTCGGGATAGCCGCCGAAATATCTGATGAATACCACGATAGCACCGCAAAGAGCACCGTATATAAGCCTTCCATTAGGTGTAACGGGTGAGGTAACATAGTCGGTTGCCATAAAGAAGGCAGCGAGAATGAGACCGCCTGCGAAGATCTCGCTGAAAACGAAGGCGAGAACATCACCGTTCTGAGGGAAGATAGCCGTAAGCAGAGCGACCGAGCCGATAAAGGCAACGGGAATATGCCAGGAAATGACCTTTCTCACCAGCAGATAGATACCGCCGAGGATAAGGAGCACTGAGGATACCTCGCCAATGCTTCCGCCGCATTTTCCTGTAATGAGATCAACCCAGGAGATATCCGGCAGAGCTCCGCTTTTAAGAGATGCAAGGGGAGTTGCCGTTGCTATAACGTCTGCGATCTCTTCGCTTCCCGCAAATAAGCCGAGACGCTTGAAGGGCTCTGTAAATGTAGTCATATCCTCAGGCCAGGCGAAGAGAAAAACTCTTGCGGCGAGGGCGGGATTCATAAAGTTTTTGCCGATGCCGCCGAAAATTCCCTTCACCACAACAATGGCAAAGAAAGAGCCGATCACGGGCATCCAGTAGGGCACTGTAGAAGGGAGATTAAGACCGAGCAGAAGTCCTGTGACAGCCGCGGAAAAATCTCCGATGGGGTTTGGTCTTTTCAGGAGCTTATTAAAGCCGAATTCAAAGAGAACCGCAGATCCCGTGCTGAGGAGAACCACTGCAAGGGCGCGCAGTCCAAAGCAGACGATACCCCAGATAAGCGCAGGAATAAGCGCGATGATAACATCGGTCATGATCGAGCGCGTGGTGTCTCCGTGTCTTATATGAGGCGATGGCGAAACCGTCAGAAGCGCAGAGGATCCTGCAGTTTTTGCTTCATTATTCATATATGTAAAAATCCTTTCAGAAATAGTTATTTCTTTTCGAGATCGGGCATATTTGCCGCGGCTTTTGCGCTTTCGGCAGCCTTTTTGGCTCTAAGCGCGCCCTTGGAAACTCTGATATACTGCACTATCGGAACATGACCGGGGCAGTTATAGGAGCAGGTGCCGCATTCAACACAGCTCATAACGTCATAGCTTTCTGCATCCTCGTGCTTGCCCTTCTGAGCAAACTGTGCAAGGTAATTAGGCATCAGATGCATGGGGCAGTTCTTAACGCATCTGCCGCAGCGGATGCAGGCATAATCGCTTTTATCCTCAGCACACATTGCTTCGGAAAATACCAGAATTGCCGATGTACCCTTTGTAACAGGGGCGTTTATATCCCACTGAGCAAAGCCCATCATCGGACCGCCGCTGACTATCTTTTTAGGAGACTTTTTCATGCCGCCGCAGAAATCAATAAGCTCCTTATAGGGAGTTCCGATGGGAGCAAGAACGTTTTTAGGTGTCACAACGCAGTCGCCTGCAACGGTAACTACTCTTTCGATAAGAGGCATTCCGTGAGCAAAGGCACGGTAGACAGCAGCACAGGTCTCAGCATTGAAGATAACGCATCCGACATCTGCCGGCAGCTTGCCCTGAGGGATTTCCTTACCTGTCAGAGCATAGATGAGCTGACGTTCGTCGCCCTGAGGATATTTGGTCTTCATGACCTTAACATTTATCATCTTGCTCGCGCCAATTTTTTCTTCAAGCTTTTCCACAGCGTCGAGCTTATTATCCTCAACGGCGATAT
>JAFTXK010000060.1 GCA_017461635.1 Clostridia bacterium | reverse complement strand
ATTTCCACATAAAATCACCTCAATAGTTTTTATTTAATTATATTACACAATAATTCAAAAATCAAGTCTAAAAAACATTTGGAGGTACAAATGAATCACATAACCTGCCCACATTGCGGCGCAAATCTCGATTTTGGTGAGAAATGCGACTGTGAGAGGGAAAAGAACAGTCAAGTTAATATTTCGAATCAGTAAAAACGAAAAGCGATACAAAGGAGAAAGAAATGGAAAGAACACAAAGATTAGAGATCACCGATGCTGATCTTGCAACGATCTCCCAATACAAAAGTAATAAAATGGCAAGAAACACATTGGAGTGTATCAGAAAATTCATCTTTTCCCCGGGAGGCAAAGAATTCCTCGATACGAAGATAGAGCAGATGAAAGCCGAAGGGCATCCTCTCATGCAGCCGAGACCCGAAGATGAGCTTCTTGATCAAGCGACAGCCTCGGAGGTCTGACATGGATAAAATAAAGCTTATATTCACTCCTCTCCCGAGAGCGGAAGCAGAGAAGATTATTTTGAAGGTTTACAGTCGATTTTTTGAACTGCGGCAGACGAAGATCATGAAAGGAATGGGCGGTAATGGATAACGAAAAAACAACTCCGGCAGAGCACGCGAAAATGACGCCGGCTATTGCGATAGCTAAAGAAAACACCCGTCTCTCCGAATCAGGAACTACCGAAAAAGAGCGGAGCGACATAAGAGCCTTTATCCTCGAAGGTGCGTTCCTGATTCTCGATGATGAAAAATCCCGCCGTGCGGTCGGAGGTTTTCCAATAATTGATGCAAAGAGGTGGAATATATGAAAAACACAAAAGATAGTATCATAAATCTTCTTATCACGGTCGCGATCTTCCTCTCGGCACTGTTTCTGCTGTGGCTTCTAATATCCTTCCTTGACGTTATAAGTCACAACATGCTGAACCGCGCCGGGGAATACGGGAAATTTCTCGATTGGAATTTGTTTACTGCTTATCTCGGATGGTGCGGGGCATGAATACATACGACAACTTTTTGAAATCGAAGGCGATCAGTGCGCCGAGCTCGGGCTTTGACGTTCCGCTCAGCGAGATAAATGATAATCTGAAGCCTCATCAGAAAATAGCTGTTCAGTGGGCTGTTAAGGGCGGCAGACGTGCGCTGTTTGAAGCCTTCGGTCTCGGAAAGACAGCTCAGCAGCTTGAATACTGCCGTCTTGTGACCGAGCACACGGGCGGACGTGCTCTTATTGTTCTTCCCCTCGGAGTTAAACAGGAATTTACCGAGGACGCGGTAAACCTTTTAGGGCTCGACCGACCGCCCTACATAAAGTCGCAGGCGGAATCCGATGCGACAGACGCAAAGATCCTGATCACCAATTATGAGAGGGTGAGAGATGGCGACATAGATCCGAGGTCCTTTGTGTGCTGCTGTCTCGATGAAGCCAGCGTTCTCCGTTCCTTTGGCTCAAAGACCTACCAGACCTTTGTGGATAAATTTCGCGGCGTTCCCTACAAGCTGGTGGCGACCGCGACACCCGATCCGAACAAATATAAAGAGCTGATACATTACGCAGGTTTTCTCGAGATCATGGACACGGGACAGGCTCTTACGCGTTTCTTTCAGCGAGACAGCACGAAGGCAAACAACCTTACCATATACCCACACAAAGAGGAAGAATTCTGGCTGTGGATCTCCACATGGGCGTTCTTCCTTTCTACTCCCGCTGATCTCGGTTTTGATGCGGAGGGCTATGAGCTCCCGCCGCTGGATATCCGTTATCACTGCGTTAAGGATATGAGCTCGCCGACATTCGACCGTGACGGACAGATGCAGATGTTTCGCGATGTTTCCGCGGGGCTTACAGAGGCGGCAAGAGAGAAGCGCGAGAGCATCGATGCACGTGCCGACAAGATGCTTGAGATCGTAAAGAGCGACCCCGAAGCTCATTTCATCCTTTGGCACGACCTTGAGGACGAAAGACATGCCATAAAAAAGAGGATTCCCTCTGTTACCGAAATATACGGCGCACAGGACATTGATCTGAAGGAGAAGCATGTCATAGACTTCGCCCACGGAAGGATCAAATATCTTGCCACAAAGAAAGAGATCAGCGGACAGGGCTGTAATTTCCAGCGTCACTGCCACCGCGCGATCTTTATGGGCATAGATTACAAATTCAATGATTTTATACAGGCGATACACCGCATTTACCGTTTTCTTCAGAAGGAAAAGGTCATTATCGACATCATCTATACGGAGAATGAGACGAGTGTTCTCCGTGAGCTTCAAGAAAAATGGAAGAGACATGACGAGCAGACCGAGAAAATGCGCGAGATCGTGAAAAAATACGGCATCTATACCGAGAAGTTGGTAGAAAAGATGCAGAGAAGCATAGGAGTGAAGCGAGTGGAAGTCAAAGGAGAGTTTTTTACGGCCGTAAACAACGACTGTATTCTTGAAACGAGGAAGATGGAAACAGACAGCGTCGGTCTTATACATACCTCGATCCCTTTTTCGAATCATTATGAATATACACCGTCCTACAACGATTTCGGGCACAACGAGGACAATGATAAATTCTTCGAGCAGATGGACTATCTGACCCCGGAGCTTCTGAGGGTTCTGAAGCCCGGCAGAGTAGCGGCGGTGCACGTCAAGGACAGAGTTCTCTTCGGCAATGCTACAGGTGACGGTATGCCGACAATAGATCCCTTTTCCTCTATGACAGAATTTCATTTCATGAAGCATGGATTTAGGTTTATGGGGCGTATAACGGTAACTACCGACGTTGTGCGTGAAAATAATCAGACATACCGCCTCGGATGGAGCGAGCAATGCAAGGACGGCTCAAAGATGGGCGTAGGCTGCCCCGAGTATGTACTTCTGTTCCGCAAGCTCCCCTCGGACACATCGAAGGCTTATGCCGATGAACCTGTTACAAAGAGCAAAGAGGAATACACAAGGGCGCAGTGGCAGATCGATGCTCACGCCTTCTGGAAAACCTCGGGTGACAGGCTCGTTACAAAAGATGAGCTGATGGAAGCAGATGTAACAAAGCTCCAGAAGCTCTATACAAAATACAGCCGTGATAATGTTTACAACTACAAGGAGCATGTGGAGCTCGCCAAAAAGCTTGACGGAGAGGGCAAGCTCCCTGCTACATTTATGGTGGTCGCTCCTGCTTCATGGTCGGATATGGTATGGGATGATATCAACCGCATGAGGACGCTGAACAGCACTCAGGCGAGACGAAAACTGCAGATGCACGTCTGCCCCTTACAGCTTGATATCGTTGAGCGCATTATAAACCGATATTCGAATGAGGGCGATCTTGTATATGACCCTTTCGGCGGTCTCATGACGGTACCTATGACGGCGGTAAAGATGGGCAGACGCGGCTACGGCTGCGAGCTTAACCCGGATTATTTCCGTGACGGCGTTGGGTACCTGAAAGCCGCCGAGGATGAAATGGAAACACCTACACTTTTTGATATTTTGGAAGGAGAATAAAGCATGCAGTTCAAAACTATAAAACGAGACGAGATCCTGCCGATGATCGAGCAGACGAAGGCTAAAAAGGAGCAGAAGGCGATACTCTGCGATCTGCTGGACTGCACGGCGAAGGAGCTGGAAGCTATTATACGCGAGCTGAAGGCTGAGAGAAAGAAGAAAGATGCCGCCGAGAGCGAAAATGACGGAGCGGTCAAGGCTGCGGCAAAGAAGGTTGCCGAGAGTGACGAGCTTACGGAGATCGCGGCTTATGCCAAGAAGCTTGAAGGTGATCTCAATGCCAAGGAAAAAGAGCTCGCCGAGGTCAGAAAAGCCGCCGCCGAGGTTGAGGTCAGTTTGGGAGAAGAGCTTGAAGCGGCATGGAGAGAAGCAGAGCAGAGAGCCAAGGAAGCAGCTGTTTTAAAAGAGAGAACTCAGGACTATCTTACCCAAATGCTGAAGAGTGATAAAAAGGTAGAGATCCTTTCGATCGCACTTTCAAAATCCCTTGAATTTATTGCGTCACTTAACGCTGTTATTGCGGAGGTACTTAAAGCATGAATGAGAATGTATGTAAGCACTGCGGGCAGGTGGTAATGCCCGGAATGAGATGTGACTGCCCGGGGGCGCAGATGGAAAAGCGCACCGAGATGCAGAAGGTGAAGGCACATGAAGCCATCAACGTTCTTTTCGGAGAGCAGTGCAAAGCCGATGGCTATGAGCCTGTCAGCGAGGAAGAACTTCGGGCACTCAAAAAGCTATCTGATTATGTTGCTGAGCGCAAGCTTATATCCGCCTCCGCCCTTCTCGGTGGCGACGTTAAGGCGAAGTTCGTGCGCGGAAGCGAAGGCAGAGTTAAAATCGAGCGCAGCGAGAGCAAGAAATCTCAGACAGAGATCGGTTATTGGAGTAATTAACAATGGGAAACGCAATTAAAGGTATTCCTCTGGAAAAATGCCCTTTCTGCGGCGCTCCGGGAGAGGTAGTAGAACACAGCGATGGGGACAGATACAAGCCGAGGTGCAGCGGAATCACAATGTGTCTCGCAGAAATGATCTATCGTTGGTTCGATACTCCGGAGGAAGCCGCTGCGGCATGGAATACGAGATGTAATTGATAAAAGCAAAAGGAGAAAGAAAATGTTAAGTCCGAATTTGATAACCCTTATAGAAGAACAACAGAGGGAACACGAAAACGAGCCTTTATTTATGGCGGGTGAGCAACTGAAGGAGATTGCCGAGAGGGAGCCTTTGTCTGCAGAGCTTCTTGAAAAGGATCTTGCCATCGATGGCATGAAGCTGAGCGATGCCGCGGCAGCTCTGCAGAAGTATGCAGACGAGAATCACGGCAAGGCAAAGTGCTTCTGCATTACTCCGAAGGTTGCGGAGGGTATTCTTCGCAACTTCTACAGTCTGCCCGAAGCAGGAGCGAAAGCTGATGCACAGCCCGAGCCGGAAAGCACTCGCATAGACCTTGCGTCCTTCCTTTGAGGTGCATCATGGCAAAAGCTAAAATGACAAAAGAAGAATGGGAAAAGGAAGTGGAGGCAACGGTTACTGAGCTTCCCGATGAGCCGCCCGAGGGTACTATCGAAGCACTTCATGAGAGGGGCATAATGGGCAGTAACGTTCTTCTTTACGGGGCGGCTATGGTCTACGATCCATTGGAGGATCGGCGCCGAAAGATGGTAAAGGTACATTGCACCTGCTGCGGTGAAGAAACGCACCTTGAACATGTTCCGCTTGAAGGCGGCTGTCATATGGGCCAACCTCCTGCGCCCTTCGGCTTTGAGGATCTTATGACAAAAGAGTTAGTTTATCACGGTCTACCTTGCTTATGTCCATCGTGCGGCGCAGGCACCCAGGCAATACACATAGGGCGTTTCAGATATACATATGAGATAGAAGCGGTCCCCTGCCTGTCTCTCCATAGCGT
>JAFTXK010000004.1 GCA_017461635.1 Clostridia bacterium | reverse complement strand
GGATGACAGTACTGTACTGTTCGCAATTTTTCCTACGTTAAATCACGGTTGACTTAACAGTAGAAAACCAAGTGGGCGATCCCTTATTGTCATCCTGAGCCTCGGCGAAGGATCTCATAGGCTGTTAGTTACTTTTCCCCGCTAAATTATTGTTTATCTCACGCACTTTTTTCGTTATCACCAATATCTTACCACATTTTTCGCTTTTTTTCAATACAAAACCGCGAAAAATCGTTCCGCCTCTTGACATTTCGGCGGGTATATTATATAATTAACTATATATTTGATTTGATATGCCCAAATATGGGCAAAAGGAGAAACATGGCAAACGACAAGAAAATGGTTGAGCAGATCACGTCTATGGACGTTGATTTTGCCCAGTGGTATACAGATATCTGCAAAAAGGCAGACCTTATTGATTATTCCAGCGTTAAGGGGTGCATGATAATTCGTCCCTACGGATACGCTATCTGGGAAAACATTCAGAATATCCTCGACACTCGTTTCAAGGAGCTGGGTCATGAAAATGTATATATGCCTATGTTCATTCCCGAATCTCTGCTTCAGAGAGAGAAGGATCATGTTGCGGGCTTTGCTCCCGAGGTCGCTTGGGTAACTCACGGCGGAAGCGAGAAGCTCACCGAGCGTCTTTGCGTTCGTCCTACCTCCGAAACCCTTTTCTGCGAGCATTACGCAAATATCATCCGTTCCTACAGAGATCTTCCCAAGCTCTATAATCAGTGGTGCTCTGTTGTAAGATGGGAAAAGACAACAAGACCTTTCCTGCGCTCCCGCGAGTTCCTCTGGCAGGAGGGACATACCATGCACGCAACAAAGCAGGAGGCTGTTGACGAAACAGTACAGATGCTGAACGTCTATGCAGACTTTCACGAAAAGGATCTGGCTATCCCCGTTATCAAGGGACGCAAGACCCCCTCGGACAAGTTTGCGGGCGCAGAGGACACATACGCAATCGAGGCTCTTATGCATGACGGTAAGTCTCTGCAGGCGGCAACCTCCCATTTCTTTGGCGACGGTTTTGCAAGAGCTTTCGATATCACATATCAGACAAAGGAAAATACCCTTGCATATCCATTCCAGACCTCTTGGGGCTGCACAACAAGAATGATCGGCGGTATCATCATGACACACGGTGATAACAACGGTCTGGTTCTTCCTCCCGCGGTTGCGCCCATTCAGGTGGTAATCATTCCCGTTGCGGCTCATAAGCCCGGCGTTATCGAGAAGGCTACAGAGCTTTATGACGAGCTGAAGAAGTCCTTCAGAGTTAAGCTTGACGACAGCGATAACTCACCCGGATGGAAGTATGCGGAATATGAGATGAAGGGCGTTCCGCTTCGCATTGAGATCGGTCCGAGAGATATCGAGAACGGTCAGTGCGTTGTCGTTACCCGTCACAATCTTGAAAAGGCGGTTGTAAGCCTCGAAAACCTTACAGAAACCGTTTCGGCAAAGCTCACAGAGGTTCGCGACGGCATGTTCGAGAAGGCTCTGGCTAACAGAGAAAGAAGAACATACTCCTGCAAGACCATTGACGAGATCAATGAGGCTCTCAAGGCAGGCGACGGCTTTGTTAAGGCAATGTGGTGCGGCGAAGAGGAGTGCGAGGATTCTGTCAAGGAACAGACAGGTATAGGCTCTCGCTGTATTCCTCTCGAACAGGAGCAGATCGAGGACGTATGCGTCTGCTGCGGAAAGAGAGCAAAGCATATGGTGGTTTGGGCAAGAGCTTATTAAGACATTTTTATAAGGGCTGTTACAAGTGAACAGCCCTTAATTATAAGAGAAAGGAGAAGCATATGGTCAGATCCTTCAGCATAACGGCAAAGCAAAGAGTGGGCATGATAGATCCTGTGCTTCTCATTTGCACGCTTGTTTTGACCGCAATGAGTCTTTCCACGCTTGGCGGCGGACTTGGCGAGATGATGGATTTTTCCACCTCGGCTTATGTGGTGCAGATAGTTTCGGTGGTTCTCGGTATCATCATGATGATAATAATCACAATGATAGATTATGAGGAATTCATTGATAAATTCGGAGTTATTTTCTATGTTTTTTCTCTTGCGCTTCTTGCGGGAACTCTGATTTTCGGTGTTGCGGCGGGCTCAAATCTAAGCTATCTTCGCTTCGGTCCTGTGGGGATTCAGCCCTCGGAATTTGTAAAAGCGGCGTACATAATGACATTTTCAAAGCACTTGGCTTATGTTAAGGACAAGATAAATAACATAAAAAATCTTGCCGGGCTTGCGCTTCACGCAGGTCTTATCATCGGTTTGATCCTGATTTCCGGAGATCTTGGGGTAGCACTGGTCTATATGGCATTTACCTTGATAATGCTTTTTTGCGCGGGGCTCAGCGTCTGGCTTTTCGCGGGAGTGGGAGCTGTGGCAATTGTGGGTTTCCCCTATGCGTGGCCCATGCTTCATTCATATCAGCAGCAGAGGATACTTGCGGGCTTCAATCCCGAAATCGATCCTCTTGACAAGGGGATGCAGGCACTCCAGAGCCGACAGGCGGTTGCCAATGGAGGCATGTGGGGGCAGGGAATTACGGGCGGTTCTTATTATGAAACGCTTTATGCCTCTCACACGGACTTTATCTTTGCCTCTTTTTGCGAGAAATTCGGATTTGTGGGCGGCGTTATACTGATACTCACATTGACCGTTATGGTCGTTCGCATACTGATGATAGCAAGACAGTCAAGATGCCTTGCGGGAGCTTATATTTGCATAGGCGCGGCGGCTGTAATTATAGTTCAGACCCTTGAAAATTTAGGGATGTGCATGGCGTTTCTTCCCGTTGTGGGAATAACTCTTCCGTTTATGAGCTACGGCGGTTCTTCAATGCTTTCGATGTATATAATAATAGGACTTGTCCAGAGCGTAAGAGCTCACCGGGAAAAATATTTCTTTGAAAATCAGAATTTATCATAAAACAGGCTTCAGATCGATAGCCTGTTTTTTTATTTAAGAAAATAAATTGGAATGTAGCAAAATTATAAATAATAGGCAGTCAATGAAATCCGAAACCTCAAGATAAACAGTGGTTTCTGCTCTTAGAGTGAATTTTTTTATATTTTCCCACACAAAATGCATTTATTTTGCATAATAAAAGTGGTATTATGTATATGTCAAAGTGTTTTGAGGTGAAAAAATGAAAAAAACAAATTTAAATTTGATTCCCGATACTATAAATCTATCGCCCGACTATTATTGTACATGGCAAACACAGCTTTATGCCACCAGCAACGGCAGACCGCCGAAGCAGAGGTGGATTATAGGCGAGAAGGCAATGTTCAGCGAAGAAAAGCCCTTCGGCTGGGCTTATTTCCATGAAAAGGCGCGAGGTGATCTGCTTTTTATCATGGACGACAGCTGGGATGTTCCTCTTGACGGGAATACCGACTATTATGGCAGTCTTATATTAAATGAAGAAAAATATCCTACATATACAGAGGGCAAGACCAATGCTGAAGCCTTGAAGATGCTTACCGAAAAGATGAAATCTCTCGGTTGGAAGGGGCTCGGCGGCTGGGTGTGCGCTCAGGAATCCGAATTCTGCAAGGTATCTCCCGAAGAATACTGGAAGGAGAGGATGCGCGAAGCAGATGAATCAGGCTTTGCTTACTGGAAGGTGGACTGGGGCAAAAAGGACGGAGATGCCGAATTCAGAAAAATGCTGACCGATCTTGCCCGCGAATATGCGCCCGATCTTATAATTGAACAGTCCTTTACAAAGGATGTTATTCCATATGCCGATGTTTTCAGGACTTATGACGTGCCAGCGATCATGTCTATCCCCATGACTATGGAAAAGCTGGCGAATTATACCGACGTACCCGCTCCCGTTGGCAAAAACAAAGGGCTTATCGACTGCGAGGACGAGGCTTATATTGCCGCTGCAGGCGGATTTGCCATGGGTATCATGCGCCATCCCTATGTGGGAGATCTTCCAAACGGAAGCGCAGATCCCTCCTTCCCGGCTATCCACAGAAATCTAAAAACAAAGATGTATGAGGTCATCCGCGCGGCTCGCTTCCATCGCATTGCGCCTGCTTTTGCGGCAGTTGGCGAGAATACGAGGGTAAGCCCCGAAAAGCTCTCGGACACATGGCAGTTTGTTAATATAGAAGATGAGATAGAGGGCTGGTGGCTGGTAAGCATGTCATCCATCAAGAATTTCATCGATGAAAATAAGCTTCTCACCAAAACCGCCCCCGCGGTAATTGCGAGAAATACATCTCTTCCCGAGATAAAGCCGAGCAAGGACGGACATGTTCCTTATTGCATGGCATCTAAAAATCCGAACGGAGTTTTCGGGATCGTTACCTTGGGCAGAACCATAGGCCGCGATTATTTCATACCGAAATGCGAGGTTTCGGCAGATATCGGCGATTCGAAAATCATTGGAGTTTTCGGCGAATACGAAAGTCTGATACTTAAAACGGCACATGAGAAGATCGGTCGGGTTCTTATGCAGGATCTTGCCGATGAGACGGCATATGATATCACCGAGCTTGTAAAGACCGAGGGCGGCAGAATGATAATTCCCGGCTCTGTCATTTCCGAGATCGGAAGAAGCGCGCAGCCCGAGGACGATACCTCCGAACCGGGAGTTATTATCAAAATCGACTGAAAGGTTATATGAAATGTACTTATCAAGAGAAGAATTTTTAAATCAATGCTCCGGTATGGGAGAAATTGAAAAGGATCTTATCACGCGATCCTATGACACTATTTGCAGTAATATCTATGAACCCAACAAATATTTTTGGGGAAAATACCGTTTGATCTCCCCCGGCAAATGCTGTTTTAAGGGCGTTTGGAACTGGGATACTGCCTTTCACGCCATCGGTACTTCAAGATGGGATACCGAGCTGGCAAAGGAGAACATTCTCGGCTTCCTCGCTTATCAATGCGAGGACGGTATGCTTCCCGATGTTCTCCGAGAGGACGGGAAGGTAGCCAAAAAGAGCTCAAAGCCTCCCATATTTGCCTGGGCAACGGAGATAGTTTACAAACGTGACGGCGATACCGAATTTCTCAGAGAAGCTTATCCAAGTCTTGTAAAGCATGTAGCTTTCTGGGAAAATGAACGCTCTGAAGACGGTCTTTTCCACTATGATGCGCAAAATAAGGACGAGGAAAAATACCTGAGGCAGATAGGATTTGAAACCGGCTGGGATAATTCCATCAGATGGGATAATGGCGCCAAGAACCTTTGGGCAATAGACCTTAACTGCTTTATGGTAATGGAATACCGCGCTCTGGCTTCGATTGCAAAGGAGCTGCAGCACTTTGGCGAAGCAGTGCTTTGGCTCGAAAAGGAAAAAAGACTTATTGGGCTTATAAAGGAGAGAATGTGGAATAGCGAAAAACACATGTATAATGATGTGAATTTCGAAACAGGCGAAATATCAAGCGTCCTCACCCCGGCGATCTTTATGCCCCTTTACATAGGTATAGCGAGTCCGGAACAGGCAGAGGATATGGCGAAGATCGCCGAAAAGGATTTCAGAGGCAGGATGCCCACGGTCAATTTTGAAAACCCCTGCTATGGCAGAGGATATTGGCGAGGCACAACATGGCTCAATGTTGCGTTTTTTGCCGCCAAGGGCTTGAAGAATTACGGATTGCCCGTTGCGGACGAAATAAGAAAGAATATTCTCGAAATGTGCTTTAATGAAAGAGAAGGTATATGCGAGAATTACGATTCGATCACGGGTAAGGGATTATGCTGTAAAAACTTCTCCTGGAGCAGCGTTTTCCTGATAGAATTTATCCTCGGCTTTGAGGAATGATAAAATCGGGAATCTCTGAAAACTCAAAACAAATAGCTAAGCAATAATTTTGAATTTTTAAAGGTTACAAATTAAATATAAATGTAAAAAAAGTTGTTAATTAACAAGATTTATAACAAGGCTTGACAATGACATACCGATGTTATACAATTGGTTTAAATCGGATGAGAATCTTCCCCTCTCGCAAAACGAATCAGTGGATAGCGCATTTGATATTAAGCAAAATCAAGAAAATTCTCGATTATTATAAATACATCCGAAAGGATTAAAATATAAAAAATTTATTTTTTGGAGGAAACTATGAAAAGGAAAATTTTATTTGTGATCATTGCTTTGCTTATCTGCATGTCTCTGTTCAATGCAGCGGCTTTTGCAACAAGCGAGGAAGGATCAGAAAGTACCACAGAAGGGCTATCGGGAAGCATCGACAAAGCGATCGATTGGACTTATGATCCCGACACAAAAACTCTTTATATTACGCCAAACGCAAACAATACTGTCAGCGGAAACGGCTTTACTCTCAATGGAAAAACGCTGGATGTCAATCCTTTTAAGACTTGGCGTATAAATTACAGTAAGTATGCTGATGCTGTTGAGACCATACATATGTCAGATGAATTTACATCTTATCATTCCTATCAGCACAGCACATCGCTTTTTGCAAACTGGCCAAATGTTAAAACTATTTATCTTGGTAAACTCACCACGATCTCCGGAGCTTGGTCTCATCAGTATATCAGCGATATTGAAGACCGCTTTCCAAGCACTATTTCAGCCGGTGCCTTTGCCAACAACCCTAATTTGACAACGGTTTACGGTTACGGTCAAACTCCCGTGGAAGGTACTATCAATCTTTCACAACTGAATTTTGATAGAGAAGGCACAGTCACCGGTGCTTATAATACAAGATATTTGCTTTACGGATGCGCTGCGGAGAGTGTAATTATGCCCACGAGCATTGATAATGTTATTTGGGATAACAGCTTTGCGAACTGCACAAATCTTAAAACTATTGAGATCCCAAGTTGGGTAACCTCCATAGGCGAAAACGCATTTTACGGATGTACAAATCTTGTAGGAAAAACATTTACCGTAGGCGATGCGACTGAGGATAGTACACAAACAACCGAAACAGGTCTTGTTATTCCTGCGAAAGTAACAAACATTGCCGCAAACGCATTTACAAATTCCGGCGTTACTGCCATAAAGCTTTTGGGCGCGGATACCACAATTGAAACTGGCGCACTGCCCACGAGCACAAAGATCTACTGCGTAAGTCAGACACAGACAGAAACTTTTATAGCGGCGGGCTATGATGCGGTTTATTACTGTGAAACTCTCAGTTATGGAGAACAGAAAGCAACTCTTACCGACAGTGAAACCGGCGAGACAACCGAATATGTTGACTATTGCTGGACTCTTGATACAGAGGGTGTGCTTACCATTACTTCAAAAAAAGACACAACAATAGGTACAAGCTCCACCGCAACCGCTTTTGCGGAATGGCACTCCATCTGGAAAAACAATGTTAAGCATATCGTTATGTCCACCGAAAACGGTCTGCACACGATATCTTCAAGCACATACGGTATAGCAATGCTTGCGGGCTATCCTAATCTAATCTCAATCGATCTCGGCAATCTATACCGTGTTCATATGAACAATTCCTCTCCCACCAGCGGTGCATTTGAAGGAAATACTTCTCTAACAACTGTATATGCGACAGCTAAGGGTGTTGCCAAGGTGGACGGAGTTGTCAATATTTCGTCTATAGACCGAATTCACGGCTACGGTCCCGGAAACGGCAGATTGTTTGCAGGCTGTACAGCTATTACAGATGTAATTTTCTATAAAACAACAAACTCTGGGGGCGCATATAACCTCGGTTCAAACGCCTTTGACGGCTGTACAAATCTTGAAACCGTTTCCCTTGCTTCGGATATTACAAGCATTAATGATTCCGCATTTAACGACTGTAAAAATCTTACATATGTTGAGATACCTGCAACTGTTACAAATATAGGTGCAAATGCATTTGCAGGCAGTGGAATTGAGAGCGTTACATTCTTAGGAACAGATCCCACTGCTATTACCATTGATGCTACCGCTTTTGACAACGCATCTTCTCTTAAGGCTACGGTTTACAGTGAAGAGATGAAAACTTTTCTTGTTGAAACCCACGGCTTTACTGCTGAAAATGTGACTGTAAATGTTGGCGGCAGCTTCGGTGATTTTACATGGGAAATCAACGGCGGAGTTCTTACTATCTCCGGCAGCGGCACAGCACTTGCTTTTGAGAATGAGATCACAGCCGAAACTCTCAGCAATATTCCTTGGTCTGCTTACAGTGCACAGATAACGAGCGTTGTTCTTGAAGCCGATGTAACTTCGCTCTGCAATTATGCCTTTGCGGGTCTTGCAAACTGCACCGCAATCGAAATACCCGCAAGTCTTACCGACCTCAGTGCTTCCGCTGTATTTTACGGCGATACCGCCCTTAAGAGCGTTACTGTTTCGGGCAAAACTGCGGCAAACGGCGTCATAGACCTCTTCAATGCAACTGCAGTTTCTGCCGATCTCTTTGAAGGCGCGGCTATCACTGCTTCGGTTTATCTGCCTAAGCTCAGTGACACAAGCTTTATCACCGCATGGGCAGGGGATCTTACAGCTCTTACCATAGTTACATACCCCACCTGCGATCTTGCAACCGCTGTCCGCGCTAATAATGCTGTGGCTCTCGCATATCTTCCCGAGAGCTATGATCCTATGCTCAGAAGAAGCGGTACAGCTCATGACATGAAAACAAACGGAGCACAGTTCAATTATTCCTTTGATGATGCATCCGGTATGCTCACTTTCTCTGCTCCCGATGGCGGCGGTTACTCTTTTGGCATCAACGACTTTACCGATAGGACATATACAACCTCCGTAAACGATCAGGGAAAGACTGTATATACTGCCGGTGATATTACAGAAGATGGATTCTATGCATGGAAAAATGTTTGGAAAGATGCCGTTCTTCACGCTACAGTAGAAAGCGACAATTTTGAGGTGGCAGAAATCTATTGCCAGAAAAACAATTCAGCCTTCTCGAATCTTACGAACCTTATAAATGTTCATATCGAATGGGAATCCTATCGAATCACAGGCGGATGGCCCAAGGACGGTCTTTTCCAGGGCTGCACTTCCCTTACCACTATCAGCTATGGCAGCGATAACACTATTGACGGTGAGATCGATCTGAGCGGACTTAGATATTTGGGTAAGGTAAATGGTTCTATATTCAAAAATGGTACTTCGATAACAAAGGTCATTCTCCCGATCGATGTAGAAAAACACAATTCAAGTTCAGATACTATCGGAATCGGTGCAAACATGTTTGAAAACTGCACAGGACTTACAGAGATAGTTATCCCCGACAGATATATCGTTATTAACAAAGAAGCTTTTAAGGGCTGTACTAACCTTAAGAGAATCGTTATTGCAAGTGCAGATTGCAATGTTGCAAATGTTACAAAGACAACCTTCCCCGCAGGGGCTGAAATTCACGTATTCTCTGCTGATATTGCTTCTGCTCTCGAAGGTCTTGGATATACCAATGTCAAGGATTACAGCAATATACTTTCCGTTGTCGGCACACAGATCCGCGAAGAGGATTATAACGGTTTGCGCCGCATATTCGCTTTCAATGCAGTGAACAGCAAGGCAATGGAAACGAGCGGTTATACTCTTGAAGAATACGGTATCGTTGTTGCGGCTGCTTCCGAGGTTGAATATTGGGGCGGTATTGATCTCAGACTTCGTGCCGGTGAGTATGTAACTGAGTCTACTTCAATTAAAAAGATCCCGATAGTTCAGAGAGCCGATGGCGATTATGTACAGAAAAATCCTGTCCGCGCCGGAAGTGATCTGGATACGATGGTTAAATTCCAGGCAACAGTAGTTAAATATAATTCCAACCATATGAGCGATGTTTGCATGAAGGCTTATGCTATTTATACCGATAATGCAGGCAACACCATTGTAATTTATTCTAACACTTATATTGATGAAGACGATAATATCGTTACCGATGCTGAGGGCAACATTTATATGATGCAGGCTGAAAAGCATTTATTCAACCTTTATGATACTACTATTCAAATGCTCAAAGAAGGCGCATTGACTTCCGCTATTGACGAAAAGGCAGTTTGGAACACTCTGCTTCAGGGTGCGGATCTCACCGATGAACGCGAACTATCCGTAGGTGACTACGATGGTATTACTGTCGCTTTCGTTAAAGACAACACCGATGGCAATGATAGCGTTGTTACCTATATCCCCGTTGTGCGCAGTGAAAACGGTGTTGCTATCACAGATGATATGGTTACTGCGGCGATAGCTCTTGCTCCCGAAGGTGCCACTCTCGGTGAGGCGATAGAGGTACTTATTGCAAATCAGGATTCTAAAGCTCCCGAATATGTTGAACCCACTACATATCTTGGTACAGCAGCAAGATCTGATGCCTACCCCAGATGGTATACAGGCACTGATGATCAAATCTACGGTGCTCAGCACCTTCAGGGCATGACTATGGACGATGAGGGTAATATCTATTATTCATTCACCGGTCTTATAGTTAAGGTCAGCCCGGAAGGCGAAGATCTCGGCGTTTATAAGATCTCTCAAACTCTTACAGACAAAACCTCCGTTCATATGGGTAATGTCTATTGGCATGATGGCAAGATCTATGTTGCGATCGGATTTAACAATAGGGATGCTGTAGGCAACAAGGTCTATATTGGCGTTCTTGACGACAGCATATTCAATGGATATGTTGAGGATACCGAAGAAAATCCCATAATGCTGGCTATGAATGTCGGCGAGATCTCGAACGATAGATATTTCACCGATTCCGATGGCAATCAGGTAGCATATTTCGGCGGCGGAGGCATTGACAGTATCACTGTCGGTACTCTCCCCGGTAAGGGATATATCAAGGAAGATGGCACAGTGGTGACCGATAATGAAATGTATCTCGTTCTCGGCAGAGGCGGCGGTAATTATGATGAATACCGCTATGACGATGATAACAAGGAGCTTATGTTCTTTGATTTTGACGATATGATCCCGCAAACAACTAATGGAACAACAAATGCAAATCTTCTGCCTCTTACATATGCAAGAGCTTCCGCTGAAGACAATACCACAATAAACAAGAAATACGGAGCTTTTGTTTATGCAGGATATAATGCCTACAGCATTCAGGTTCTCACATATGATAAGAGCACAGGCGATTACCTGATCTGGGCTTATGACAGAGCCACCAACTGCAATGAGTTCCCGGATTACACACGCTTCGTTATCGATGGCTCCAAGAAGCTTTATCTCGATGATATCGAGGTTGGTCAGAGCGTTCCCGAAACCAGCGAGTATTATGCAAAGGCAAGCGATTATGCTTCCTACTATAAGGACACAAAGGATATTGACGGAGACGGTGATACAAACGAACCGATGCGCGGCTGGCATGCAACTCTGAAATGCACCTGCGAGCTTGGAGATATCGATCTGCATGAGGCTGTAGCTTACGGCGAAACAGGCTATGAGGCTAAGATCTGCGGATTTAAGAACGGTATTCAGGGTCATAACGGCTGTATTTCCCTTGGAAACGACTATTATTATATCGCAAGAAGCCTTAGCGATAGTGATTTGTTTTCCTGGGAGTCTACCGATAAAGATGGTAATACAGTTCAAACTACTCAGACGGGTTATTATGCCGAAAGCCATCTTTACAGCATAAGCAAGTATTTTGGTGCTTGGGAATTTACAAGAATCAATTAAATTTACACAAATGTTCTGTTTTTCTCTTGACTTTATGAAAACATAACATTATAATTAACGAGAAGCCCCGGAAAGCTCTCCGAGCTTTCCGGGGCTTTAAAATGATATTTTAACCGAGGTTTATTATGAAAAGAAAGGTTAGTATAGCGATCGGTGCGCTTCAGCGCAAATACGGAGATATGAGAGCCCTTGAGATCGCAAAGGAGATCGGTGCGGACGCGGTTGATTTTGATACGTCCTGCGGAAGATGGGATTACAGATGCGAGGGTCAGATCTATTCAAAGAGCGATGATGAGATAATTGAGTATTTCACAGCTCTTCGCCGCCGTGCGGATGAGATAGGTCTTGAGGTCGGTCAGACCCACGGAAGACTTGTGGCATTCCACAATGATGAGGAATATAACGCCGTACATCTCAAAAATGCGCGGATAGATTGCCTTGTGGCAAGCATTCTCGGCGCAAAGGACGTGGTTATGCACAATGTGACCACTCACCGTATGGGCCCCGAGGCAACCCGCGAAGAATATCAGAAGCTCAGCACAGAAATGTTTTCTGCCGTTATCCCCATGGCAAAGCAATACGGTTTAAGGCTTGCCACCGAAACATTCGGAGATTCGGATAAATATCAGTGCGTTGACTTTTACGGTCAGATGGATGAATTTCTTATAAACTATAACAGAATTGCCGCAATGGAGGATTTTGCCGACCACTTTAAGATGTGCGCTGACACGGGTCATTCAAATAAGGCAATGCGCTTTGGCGAGCCTACACCTGCCGATTGCATAAGAATGATGGGCAAAAATCTGACCTGCCTGCATCTCAACGATAACGACACCCTTACCGACCAGCATAAGATACCCGGAATGGGTACTATTGATTGGAAGGACGTTTTTGATGCGCTGGATGAGATCGGCTACAGCGGAAACTACAATATGGAGCTGCATCTTGAGCATTACGGAAAGGATTTCATAGTTGAGACCGCCGAATTTGCCATCAAGGTCATGCGCCATATGCTGAAGGAAAGATACGGCGAATAAAACTGATTTATATAAATAATAGAAAAGAGCTGTTTCATTTTGATGAAGTGAAACAGCTCTTTTTATATATAATCTGACGGGGAGAAGTAACTTACTGAGGGATTGATTTCTGTAGTAAGTTACTCCTCTTCTAATTATTATTTACTTTTCGAAACACTCATTTTTTGAAAAATTCGAATCGAACCTATCCCACATATATCTTTGCTTTGTCTGCAGCTCCTTGACCGTAAAGCCGAAATGAGCCTTAAATGCGCGGGAAAAGCTGGGGGCGTCGGGATAACCGCAGAGAGCGGCGGCTTCTGCAGTTGTCATTCCGTTTTCTATATATTCGTAGCCTGCCTGCATCCTGATCTGTATGATATCGTCCTTCATCGAATAGCCAACGATCCTTTTATAGGTCTTTGAAAGATGGCTTCTTGAATAATTGAGCTTTTTTGCGATCTCTTCTATCTTACATTCATGCATATAGTTTGTTTCGATATAAGCTCTTGCCTGAAGCGCAACCAGCTTTGGAGAAAGCTTTTCTCCCGCAAACAGCTCGCGGTAAAGCTCGAGAAGAAGGGCGGCCAATTTATATTCTCTGAGAAGAGGTATATTTTCGGTTTCTATCATCTGATAAAAGAGGTCGCCGTCATAGCGAAAAACAGGGGGCAAGTGCTTAAAATGCTCGCTTTTTTCACCCGTAAATCCTATCCATATATATGACCAAGGATCATCATTGTCCGCAATGAGGCTGTATTTTTCGCCGGGGAATGTTATAACGCAATCGCCTTTTCCGGCGGTATATTTTTTTCCCTTTTTGATGAGTGTTCCTTTACCGCTCCTTACATAATGGATAAGAGTATGATCTCTGATACCCATGCAGCATTTTCCGCTCTTGCGATTTTCCTGTCCAAGGTTAACGGGATTGAGATCCTTGAACCCTTGATCAAAAACAAATATTTTTTGCATGCCACTTTTCTCCTTATTTTCCAAAATCACACATTTTGCAACGCCCTTTGAAAGAACCTTTTAAAATAACGGCTTCCGAGCTCTTTTTTATTTAATTATATCACGATTGCACACATTTTGCAATAGACATTGCCCGAATATTTATTTATAATAATTAAAAAGCGGATCGTTAAAGCAATTTTATCAAAGAAATTTTCGAATTTGATCATTTTTTGGCAAACGCGATCGGTTTTATGATTATTTATCAATATTTATGCCAATATTGAATTGTCGTATTATTGATAGTAAAACTTAATCAAATGTATTAGGAGTGAGGAAATGAAAAAACTTATCTATCTTTCAGCGGTACTTGTTCTTTTATTTTCACTGACACTCGCGTCCTGCGGCGGAGGCGGTGGAAGCAACGGCGGAAACAGTAGCGGAAACCGCGGTGGAGGCAGAGTTCTTGATGGCTATGTTATCGTAAGAGGAAGCCAAACCATCGACGCCAGCTCGCTGAAAAACGCTGTAAAGGATAGAAGCGGCACAGAGCTTCAGGTCCTCAATAGCTGGATCGGCGCAGGCGAGACCGAGCAGGAAAAGGAGATCCTCATTGGCGATACGGGCAGAGCGGCAAGCACTGCGGCACTGGAAGGCATAAAAACAGGAGACTATATAATAAAGCAGGATGGCGAAAAAATAGTTATCGTCGGCGGCAGTACCGAGTCAACCGTTAAGGCTATGAATTATTTTATAGAAAACTGCCTTTCGGCGGACGGTAAGAGCTTGAATATTCCCGCGGACGGCTATACCGTTAGAGGAGAATACCGCTTTGATTCCCTCACCATCGGCGGCGTTCCCGCATCCGAATTCAAATTCTATAATGCAGGATCTCTTTCGGACGGCAAAAAGATGTTTGATTGGTTTGCACACGAGATTTTAGGCGCGGAAATGGAGACTGCAAAGGAGCTGAAGGACGGCGAGCATTATATTATTTATGATGACAGATCCTTTATGGCTTATGAATTTGAGATCAAGGTGGAGGACGGAAACCTCGTGATTCTCGGAAGCTTCAATACCGTGAGAACTGCTATGCAGTATTTCATGGAAACATATATTCCTTCTATTGCGGAGAAGGGCAAGACCTATGATATCACCGAGGCGGATAACGTTCTTATCGTTACCGAGGAAAAGGAGATATACACAAAAGATCAGCTCTATAACGCACTTGAAGAGGTATATAACGACAACGAGCGTTTTATTATCGGTCAGGAGGGCGGCGAGCCTGAAACAGCGGATGAAACAATGGAAAACTTCTATAAAGCTTCGGGAAAATATCCTGCCCTTATCGGACAGGATCTGGGCTGTTACGGTCTCGATCTACGCGACAAGGATAAGTCCTTCTGGAGCAGAGCCATCTGCGAATATGTTGATTATGCCGCGCAGGGCGGTATCATAACCTTCAGCTCTCATTGGCGCAACCCAACGGGCAATTTCCCCCACACATGGGAGGACTGCCGCGGTGAGCTTGGTCATGAAGAGGTATGGGCAGAGCTTCTTACCGAGGGTACGGAGCTGAATGCTGAGTTTATGGAGCAGATAACTACAGACGCGCTTTTCCTGCAGGCACTTCGCGACAACGGAGTTCCGATCATCTGGCGACCTATGCATGAGCAGAACGGTTCCTTCTTCTGGTGGTGCATCGAGCAGGAGGACGGTTACGTCCTTAACGGAAGCTATTTCGTAAATCTTTGGAAGTATGTCTACAAGTATTATACAGAGGACATGGGTCTTGACAATCTTCTTTGGGAATTTGGCCCCAACAAGACCAATGGCAGAAACTATCAGGATGTTCTTTATTGCTACCCGGGCGATGAATACTGCGATCTTGTGAGCCTTGACTGGTATCTTGGCGGTGAATATAATCTTAACGATGACGGCAAGTCCTATGAGAGACTTATGGAAACAGGTAAGATAACAAATTTGAGTGAGTTTGGTCTTAGCGATGGGCTCACAGCCGAAAATCCCGAATATCAGGAAAGAATATTCAATGCCATGAACCTTCTTGAAGATGTAATTCTCAGAATGGTAGAAGAGGACGGCTATAAGATGGCATATCTTCTGACATGGACAGAGGCAAGCCGCGATACCATAGGCTCAATGATGCGCGCTGACCAGCTGATGAACAGCGGATATATAATTGACCTCACCGAAATGAAGGAAATTCTTGATTCTTATAAATAACAACAATAAAGAAAGGAAGAAAATTATGAAAAAATTCTTGAAAACCTTAATGTTTACCTGTCTTTTGGCCATTTTGACTGTTGCTTCAATCAATGCAGCCGAAATTGTCAGCGAAGGCAGCCAGGTTGATGCAAGCGGAAACGTGCTTTATTCATGGGCACTTGATTCCGATGGTACGCTTACCTTTACAAAAGGTACTTCCGCAAATCTTGTGTCAAGTGCCGATTATACAAGCTTTGCGTCCTGGAGAGCAGAGACCTCTGAGGGGCAGACCGAAACAAATGAGACCCTTGTAAAGACCATCATCATCGGAGAGGGCTTTACCACAATCGAAAATACAAAAACCTCTTCCAATCCTACTCTCGCAGGCTATCCCAATCTTGTTAAGATAGATCTCTGCGATGTTGGCAGAATTCGTAATGTAGGTCAGAAAGTGGCCGTCGGTTTCTTTGAAAATAACCCCGAACTGACTACTATCTATTCGGGTGACTCCGAGAATAATGCCCCCGGCGTTATCAATCTCGAATTTGCTAACCGTTTTGACGGAAGCTGGGGAAGCTGTAATGCCTCCATAAGAGCTTTTGCTGGATGTACAAGCATTACTGATGTCATTATGTTCCCTGAAGCAAACAACGATTCTCAGTATTTCTATTTTACAGACTCCATGTTCTCGGGCTGTACCGCTCTTAAGAGCATAACCTTCCCATCCAACTTTACTTCAATCGCGGCAAATGCATTTTCGGACTGTACTGCTCTTGAATCTATAACCATCCCTGTTAATATCACAACCGTTGAGGCAAATGCTTTTGTAGGATGTAATAATCTCACGAGCGTAACTCTTGAAAACGAGAATATAACGTTAACTGCGGAATCCTTCCCCTCAAATGAAATTCTTACCATTTATTGCTACAGTGCGGCGCAGGTTGAGACGGTTAAGGCTCTCTATCCCAATGCAACAGTAGAAGAATCTCCCGCAGAGATCGTTTCGGAAGATGAGCAGGCAGGTTACTATTCCTGGTCTCTCAATTCCAAGGGCGTGCTTACCATCACAGCCGCAGAGGGAATTACAGAGCTCAGAACAGATAATAGCAATTATACTGCCTTCAATACCTGGAAGACAACCTACGGCTCACAGGTTCAGAAGCTGATCCTTGATAATGCCTTTGTGAAAATGACCGCTCAAAATGCAAAGACCGTAATGGCTGATCTCACCAACTGCAAGGAAATTAATATGGGCGGTATTACCTATGTAAGAAATTCATGGGGATCCGGTATGTTCCTGAATTGTTCAAGTCTTATAACAGTTTACGGATCGAGCACCGTCAGACAGAAAAATGTAGTTGATATTTCCTATATAACAGGCTTTGAGGGTGGAAACTGCATGAACAATATGTTCAACGGTTGCAGCGCCATGACAAAAATAATTCTTCCCACAGGAAATAGTAAGGCGGAATTTTGTTTGATTGGCGCAAAAGCATTCAATAGCTGTTCATCTCTTACAGAGATCACTCTTCCCACATGGGTGACCTCTATCGCATCCGATGCCTTTACGGGATGCTCAAAGCTTGCAAGCATAACGCTCGAAAATCCTGACCTTTCTCTTGAAGGCGTTACGATCCCCGAAAACGAAGGAATTATTATCTGCTGCTCTTCTCAGACGCAGTATGATTATGTCGAAGAAAATATCACTTTTGCAACCCCCATGGGTATTCAGCATACAGGCGAGGAAGTAGGATATTATTCCTGGTCTCTTGATACTTTGAATTCTACTCTTACCTTTACTCCCGCCGAAGGAGTTACCGAACTCAAAACTGCAAGTGAAGCAGAGGGAAATTTGACTGCCTTCAATACTTGGAAGGAAACCTACGGCTCACAGGTCGAACATATAGTTATAGGCAACGGTTTCACAACCATCACCGGAGCAAAGGCTGTTATGGTCATTTCAAATTACCCCAATCTTCAATCCATAAATCTTGGAGATGTTACTTATCTCCATGCAAACTGGATTCCGAGCGGTGTAGGTATGTTTGAGGGTAATTCAGCTCTTACGACAGTCTGGAGTAATAAGGTTACAAAGCAGGACGGCGTTGTAGATATTTCCTATATTACCGATTTCAGAGGAAGCCTTAGTCAAACAGGCGCACATGAGATATTCAGCGGCTGTTCTTCTATGACAAAGGTTATCCTTCCCAAAAACCTCCCCTCTGTTAACGGAGGTACAATGAGCTTCATCGGCAAGGGAATGTTCAATGGCTGTAAGTCTCTTAAAAGTATTCAGATCCCCTCGTACGTAGAAACGATCTATGCAGACGCCTTTAACGGCTGTGAAGCTCTTACCGAGCTCGTAATTCCCAAGGGTGTTACCACCGTTGGCGCAGGTGCTTTTAATGGCTGTAACGGACTTGAAAATATAACTGTTAAGTCAACCAATATTACTTTTGAGGATGCAGCTCCGTTCACCGATAATGCCGGGCTCACAATAATCTGCTATACAGATGCCATTAAGGAAGCATTAGGAATTACAGAAGCTAACGTAATATCTCTTGAAGGCATAATAAATGCAGAAGGATTTTCTATCCGTTATAATGGTTATAACGGTCTCCGTTCATATTTCTCCTATGACAGCGCAAAGCTTCCCGAAGGCTTCACATTGGCAGAAAGCGGACTCATCTTTGCCAGCGAGGATACCTATACAACTTGGAACGGAATTGAGCTTGGCAAAAATACAGAAGGAAGTTATATAACTCCTTCGAATATGATGATTAAGAGAGATGTTATCACAGCATCGGGCTTTAAAAACGTTCTCAGTGCCGCGATGGCTAAGGAGCTTTTCGGTAATAATGAGGATTATAGCTCAAGCAAAACTTATTTCAGAGGTACTGTTACGAATTTCAAGAATAACTATAGGAGCGGCATATACTTCTGCAGTTATCTTGTACTTCTGGACAGCAATGGAAACGAGCATTACCTCTATGCAGATAACAGCAGTTTGAGTGAAGACTATAAATTTATCAATCTTTATGATACTACTCTTAATATGTATCAGACTGATCTCGAAGGAACAGGAATCAGAAGCGATGCCACCATCGACAGCATTTCTGTTTGGAACACACTCATTCAGGGTGCATCTCTCCTCGGTGATGTTTATGAGCTTAAAGTGAGTGATAATATCACTGCCGCAGTTATTAACGATGGCAGCACAGGCACTCTTCTCGTTCGTTCTCTCGTTCGCGCAGTTCTGCCTACAGATGAAGAGATCGCAGCGGCGGAATCGGCAGTTGACGAACTTTCCGTCATCTACGGAAGCGTTATTTCTCTCTCTATTGCAGGTGAATACGACAGCACATTGGCTCCTGCCAAGAATGCTCAGAGCTTCAAATGGGTAAACAATATTCAAACAACCACTCGTTATTCGGAAGCTGAAACCTCAGCAGACCATCTTCAGGGTGCGTGCGTTGACGATGAAGGCAACCTCTATCTGGCTCTTACCGGCGTTATCGCCAAGGTCAGCCCCACGGGTGAAGCAATAGGTGCGCTCCATTTGGCAGAGGGTGCTCATATGGGTGATATAACCTATTATAAAGGCAAGATCTACGGAAGCCTTACAGGTATCGCAAGCTGTATCGCAATAATTGATGCTGATAAGATTGTCGGCGATGTTTACGACAGCGAGGCTAAGATAACCAGTATCGTTTATGTTCCTCAGCTGGATAGCGAAAACAGCCTGCTGTCTGACGGAAAGACCATGTATTGTTCCTCCGGTCTTGACGGCATAACAGTAGGTAAGCTGCCGGGAGGAGAGGACGATACCGAATATCTTCTTGTAGCTGTTCAACTTACTCAGAATAAGAGCGGTTCGCTCAGATATGATGACGACAACCAGATGATAATTGCTATAGATTTTGACCGACTTACAGAAAACGAACAGCTTCTTTCCGAAGGTTATGATACCGCTAAAGCTAATACCGCTAAGCATTGCGAAGCAAATTGCAGGTTCTTCATCTATACAGGATATCATAACTGGGGTATTCAGGGTCTTGAATATGATAAAGACACAGGTGATATCTGGTGCTGGCTCTATGCCAGAACAAGCGACTGCGAATTCCCCAAGGCAAACCTTCATATAATCGATGGATCTGTTCCGCTTACTGAAAAAGTTCTTGAGGTCGGTCAGAGCGTTCCCGAGGATAGCGAGGACTATGCTGCAGCCAGTGCAAAAGCAGCACTTTATAAGGACGCAGACGGAAATTATCCTACAGAGCTTCATGCTACACTTAAATGCGTATGCGGTGACGAGTGTCATCACAGCGAAATGGTTTACGGTGAAACAGGCGTTTCGATAGATCTTTGCTCCACATTTTTCACAAACGGCAATGGTCAGGGATGCAATGGCTTTATCTCCCTCGGAAACGGTCTCTTCGATGTTGTTAAGATGAGCGATGTTTCAGAGAACGATGATACTCTCCGCGGCGGTGAGGCAACTCTTTATACTGCTTATAACCGCT
>JAFTXK010000003.1 GCA_017461635.1 Clostridia bacterium | reverse complement strand
TTTTTTTACAAAATATTTATCTTTAATTCGATTTATGTTTCTTTTTTTCTGTCCGATGGCTTTTGAAATCGCTCCTTTCGGGACAAAAAAGATGATATTTTTTTCGCCCGAAAACGGCAGAGCTTCAAGGCTTTCGCACATTTTTTCATAGAAGATCTCTCCCATGGCAAGCTCCCCTATGGCACTATGATTTGCACCGCCGTAGACCTGATCCTCAGAGGAAAGATTTTCCGAGGCACAAAGTCCAACTCTGATGCAGGGAATACCCGCTTTGTCAAAAGCCTTTAGAACTGCACAGGTGCGCCTAACGGCATCTTCATTTGAAAGCGGCTCGTATTCTCCTGATTTCGCCATTTCACAAAGCTCTGTATTGTAAAAAATTACAGTTGGATAAACACGCGCGCCGTCAGCTCCGAGAGAGCAGATCTTCCGTGCTGTTTCAAGCTCATTTTCAAGGGTTGAACCGGGCAGTCCTATCATCATTTGTCCTACCAGATGGAATCCATGCTTTTTAATGCTTCTGCATGCTTCTTCAGCCTGCTTTGCGGTATGCCCGCGGCGTGTCAGCGCCAGCACCTCATCGGACATACTCTGAAGCCCCAGCTCTATTGTGCGAACCCCATATTTTTCAAGGATTCCGAGGATCTCTTCATCGATATAATCGGGTCTTGTGGAAAGCCTTATACTATCTACCCTTCCGCTCTTAACATAGGAATATGCAGTTTCAAGAAGCGAGATCATAAGAGAACGGTCGATACCTGTAAAAGAGCCGCCGAAAAATGCTATTTCAATCTCTGTTTCTTTGCTCCTTTTTTCTATAGTTTCAAGTGCCGCCTCTATCTCGGATGGAACGGCGTTTTCATCAAATGACAAATGTCCCGAAATAGATCTTTGATTGCAAAAAACACAGTTATTGGGGCAGCCCAGATGAGGTATAAAAATCGGTATATTGACATGCTTTTTCATCTCATTTATACGTCCCTTCTTCTGCTTTTTTAACGCGACAGGGACTGCGCCTTTTTTCGGCTCAGTCCCGTTATGATAAATGTTTATGCACCGAAAAGCTTTAATGCTTCAGCGGCGGCATTCTGTTCGGCTTCGCGCTTTGACGCGCCCTTGCCGCGTCCTATAACATTACTGTTAAGCCGCGCTTCCACGGTAAAGGATTTCAGATGGTCGGGTCCGCTTTCCTTAACGGTAACATATTCGAGAACCTCTCCCTCTGCCTGCTGAACTATTTGCTGAAGGAGGGTTTTATAATCCTTGCTGTGTCCGTCGCTTTCCGCGCTTTCAAGCTCCTCTATGATAAGTGGAAGAAGGAAACGGGCAACCATCTTTTTGCCATCCTTGCCTGCATCCAGATATATCGATGCCAGCACTGCCTCAAAAGCATCGGCAAGGATGCTCTTACGTTCTCTTCCGTGATTTTTATCCTCTCCGTGACCGAGAAGAAGATAATTTCCGAGACCTATTTTCTGAGCGAATTTTGAAAGTGCCTTTTCGCAGACGACCTCGGCGCGCATTCTGGTAAGCTCGCCTTCGGGACGCTTTGTATAATGCGAGAAAAGATATTCGCTGACGACAATGGAAAGAACCGAATCGCCGAGAAATTCAAGGCGTTCGTTACACTCCGCATTCTCATGGCGAAGGCGCATTTCATTTGAATATGAGGAATGCGTCAGTGCATTACGCAGAAGCGAAATATCATTATAAGTATAGCCGAGAGCTTTCTGAAGCCCTTCGATCTCATAAGGCAATTCAGCCATTTTTCATTTTCCTTTCGGTATTTTTTTATACTTCGGCATTTTCGACGCCATCTTCTGTCATGCGTTTTTCACGGATCTTCAGAGCCTCATCGGCTATATCATCTATAATACCCGTTGACGCATATGCATGGGCTTGCCTTATGGCATTGGAGAAAGCCTTAGCCTTTGAATTGCCATGCGCCTTGATGACAGGCTTTTTGAAGCCGATAAAGGGTGCTCCGCCATGCTCTGCGGGGTCGAATTTCTTCTTAAGCTCTCCCACATGCTTCTTTACCATAAGTCCTGCAACCTTTGTAAGAGCATCCTTATAGAAAAGCTCCTTCATTGAACCGAGCATAAGCTTGCCTACTCCCTCTATACTTTTAAGAAGGATATTGCCCGTAAAGCCATCGGCAACCAGCACATCGCATACTCCCATAGGCACTTTATTTCCCTCAACATTGCCTACGAAATTGATACTCTCATTTGCCGAAAGCAGCTTATAAGCATTTATCTGAAGCTCTGTTCCCTTGCAGTCCTCACTGCCGTTATTAAGAAGTCCGACTCTGGGGTTTTCTATGCCGTATGCCTTCTTCATATAAACAGAACCCATAACGGCAAAATCCTCCAGATATTCCGGGGTAACGGTTACATTTGCACCCGAATCAAGGAGCAGAACGGGATTGCCAAGCGGCAGAACCGCACCGATACCTGCGCGTTTGATTCCCTTCAGGCGTCTGACTATGAGGGTCGCGCCCGTGAATAGTGCTCCAGTATTGCCTGTGCTGACAAAGGCATCGCCTTTATCCTCGGCAAGCATACGCAATCCTACAACCATGGAGCTATCACCCTTTTTACGCACAACAGTTATAGGATCATCGGTCATTTCAACCACACCCTTGGCGTCAACGATCTCAAATGCCGAAAGATCCAGATCATTATCTTTTGCAACCTTCTCAATGGCATCCTTATCGCCGACCATTATATAATCCGCTGCATAAAGCTTTGCGGCATCAACTGCGCCCTTTACCAGCTCCTCGGGGGCATAATCGCCGCCCATTACATCAACTATTATCTTCATTTCAAAAACTCCGTTATTTAAACAAATCTATTTCGGAAATTATATCGAGAGATCTCGCTGCAAGCGCCTCATTCTTCGCTGTTTTGCCGCCTTTGACTTTATAGCCAAGGGGTTCGATTATGCCGAAATTGGCGTTCATTGGCTGAAATGATGAGCTCACGCCGCCATGGCTTACATAAGCCGCCATTGCGCCGATCATGGTTTTTGTATCGAAGATCATCGGCTCTTTCCCGAGCGCCGCGAGAGCGGCGTTCACTCCTGCCACAAAGCCTGAGCCTGCCGATTCGATATAGCCTTCAACGCCCGTCATCTGTCCTGCGAAAAAGATATTCGGATGCTTTTTCATTGCATATCTTTCGTCAAGAAGACCGGGGGAATTAAGATAGGTATTTCTATGCATAACACCATAGCGCAAAAACTGTGCTTCCTCAAGACCCGGTATCATGCGGAACACCCTTCTCTGCTCCTCAAAGGTAAGATGGGTTTGAAATCCTACAAGATTGAACATTGTTCCTTCAATATTCTCTTTTCTGAGCTGTACCACCGCGTAGGCTTCTCTCCCCGTTCTCGGGTCAACAAGTCCTACGGGCTTGAGAGGCCCGAAAAGAAGGGTATCTCTTCCGCGCTTTGCCATGACCTCGACGGGCATACAGCCCTCAAAGACATTAGGTGCTTTTTGAGATTCTTTATCGAACTGCTTCAGCTCCGCTTCCTTTGCGGCAATGAGAGCTTCATAGAAGGCTTCATACTGCTCCTTTGACATTGGGCAATTGATATAATCCGCATCTCCCTTATCATATCTTGACGCGAAGAAGGCGACCTCCATATTTATGGAGGAAAAATCCACGATAGGTGCCGCCGCATCGAAGAAATGCAGATCATCACATCCCAGCTCATCTCTGATATAATCAGCCATTGGGTCTGAGGTAAGAGGTCCTGTGGCGATGACGGTATAAATATCGCCCGCGCTCCTTCTTTCCTCTTCTATGACCTCGATATCGGGATGTTTTTTTATCTTTTCGGTTATATAATCCGAAAACAGCTTTCTGTCAACAGCCAATGCCGAGCCAGCAGGCACTTTAGTAGCGTCAGCCGCTTCCATTATGAGCGATCCCATTCTGCGCATTTCCTCTTTGAGAAGTCCGATTGCATTTGAAACGCTATCCGAGCGCAGAGAATTTGAGCAGACCAGCTCCGCAAAGCCTTCGCAGTGATGCGCCGGAGTATACTTTTTCGGTTTCATCTCATAGAGACGGACATGAGCGCCCAGGCGCGCCGCCTGCCATGCCGCTTCACAGCCCGCAAGTCCTGCGCCTATAATTTCTACGATTGGTTTATCCATCTCAGTTTTCTCCCGAAATCTCTTCCTCAGGGGTTACTTCCCTCTTATATCCGCAGTCCTTTTCATGGCAGACAACAAGGGGCTTACCCTTCTTACGGAAGAGCATTTTTCCGCAATCGGGGCAATTTTCGCCAAGGGGCATATCCCAAGAAGAAAAATCACATTCGGGATATTTTTCACAACTATAGAACACGGTACGGTTGCGTCCGTACTTTGTCAGTATCTTGCCGCCGCACTTGGGACAGGGAACATCGAGCTCTTTCGTCTTCTGCTTTGTAAATTTACATTCGGGATAACGGCTGCAGGCAAAGAAGCTTCCGTATCTGCCGCTGCGCTGAACCATATCCGCGCCGCATTTTTCACACTTGAAATCGGCAACGACAACCTTCTTTTCCTCCTGCGCTTCTGTCTTTTCCACAAGAGGCTTTGTATTCTTACACTTGGGATATCCCGGGCATGCCGCAAACTTGCCGAATTTTCCACTCTTGACGATCATCTTGCTTCCGCATTTCTCGCAAATCATGTCGGTCTCCTCGGTTGGGAGCTCATAATTATCCTTACTGATGGTCTCCTCTTCCTTTTCCAGCTCCTTTGCAAAATCCTCATAAAATTCGGAAAGGATAGCCTGCATTTCGATCTCGCCCTTTTCGATGGCATCGAGATCATCCTCCATATTTGCGGTAAACTTATAATCGACGATATCGGGGAATTTCTCCTTCATAAGTCTCGTTGTTACCTCTCCGAGAGGTGTTGGAACGAGAGCCTTGCCCTCTCTTACAACATAATTTCTTGCGAGAATGGTTGTGATGATGGGTGTATATGTGGAGGGTCGTCCGATACCCTTTTCCTCAAGGAATTTAATGAGAGAGGCTTCGGTATATCTCGGGGGCGGCTCTGTGAAATGTTTCTGAGGATCGATCTTTTCATTTTTGAAAAGCTCCTTCTCCTTTATATCGGGAAGGCGGAGATCTGTGATTTCCTCATCGCCGTCCTTATGCTTTTTTTCCTCCTCGCTCTCCTCATAGATAGCCATATATCCCGGAAAAGCAACGGTATAACCGCTTGTACGGAATATATATCCGCCTGCGGTGAAATCCGCCACAACGGTATTAAGCTCGGCAGACTCCATCTGGCTGGCTACGAAGCGTTCCCAGATGAGCTTATAGAGCTTGAACTGGTCATTTGTCAGATACTTTTTGATCTTCTGAGGCTCGATAGCCACATTTGAAGGTCTGATCGCTTCATGGGCGTCCTGTGCGCCGCTCTTAGTTTTATAAACTCTTGCGCTTCTCGGATAATATTTGACGCCGAAGCGTTCGTTGATATACATCTTTGCCGCTTCCGATGCCTCTGCCGAGATACGGAGCGAGTCGGTACACATATAGGTTATAAGACCCTGCACGCCGCCGTTTTCAGAGCCTATATTAACGCCCTCGTAAAGCTCCTGCGCTACCTTCATGATGCGTGCGGACTGGAAGCCGAGCTTTTTGGAGGCTTCCTGCTGCATGGTTGAGGTTGTGAAGGGAGGCTGAGGTGCTTTATGGCGGACGGATTTCTTGACCGATGCAACGGTGAAATCATCACTGCCGATGGCGGAGAGAACTTTATTTGTCTGCTCCTCATTTTCGAGCTTCAGCTTACCGTTCTTATCTCCGACAAAGCGTACCGTTACTTCTCTGCCGCCGTTTGTAAGAACTGCCTCTATTGTCCAGTATTCACTGGGTTCAAACGCCTTGATCTCCTCTTCCCTTTCTACTATGATACGGGTTGCCACAGACTGCACTCTTCCCGCGCTGAGACCGCTCTTGATGCTCTTCCAGAGAAGGGGGCTGAGCTTATAGCCCACGATCCTATCGAAAATCCTTCTCGCCTGCTGGGCATTGACAAGATTCATATCGACCTGTCTGGGATTTTTGATCGCTGCCTTGATGGCTGTTTTTGTGATCTCATTAAAGGTAACTCTGCGGGTCTGCTCAACGGGGATCCCAAGAGCGTTGGCAAGATGCCAGGAGATCGCTTCGCCTTCGCGGTCAGGGTCGGTTGCGAGAAAGACCTTGCCTGCGTTCTTGGCTTCCTTCTTTATGCTCTTGATAAGGTCTCCCTTACCTCTGATATTGATATAATGCGCTTCAAAGCCGTTTTCGATATCCACGCCCAGCGTACTTTTGGGCAGGTCTCTTACATGTCCCTTTGATGCGATAACTTTATAATTTGAGCCGAGGTAACCCTTTATGGTGTTTGCCTTCGACGGTGACTCCACTATTACCAGATTTGCCATTTGCAGTATCTATCCTTTCTATAATAAAACACTTCAGTTTTTGATGTAAAGTCCGCCCGGAAGCGAACTGATATAACCTTTTATCTCCAGCATTGCCAGAGTTCCCATTACATCTGAGCAATTATAGCCCAGACGCATCATTGCGTCTACACCGGTGGCTCTGTCATCCGGCATGGCGAGAAACATTTCGCGCTCATGCTCTGTGAGCTTTGCCAGCTCTTCCTCGGTGCTGATATCCCGCTCTTGTCTTTCTTCCTTTATATTTTCCTTTTCGGTTGACGGCATTTTTTCCGCTGTTTTGTTTTTGGGTACCTTTCGGGGCTTCAGCAGATTTGCGACATTTGTCCTCGGGAGCTTATCTTTATTTGCTGCGGCTTTTAAAGCTGTATCCTCGGAGCAGATGCCCATATCAGTCAGCGCATCTTCGCTCAGCTCCGAGCAGTTTCTTGCAGTACTGAGGGCTATATAATTTATGGTTTTGCCGTAATAAAATTCGTATTCCCTCAGGATATCCTCTGTGCTCGTTACCATTATTGCGCCGTCATGAAGGAGCTTATTTGTGCCGTTTGCGTTCTTATGCCCGATGTTGCCCGGGATGGCGAAGATGTCTCTTCCCTGCTTCAGCGCGTATTCTGCCGTTATCATTGCGCCGCTTTTAAGGTCACATTCCACTACGAGAGTGCCGTTGGTCATTCCGCTGATTATTCGGTTTCTTGCGGGAAAATGGTTTGGTCTGACCTCTGTTGTCGGTGGGTATTCCGAGATGACTGCGCCGTTTTCGATGATCTTTTCATAGAGCACCGCATGCTTCGGAGGGTAGATAACATCTACTCCCGAGCCAAGCACTGCCACTGTGCTTCCACCGCCCGTGATCGCTCCGCATGCCGCAACGGCATCGATTCCCAATGCCATGCCGCTGACAACGGTAACGCCCGCGCTTGCAAGTTCATATGATATTTTATACGCAGAGCGCTTTCCGTATTCGCTCATTTTGCGCGTTCCCACAACGCCTACTGATACATAATCATTCATGTTCGGCAGTTTTCCTCTGAAATAGAGCACTGCCGGCGGGTCGGCGATCAGTCTAAGCTTTGCGGGATAGTATTCACTTTCATATGAAATTATGCCGATCCTATGCGATGCGCAATAATCATTTATTGCGTATGCCTCCTGCATATCCTTATTGCAGAGGGCTGAGATGATGCGCTCGCTAAGATCAAGACGCTCAAGCTCCTCCGACTCTGCTCTGAATACTTCATACGGAGAAGAATATCTGTCCAACAGATAATGCAGATGGCGGCTTCCCGTGCCGAGACAGCCTGCCAGCCATATCCAATATAATGTTTCTGACATTTTTTCCTCCCGTATGCTTATGTTTTTGAGATCTCCCATAGGCAGACCGATGCCGCGATGGCGGCGTTAAGGGATTCCGTTCCCTCTGCCATTGGGATAAATACGCTTCTGTCTGCGGCTTTTATTGCCTCGCCCGAAAGTCCGTGCCCTTCGTTTCCGATCAGGAACACGTCTGTTTTTTCGAGCGGAAATGAGCCGAGCCTGAGGGCATCCTTATCAAGTGCCGCCGCGAAAACTCTGCGTCCGCTTTTTCTGAGTGCCGACACGGCATCAGCCGCCGAAGCCACTCGATGGATCTCGGTCTTGAAGATCGCTCCCATTGCGGCTCTTACCGTTTTGGGGTTATATATATCGGCGCAGTCGGCTGTCATTATCACTGTGGATATGCCGAATGCCGCCGCTGTTCTCAGCATTGTACCCAGGTTTCCGGGGTCTCTTACCGATTCCAGCATAAGCGTTTTTCCCATCGGGGAAAACACGCTGTCTTTTTCTATTTTACTGATTTTATGGATTTTGTCAATATATTTTGCTACAGTTATTACGCCTTCAGGGGATTTTTCGCTCGACATTTTTTCAAAAGCCGAGCTTCCAAGGCGCACGAGCGTTCCGTTGGAGCTGATCTTTCGCTCGCCGAGGTGGGTATTTACCGCCTCCATTATTCTGCTATAGGAATCCTCGCGGACAAGGATATATTCGAGCTCAGCGCCGAAATCGAGGGCTTCCAGAAGGAGCTTTATCCCGTCAAATCGGAAAAGCCGCTCATTTTCTCTATGCTTTTTTTCTTCCAGCTTGCAGATCCTTACCACGAGCGGGTTTGTTCTTGCGCTTATGATATCAGGCGCGCATTTTATTTTGAGCGGCATATTTTCCTCCATTTTTATTACCAAATAAAAAGCAAATCGCTGCGGAGACATTCGATGCCGCCGCAGTTTTGCATGCTTATTTTATGACAAAAACCCGGTATTTACCGGGTTTTTATTTGATCAGAGCGCAGCTTTAGCTTTTTCTGCGAGTGCTGCAAATGCGTCCTTATCGGCGATCGCGAGCTCAGAGAGCATCTTTCTGTTGAGGTTGATGCCTGCGAGCTTGAGACCATGCATGAATGTAGAATAATTCATGCCGTTTACCTTTGCCTGAGCAGAGATACGAGCGATCCAGAGTCTTCTGAAATCTCTCTTCTTCATCTTACGGCCTGCAAATGCATAGGTGCCGCTCTTCATTACCTGCTGCTTAGCCATCTTGAAGTGCTTGCTCTTTGCACCCCAATAGCCCTTTGCAGCCTTAAGAATTTTATTTCTTCTCTTGCGCGTCATCATTGCGCCCTTAATTCTTGCCATTTTCTATTTCCTCCTAAATCTTTCTACCGCTATTATTTCTGGATAAGTGTTCTGTAATTTGCTGTCATTGCATGACTGAGAATTCCGCTGCCGCGGAGGAATCTCTTACGCTTTGCGGTCTTATGACCCAGGTTATGGCGATGCTGGCCATGGTTATGCTTAACCTTTCCGCCGCCTGTTACGGAAAATCTTTTAGCCGAAGCCTTATGTGTCTTGATCTTTCCCATTTTACATTTCTCCTTTTGATTATAATTCTTTTTAATCATACAGCGCGACGGGGCATGGGACTGCCGAGCCGCTTTGGCTGTAAATGAACTTATTTGGGGGCTTATTTGCCCTGGGGCTTCACGGGAACGATTATCATACTCATGAAGCGGCCTTCGGTTGAAGGCTTCTTATCCACTGTGCCAAGCTCGGAAACGCTCTCTGCAAAACGCTCGAGGATATCTTTTCCGATCTCCATATGGCTCATCTCGCGTCCTCTGAACTTAACGACGCAGCGAACCTTATTTCCGGCACTGAGAAAACGCAGCGCATGGTTTACCTTTGTTTCAAAATCATGCTTGTCAATGCGGCAGGAGAGCTGGACTTCCTTAAGCTCAACGGTCTGCTGCTTCTTACGGTTTTCCTTTTCTCTCTTTTCCTTATCGAAGCGGTATTTGCCGTAATCCATTATGCGGCACACGGGCGGTTCTGCCTGAGAAGCCATCATAACAAGATCAAGTCCCTGATCATACGCCATTTTAAGAGCATTTTCGCTTGACATTATGCCCAGCTGCTCGCCCTCGGGACCCACAACACGAATCTCCTTCGCTCTGATTTCCTCATTGATTGGCGTTTCTTTTGTGCTGATAAGAATGCACCTCCGAAAATAAATTTTAAAACAAAGCAAAAATGCGGGGATGACCCCGCACGCACAATTCTCCCTTTTTACAAGAGAGAAAAATTTATCAACGCCTGCTCGCTTTGCGGCAGGGTGAGAGCGGGATGCTCTGCTTTATTTCCGTAGTATTATACCACGTCATTCCTTACTTGTCAAGAGTTTTTTGAAAAAAATTTTAAGATCTCAAAAACAATCATCACGTTTCAAAACTAACATCCGCAAACAACCGATAGCACATGCGGACAATTACCTCTGGCAAACGATTCCCTCAGACGGGAGCATGTGCGGTACTCTTCACCCTTTTTGAGGCGGTGCTTTATGCCTCAAAAAGGCAAATGACAGAATATACAGCACCCTTGAAAATTACGCCCGTCGGAATTTTCACAGGTGCGTCGGCAGATAAGGGGGTATCCCTAGGGGGAACGCCTGGGAGCGTTTTGGTACCTTTGGGGCGGGCCAAAGGTACTGCCGCGCGGCATGAGCGCCCATGCAGTAAGTTACTTCTGTGAGGATAAACAGCTAGTGCTAAAGAACATTAAGAAAGATAGTATGCGATATTTTTATATTCAAAAAAATACTGATTATTGAAATTTAGAATTAGAAAAGTGATCCCCAAATTTCTTTCTACGGTAAACTTACTATTTTCTAACATCCTCACAGAAGCAACTTACTACATGGGCGCTCATGCCGCGCGGCACCTTCTTTGGCCCGCCCCAAAGAAGGCAAAACGCTCCCAGGCGTTCCCCCTAGGGATACCCCCTGCTGTGCCAACGCACCTGTGAAAATCTCGACGGGCAAGATTTTCAAGGGTGCTGTTTATTTTGTCATTTACCTTTTTGAGGCAAAAAGCACCGCCTCAAAAAGGGTTAATAAATCGCACATGCTCCCGTCTGAGGGAATCGCTTGATATCGGAAATTGTCCGCATGTGCTATCGGTTGTTTGCGATGTTAGCTGAGATGGGGATACGTTTATTGGTGAAAAAATTTTTGGTGTAATATTTTGTCTATCGGGAAATTGTACAAAAGGAAAGAACGCGCCGAAATCCAACGTTTTACGGGATTTTCTCTCGAAGAAAAGTCCGAAAAGACGTTTTTTTGGGCTTTTTCGACAGCAAAAAATCGTCATTTTTGATAATTTACAAATCGAAAAATATACGCTATAATATTGTCATGTGCACGGCGACACCCGATCCCGGCGGAATATCAAGCTCATGATATCAACGCGCCCGGTCGGTCTCGATCCGTGCTTTTTTCCTGTCTTTTTAATATAATTGTAAACAAATTCGCAAAAGTATGGAATTTTACTTTAAAATATGGTATAATTCATAAGATATTAATAAAATAATATGAGAAAGGACTCCGCTTCGGCGGTTTTTTATAGAAACTCAGATGTCTATCATTGAAAAAGTTGAAAATCTTACTCTCCCCATAGTTGCGCTTCGCGGCATTGTCGCCTTCCCTGCCGTAACTATAAATTTTGAATGCACCGAGGATGAGACCCTTGCCGCCGCAAACGCGGCTCTTGAGACCGATTCCTATGTTCTGCTTCTTGCCAAGAAAAATCTTTCCGACCCAAAAAGCTTTGAGGAATCTGTTTACAGGATCGGAACGGTTGCAAAGATCAAGCAGTCGGTCAAGACCCCCGAAGGGCACATCCGTCTTATCGCAGAGGGGCTCTGCCGCGCCGAGGCTGTGGAGATACGCAATTTTGC
>JAFTXK010000059.1 GCA_017461635.1 Clostridia bacterium | reverse complement strand
GATAAGTGAATTTGCAAGTGCTTCACTTACAGCTTCACTTACGGACTTTTCCTCCGAACGGTTCATGCCCAGCATGCAAATTCCCCTTGAAATACGTTTTTCTGCCAACAGATAAAATTCGAAAAGATTTTCGCCTTCAAGCTCTGCTGTTATCTCATTTTCCTCATTCTTTTCGGTATACAGAGGCTTAAAATTCGGATATTTTTCGATTATTCGATCCTTTTTTCCGAACATCAGAAGTCCTGCCGCCGTTGGGTGGTATATCCCATCCGTTCCCTTTACCAACGCCCCGATCTTATCAAGAAAACTTTCGTTTATAGGATCTTCAACATAATCACAGCGCAGCTTTTTTAGCCTTTTGAAATATTTTATAATAGTTTCGGATTTAAGAGCATCAGCTTTCAGATCATCATATAAAAGCATATCCGAAGATACCTTTTCGGAATCTCTCTGCATGCTCTCAACCTCTTCCCTTGTGCATTTATAATCCCCTTCGCCGCCGCGGCGGTAAGTTCCGCCAAAGGGATTGCCGTCAACATAAATCGGCTTATCAAAGCGGTGCGCACGCGGGATATTTATCGCAATGAAATGCTTCCCTTCAAAGGTCTCAATAGTTATATCCCTATCCGAAAGTATATTGGCACTGACCTTTTTTCTGTCGGCAAGCTTTACCTTGAGCTCGCTTATCAGTCTTTCGGGATCGGGCAGGTCAACAACATGAAAAGTCTTATCGCGGTATTCCTCAACTCCGAGAAGTATCACTCCCCCCAAAGTGTTCGCAAAAGCCGAATAGGTCTCCCAGATGCTATGTGGCAGACCGCCCAGCGCTTTCTTTGCTTCAATGCGGTTATTCTCCCTGTATTTTTCGACATTTCTCAAATCTATCATGCTGACACCTCTCTTCTGTTTTCAGTATATCAGATTTTTGAAAAATATTCAACAGTAAAACGGAAATTACTATTGACACGTCAAATTTTAAGAGATCTTAAATAAATTTTTTGCTCTGCGGCTATCCTATAGCTCTCGATGGCTTTTTGAATAGCCTTTCTGTGCGTCCATTCATCCAGGACGCGCTTTTCGATATATGGCAGGATCTGATCATAATTATATGCGAGTGCCGTTGCAAAATACCATGCAGCCATCATTTTAACATAGTATTCATCGCTTTTCACGGAAGCGACTCTATCCGCATATTGCTTTTTGAAATTTTGACCGAGATAATGGCGCATGAGAAGTCCTATTGCATAGCGGACTGTATAAGTATGCTCCGATTTAAGCCATCCGTCAATGACAGGAAGCAGCTCTTCCCTGTTCTCCCTGAGAATTTTTGGGTTCATCGAATCGCAGGTAGCCCAGTTGTCAACATGCGGCAAAAAAGCGTCTAAAGCTCCGAGCGTTTCGCCGAAATCTCCGAGCTTCTCAATGAGAAACGCATGAAGATTGTTCTCTTCATAATATTTATGGGGAAGAATTTTAAGAAAAGCTTTGGCATCATCCGTTTTTGAAAGATCTGCGGCATATTTGCGCAGTATGGGAGTTCTGATACCTATAATAACATCGGGACTGATCGTCGGCATCAGCTTTGCTTGGAAATCCTTATATTTATCATCTGCCGCCAAAAGCAGATCCTTTCTGATTCTTTCTTCAAGCCGCATTTGCTACCGCCTTTTCTTTCCTTACCCTCTTTCTGAATGTAAATATAAATGTCAGGGTAAGCGCCGCGAAAGTAAGCACCCATGTTATGGGGTAGACAATATAAAGCACGATGAGCTTGGGGAAAGCCGCAAAAACAGTATATATCCAAAGAACACGCATGATGCAAACACCGAAAACGGTAATAACCGTTGCAGAAACCGAATTACCGATAGAGCGAAGCATGGCAGTACCCGTATCCATAAGACCGCAGGTGAAATAGAAGAGCCCCATTATCAGCAGTCGCGATTTTGACTCTGCTATAACGGCGGGATCACTATCGAAAATTCCGATAAGCTGCTCAGCAAAGGCAACCGAAAGTACACCTAAGGATAAACCTACAGCGATTATGCAAGCACAGTTAAGACCGAATACCTTCCACATTCTGCCGTACTTTTTCGCACCGTAGTTTTGCGAAGAAAATGTAAGTGCAACATGATAGAATGCCGCAAGAACATTATAAATATAGGAGTCAACATTGCTCGCTGCGGTATTTGCATTGACATAAAGAGGACCAAGCTGATTATAGCTTCCCTGAAGAAGCATGTTTGAAAAGGAGAAAAGCATTCCCTGAACGCCGGCAGGAATACCTATGCGGACAAAGCTCATAAACATGCCTCTGTCGATCCTGAGCTTCTTCAGATTTACACGGCAGGCATCGCTGAGCCTTGTGAGATGAATAACAGAGAGAACCGCAGATATCATCTGGGCGATTATCGTTGCTATAGCAACGCCCTCAACACCCATTTCAAGTACGATAACAAAGAACAGATTGAGAATAACATTAACAACACCGCCCACCGAGGAAAAGATAAGCGGACGCAGAGTATCGCCTCTTGAACGCATGATACCCGAGCAGAAATTAAACATAGCATTTCCGATAGTGCCGCAGAAATATATCTTAACATAAAGAGTTGCCTTATCAATGAAAACATCGGGAGTCTTCATAAGCTTCAGGAGAACGGGAGCAAGGAAAAATCCTGTTACACCAACTATAATGCCCACAAAGACCGCAAGAAGCACCGATGTATGTACCGCGCGCTCAATTCTTCTTTTATCCCCTGAGCCTATGCTTTGAGAGATCGTAACGCTGACACCCGCTCCCATTCCCAACATAAGTCCGAGTATAAGATTGATAATAGAAGAGGTACAACCAACAGAGCCGAGGGCATTGGGGTCATCGCAGAAATTACCCACAACAAACATATCTGCCGAATTATAGAAAAGCTGAAGCAGATTTGTGAAGATCAGCGGCAGGGCGTATCTTATCATTTTACCGAGAAGAGGCCCTTCTGTCATGTTAATTTGTTCTTTCTTACGATTAAACATTTTTTCTCCTAAAGATCAGATCTTTTTATAATTTTTATGATTGATATAATATACGAATTCCAAAATTTATTTCAGAAAGTCATTTTTATGTTTATTAAAAAGCTCAAAATATCGCTTGATGTTTTCCAGCTCATACCAAGGCTTGACCTTAACCGGAGCAGCATCAAGATCATATATCTTCGCACCTTTCAAAGAAAGCAAGAAGGGCGAATGTGTTGAAATTATGAACTGACAGTTGTAAAAACGAACAGATTCCTCGATAAAATCAGCAATCTCCTGCTGAAATTGCGCCGAAAGACTGTTTTCCGGCTCGTCCAGCAGATATAGCGCATCTTCCTTTATCTTATCAGTAAAATATGCAAGTGCGCTTTCGCCATTAGATCTGCCGTCAACATTCTTAGGCATCCTACGGCTTACATACGAGGATTTGGTTCTATGCCGCGCTTCATTCCGCTTTTTCAGCTCCTCAAGATCTTCATTGGATCGCATCTTAAAATCCAGAGAATTATATTTCGCGTCCATATATTCATCAAAAAGCTCTTCCCTGCGCTTATCAACTCCATCGTTGAGCGCGCGAAGATCGAGCAGAAAATCAAAAACATCATCGCTGGTAATTATTCTGCTTCCCTTCGGCGGATTTTTTCCAAATGTCAGTTCGTAATCGCAAAATTTAAGATATTCCTCAAAAAACGGCGTATTATTGAAGGGCGCACTGCGGTCGAGCCCCAGCTTTTCGGAAATTATATTGAGAAGAGTTGATTTTCCCGAACCGTTTCCGCCATAAAAGATCGTTATCGGGGCAAATTCGATATGCTCAAGCTCCTTTTCAGGAAATAGCTTGAAGGGATAAACATTTGTCCCGGAATAGCAGGTCATGGTCATTTTGGGATCCCAAGACAATATAAAATCCACTTCTTTGCTTTTACTTGCAATATTAAAGGAATCAAGATACAGCCTGCTCATTCAGCGCCTCCGATTATTTCCCTGTGGGCGGTATTTATCTTTCCCACAAGATCTCGGATAAATCTATTATCCGCTTGGCTTCCGTTATCAAGCTCTGTCATGATGACAAGCAAATATGGGTTCTCGTCAAAAACGATAGCCATATCATGATAGGCTTCGAGATCCCAACCGTATTTGTTCGCTGCCTTAGAAGGACTTACTGCGCTTGGGATCATGATCCTATGGTTAGTATCGAGCATCCAGCTTTTCAGCATCTCGGCATATTTTGATCCGCTCTCGAAGAATCTATAGGTTTCTGCGAGGTATGCGCCCATCTCCCTTGCACTGGCACTGTAAAGACTTTTAATGGAGTTATTTACGCCGATACTCTCGGAAAATGCATTGAAGCCCGATCTGCCATAGATATTCCGAAGCTCGGCAAATGCAACATTATCGCTTTCGGTAATCGCAAGCCTTAAAAGATCATAATATGCATAAGCCGTACCGAATTCAGCTTTCTGAATTATACCTGAACCGCTCTTATATTTGTCCTCGGTATAAACAAAAATGCTGTCAACATCATATTTAGTTCCCTCAGCCGTGCCTTCCGCTTCGGCTTTTTCTATCTCGCCGAGGGCCCAGAGAACATAAGGCTCTTTTATTATACTTGCTGTATAGAAAATGTGATCTGCATTATAGGCCATAATGCAGCCGCTTTTGATATCCTGATAATAAAAGGCAACAGGCGGTTTATATTCCTCCGATGGAACCGTTATATTGCCCTCAGTGTCGGTCTCTTCTACGGTTTTATATGTGGGAACCGCCTCCCCTATCCATGCAATGATCTCTGCAAGAGTTTTATCGAGCTTTGCCTGCGCCTGCTCCTCAAATGTCGGTTCTATGGGCGGTTCTGTTTCAGGAGGCATAGTTGTTTTGATCTCATCCGTGATCGGTACTGTTTCGGTAAAAGGCTCAGCCGTTATCCCTTCGGTAGTCTCATATGAATCCGTTCCATTGGAAATAACCGGTTTCGGCTCGTCAGATGACAAAAAAAGATAAATTCCTACCGAAAAAGCCGCAATAACTATGACCGCGAGAACTGTAAAAAGTATTATATTCGATCTTCTATATGTATTTTCTTTCATTTTCCTTCCTTATATGACAACCGAAAGATGTCTGTGTACATGACAACAAACATTCACCGCAACAGGCAGTCCGGCAATATGGGTGGGATATTTTTCTATTTTGACCGACAGTGCTGTGGTATCTCCGCCAAAGCCCTGAGGTCCTATATCAAGCTTATTTATTTCATCAAGCATCTTTTTTTCGAGCTCAGCATAATTCTTATCGGGATTAATATCGTCAAGCTCTCTTGCAAGTGCTTTTTTTGAAAGCAGAGCCGCCTTCTCAAAGGTACCGCCGATGCCTACCCCCAGTGTTACGGGCGGGCAAGGATTTGCGCCTGCCCTTTTAACAGTTTCTGTAACAAAAGCGATTATATCATCTTCTGCGGCAGAAGGCGTAAACATTTTTACCGCGCTCATATTTTCGCTTCCAAATCCCTTGGGGAGTGCGATTATTTTAACCTTGTCACCCAAAACTATTTCCGTATGTATCACTGCAGGAGTATTATTATCTGTATTCTTTCTTCCATAAAGAGGGTCGCGGACAACAGACAATCGAAGCTTACCATCAACATAGGCTCTTTCAACTCCTCGGTTGATAGCCTCCGAGAGAGAACCTCCTTCAAAATGCACATCCTGCCCAATCTCAAGAAATACTACAGCCATGCCTGTATCCTGGCAAACAGGTATCTCCAATTCCTTTGCCGCTTCGATATTATCCTCCATTATAGAAAGAACATTTGCCGCCAGCTGATTTCTTTCCGAGCATTTTGCATTTCTTATTGCACAGCAGGTGCTCTCGGGCAAGGTCTGATTGGCTGAGACAAAAAGCTCAGCAATCTTTTCTTCAATTATTTTTACATCAATATTTCTGATATTCATTTCTTTCCCCCAAAGGTACAGATAGACCGCCCGTCAAGAAATCGACTGCGGGCGGTCATATTATTAGTCAAGTCCGTTATAATAAACTGATTCATTAGGCATACATAGATTTAATTTTTCCTTGGCTATTCGGATAACATATTCATCATCAAATTCGCATCCAAGCTCATACTCTATGCGTTCGATGCTCTCGACATATTCATTTTTCTTATATTCAAGCTCTTCTATCTTATCCCGATAATCATTATATCTCATAAGATTGTGAATAGATAAGACGATGGAAGCGACAACGAACAAGACGATAGCACATCTTATAAAAATATTAAGCTCGGTATGTTTTGCTGCACCCGAATCCATTTTTAACGCCCTATCCTTTCAAGTATTTTTTCAGAAATCCCGAAGAAGCATCTGCCATCAGTGCCTTCATTCTGCGATCGGTTAAAATCAATCGCAATCTAAAGGAGATCCATCTAAACGGTATGCCGAAGACCTTTCTTACAAGTGTTATAAATATATTATACATAATTTTGAATGGAAATGCAATAGTATATAGAAAAATTTTTGTGATAATTTTCAAACAAATGCATATTATTTCCGCAAAAAAAATTATTATCGAGACTAAAGTCTTATAATAGACGAAAAATCCAAACACTGCGGCGGCAAAAGCCTGAAAACGAAAGATACCGTCATTGGTATAATAAATAAATACAGAAAAAGCCGATCCCGCAATAAGGCAGAAAAAAACATCGCCAACAGCAATGATTATATCAAGAAATCTTCGGTGTACCAAGCTTTTTTTTCTTTTGAGTTTTCCAATAAGAGGATATTCTCTGCTGTAAAGATGATCCGCGCTTTTTCCGCCATAGCTCACCCCAAACATTACCCTCGTTATTCTGAAAACATCATAGAGCGCTCCGAGGCACAGTCCCAGAGCAAAGGCGAGTAAGGTCATGCGGGCAAGAGACATCATTGATATTTCCATCAGCCGAGAAGTCTCCCAAAGAATCCTTTTTTGGGCTCTGAAGTCTGAGTATTATAATAAAGACCGTTTATCTTGCCCGAAAGCTGAACAGTTCCCCTGTCGGTATCAAGCGAACTTACATTCAGCTCTTCGCCTTCTATCATCAATTCTCCCATAACAGTATCAAGGCAAACGCATTCTTCATCAAAGCTTATAACGCTCTTTACACCGTTTATATCCATATGAGCCCGCGATCTTATTATTATATCATGGGGTCTTGCCTGTTCGTTCATCTCGCACCTCCGAAAATAATAACCTCCGCACCTTTCCGATGCGGAGGTTCATTATTATATATGCGCCTAAAAAGCTTTTTATGCCTTTATTCAATGACCTCATATAGTGCGGCGGCATCTGCCTTTGCAACATGCTCGCGAACATCGAGAACCTTTACCTTCACAGGCTTCTGCCCAAAGGATATCTCTATTATATCTCCTACCTTTACATCATATGAAGCCTTTGCCCGCTTTCCATTAACGCTGACATGCTCTGTATCGCATGCGTCATTTGCAACGGTACGGCGCTTGATTATTCTCGATATCTTCAGAAATTTATCAAGTCTCATTTTTTACCTCAGAAAAATAACTTTCAAAAAATAAACTCGGCAGACTCCTTAAAAGTCTGCCGCATTTATTAGGGAAATCAGTTTACGGAATCCTTAAGAGCCTTACCTGCTGTGAAGGTAGGATGCTTGGAAGCTGCGATTGTGAGAGTTTCGCCTGTTCTGGGGTTTCTGCCCTGTCTTGCGCCTCTGCACTTAACCTCGAATGTACCGAAGCCGATAAGCTGTACCTTTTCGCCTGCCTTGAGCGCGTCTGCGATAGAAGCTGTTACAGCGTTAACTGCTGCTTCTGCCTGATTCTTCTTGAGACCTGTTGCAGCTGCAACTGCATCGATGAGCTGTGTCTTGTTCATGATTTTGTCCAATCCTTTCGAATTTATGATTTTTTTAACAACAATCAGCGCTTTGCGCCGTCGCGTTTATTAACATTTTATATTATACCATCAAATTGTACCAATTTCAAGGGGTTTTGGAAATATTTTTTTATAATTTTGATAATTTTTTTGCTTTTTTTGCTTCCCAAAGCTCATCAAGCTCTTTTTGTGACATTTTTTCGACATTTTTACCATTTTGAATCGCCTCGTTTTCTATCATTTCAAAGCGATCTATGAATTTTTTTGTCGCATTATTGAGAGCCATCTCGGGATCTATACCGCTTTTCCTTGCAAAATTTGACACCGAAAAGAGAAGATCTCCTATCTCTTCCTCAAGTCTTTCCTTATTACCAGAACCCATGACCTCTGCGATCTCGGCACTTTCCTCGCCGATCTTAGCAAATGCGGCTTTGGCATCCGGAAAATCAAAGCAAGCCGCTCTCTTGCCCACCTTAGCAGCCTTCATAAGCGCAGGAAGCGATGGAGGAACACTGCGAAGGCGTGAGGTAATAGTTTCCCTCTGCTTTTCTTCATTCTTGATTATATCCCAATTTGTTAAAACCTTTTCACTGGTTTCGGCAACAACATCAGCAAAAATATGAGGATGGCGGTGGATCAGCTTTGCACATATCTCTGTCAGCACATCTGCCATCACAAAGGTTCCCTGTTCTTCTTCGATTCTTGCATGGAAAACGACCTGTAAGAGCACATCTCCAAGCTCCTCGCGCAAAAGCTCCGGATCCTTTGTATCAATGGCTTCGATAACCTCATATGTCTCCTCTATAAAATCTCTGCGTATGCTCTCATGAGTCTGTTCTCTGTCCCAAGGACAACCGCCTTCACTGCGGAGAAGCTCCATTATCATGCATAGATCATCGAAATTATATTCCTTTTTTGAGTTGAGTGCCGCAATTTTTTCACTTCTGTTCATTTTTCTTCCTTTCGAATGAGCTTCATTTTATGAAGTAAAGAATAGATTTTTTCGCCCTTTGGGAGCATTCTGATATCTTCTGCGTCAACCGCTTTCATGAGCATTGCCGCAAATATATAAAGAATAACTGCAAGACCTATACAAGCTATTGTATAAAGTCTTGATGCCCCAAGATGTGAGCAGACCAGCGCATAAACTCCGAAAGCCGCACCGATAGAGATCACGGAAGCAGCGAGAGGGCGGTAAAAGAGCTTTATAAGCCCATCAAAGCTCGATGCATATCTCTTTATAAAATAGAAGTTCAGAGCCATGACAGTGGCATTACAGAGAAATGTACTGATAGGCGCTCCATAAATATTTATTTCCTCTATGCCGATAAGAGCATAATCGAAAACTATCTTGACGAGTGCACCCACAGCCATAGATATTATCGGTTTTCTTTCCTGTTTATATGCCTGAAGAATTGCATTTGTCACCGTCATAAGGCACGCAAATATAACCGAAATACCAAGGATCGAAAGAAGCGGATAGGCGATATCTATAGCCTCTGTCTGTCCGGAAAAGATAAGCTCCAGTATCGGCTTTGAGAAAAGGCAAATGCCTACGGAGCATGGCATAGCAAAAAGCGAACAGATACGCAGAGATGATGAAAGAACCATCGATTCCTTCTCTCGGTTTTTTGATTCGATCGCCGCCGTCAGCATCGGAACGAGTGAAAGGGCGATTCCCGTAATTATCGCGGGAGGAAGATTATATATCGGCACCACAAGGGTACTGTAAGCTCCGTAAAAGGAATTTGCAACGCTTTGGGCAAAGCCGATATGCTGGAGACGGCCGGAAATCAGAGCCGTATCAACAAGGCGCGCAATTCCCATAACAGAAGAGCTTATTGTTATCGGTATGGATATCTTGATGAGATTTCCGAGGATAGCCGAGCTTCTTTCGGGAAGAAGCCCTGCATCTATCGTCATTGCTGACTGCTTTCCGGTAATGCGGAAAAGAAGCTTCGTCAGCATCAGATAGAGCATGGACACAGCAACCCCGATGGTAAGTCCAAGCACCGCGAATGCCGCAACCACAGGAATCGAATAGCCATTTTTAAGAGCCCAAGCCGCAAGAAGCAGACCGATTATCAGCTTTCCAAGGGCTTCGATAACCTGCGAGACCGCCGTTGGGGTCATTATCTGATGGCCTTGAAAATATCCGCGCAATGCGCTTGAAATACAGATAAGAAACAGCGTTGGCGCAATGGCAACTATACAGTATGCCGCTTCATCGATCTTTATCCAATCGGCAAAAAGCTCCGAGCCGAATATCATGGATAGCATTCCCACGCTTCCTATCAAGAAGAACAGCGCAAGGGTCACATGATATATACGCCTTATATTTTTCACATTTCCGCGTACTCTGTTCTCGGATATGAGAATAGAGACCGCAACGGGCAGACCTGCCGTTGATATCATATAAAACATGGTATAGATATCATAAGCGGCATTGAAGAATGCCATACCCTCGGTACCGAGATATGAGAGCATCGGGATCTTATAGAGAAGCCCGATTATCTTAACTATGGTTGTGGATACGGTCATTACTGCCACGCCCGACAGAAAGAGCTTTTTAGAGTTTACAGACTTTTCTTCGGTCATTTGTTATCTCCAAAATTAAAGATTAAATTTCCTCGGCAAAGAATTCCTCGGCACACCTTGTTATTTCCTCGGTATTATCCTCTCTGAGATATTCAAAGGGATATTTGGGGCTGAACAGACGCTTTATGCGTGTTTTTCCCTCTCCCTCGGGTTTATATTCAACAAGCTTTGTGACCGCGCCGGCACCTGCGGCAAGGATCGTATGGACTTCTTCCATCATATATATATTATAAAGTCCCTCTGAGCCGGGCTTAGCAAAACCGACATTTTCGAGATTGCCCACGGTATTCTTCTGGCGGTACATATAATAAGGCTTATAGCCCTCCTGCATTGCACGAAGCTGGGAATAATCCACGCATTTGACTGCATCTCCGCCCTTACGGGAGAAAATAGACGGGCCTTGATGCATAAGCTCCGCGGATTTCTTAACGCAGAAGGTATGTACCGTGATATTGTCAGGCTCAAGCTCAACTATCTTATCAAAGGATTCTGCAAAGGTCTTAAAGGTATCTCCCGGAAGTCCTGCAATAAGGTCGGTATTGATATATTTTATGCCGGAATTTCTCGCAATATCATATGCACGGTAAAATTCATCTGTCGTATGATTGCGTCCAACACCCGAAAGAACCTTATCACATAGGGTCTGCGGATTGACGCTCATTCTTGTAACACCGTATTTTGCCGCTATCGCCAGCTTTTCCGCATCGATAGTATCCGGTCTGCCCGCTTCAAGAGTATATTCCTCAAGAGCATTGACATCTGTGCAGTCATAGATCTTTGAGAGAAGCATTTCGAGCTGAGGCGCAGTCAGAATGGTGGGTGTTCCGCCGCCGATATACACGGTTTTTACATTAAGCCCAAGTCTTCTGACATTTGCAAAGGTAACCTCGATATCCTTGCATAGACGCACAAGATATTCGGGAATTAGAGACAAAAGCTTCTTTGAGGTATAAGAAACAAAAGAGCAATACGCGCATCTCGTGGGGCAGAAAGGGATCGAAACATATATACTGCAATCCTTTTTATCGGGACTACCGATGATAGCCCTCTCGGCAAGAGCCACATCTGTTGCCAGTGCCGCCTTTTTGACTGTTACAAAATAGTCATTTCTGAGCATCTTTCTTACCTTGGTTTTACTGTTGCCTTCAAGCAATCTTTCCATTGCAACCTTTGAAGGTCTGACACCGATAAGCATTCCCCATGAGGGGCGATAAGAAAGAAGCTCTTCTCCGATAGCGAGCATTGCCGCGCCGATGGCAAGCTTTGTTGCTCTATCCTCTGTAACTCCGTCTTCTACATTCTTTTCTTTTACCGCACTTCCCTCTTTACCCATGGCAAAGAGAATACATTCGGCTTTTACAGTATCCTCTTCCCTTTTCACATTCACCGTAAGGCAGAGCCCGTCATCCTCGGCATTCTCGCTCTCGGAAAATTTTACACCGGGAAAATAGATCATGCAAAGCATTTGGACATAATATCTGTTTATCGGAATATTTCCGTTAAGAAAGAGTTTCATGTCCTCACCTGCTCTTTATAAGGTCTCCGGAATCCATAACTATGGTAACGGGACCGTCATTTATTATGGTAACTTCCATATCCGCGCCGAAAACACCGTTTCCGACATGTGAAAGTGATGAGCGAAGAAGTCCGCTGAAATATTCATAGAGCTCATTCGCCCTCTCGGGCTTCTCGGAAGCAAGATAATCTGGGCGGTTGCCGCTCTTATAGTTAGCCAGCAAGGTGAACTGTGAAACTACAAGTGCTTCGCCGCCAATATCCATGATACTCTTATTCATTTTGCCGTTTTCGTCCTCAAAAATGCGAAGCTTGAGTATCTTTGCGGCGAGGGCATCCGCATCGGCTTCGGTATCACCAACGGCAACACCGAGAAGTATCATCAGCCCTGCACCGCATGAGCCAACAGTCTCACCGTCCACCTTAACTTCGCTTCTTTTTACTCTTTGAAGTACAGCCTTCATTTTAAGAAAATCCTCTCGTAACATCCTCGACATTCTTAAGTCCCTTAAGTCTCGAAACAATGGATTTATAATGCTCAACATTCTTGCATCCGATCTTAAGATTGATTATAAACATGTCTTCGGATTTTTTCTGTGAATTTATGGAAAGTATTGAAACCTTCATATCCGCCAAGGTCATGGATATCTCTGCAAGAATACCTATGGCATCATATGCGAAAATCTGAAGCAAGGCTTCATAGCTGCCCGTTGTCTGCTCTGAGGCACTTGCTTCCCATTCGGCAGCCACCCAGCGGGAAGCATTTTCAAGATTCTTCATACCCTGAATAACATTTGGGCAGTCCTTTTTATGAATCGAAATACCATAACCCTTGGTGACAAAACCGATAACGGTATCACCGGGCAAGGGATTACAGCATTTTGCGAATTTGACCTGACAGCCCTCTTCTCCGTCAACTATTATACCGCTGTTGGACCGGATATGCTTAGGATTTTTAAAAGGAACATCGGCAACATCCATAACGGGTGCAGGAGTTTCTGTTTTGATTATTCTTTCAAGCTCGTCATGGAGTTTAAGGGTGATCTTTGATATGGAAAGACCGCCGTAACCGATAGTATTATAGAGATCCTCAGCCGTCTGAACACCTATTCTTCGCGCAACATTGGTAACGATCTCAAGCCGCTGAGCATCGGTATAGGTCTTTGAAAACTTTTTAAGCTCGGCATCGATTATTCCCTGTCCGACAACGATATTTTCCTCTCTCTTTTCCTTCTTGAACCACTGTCTGATCTTATTTTTAGCTTCGCCTGTCTTAACTATCTTTAGCCAGTCTCGGCTGGGGCCCTTTGAAGAATTGGAGGTCAGGATCTCAACGATCTCTCCGTTCTGGGGAACTTTATCGATAGGAACGATCATACCGTTGATCTTTGCTCCGACCATCTTGTTTCCGACTGCGGAATGGATGGCATAAGCAAAATCGATAACGGTCGAACCCTGAGGAAGCGCGATAACATCACCCTTGGGGGTAAACACAAAGGTCTCATCATGGAAAATATCGGTCTTGAAGGCATGCATGAATTCATCGGGATCTCTGGTTCCGTCCTCAGTCTCGATAAGGCGCGCGATCCATTCCAGTTTTTTATCCATATCCGCCTTCGAGCGTTCACCCGACTTATATTTCCAGTGAGCCGCAACACCGTATTCCGCAACATGGTGCATCTCCCAGGTTCTTATCTGAACCTCAAAGGGAACGCCGTCGCGACCGATAACGGTGGTATGAAGAGAACGGTACATATTGGGCTTAGGTGTGGAAATATAGTCCTTGAATCTTCCGGGAATGGATTTGAACATCTCATGTATTATGCCGAGAACGGTATAACACTCAAGCTCGGTATCCACAATAACTCTAAGCGCATAAAAATCATATATCTCATCGAAGCTCTTATTCTGGTTATACATCTTCTTATAGATGCTGTAAACCGACTTAATTCGACCTTCAAGAGTAAAAGAAATATTATTCTCGCGAAGCTTTGAATCCACCTGATTACGCAGATTTTCGATAAGACCGAGATTCTGACCGTATTTTTCTTCTATATGTTTCGATACCTCTTCATAACCGAAGGGGTCGAGATATTCAAGGGAAAGATTTTCAAGCTCATGCTTGATCCTCTGCATACCGAGACGGTGAGCAAGAGGCGCATAGACCTGCATTGTCTCAAGAGCTATAGTCCTGCGCTTTGCATCGCCCTTTGCCGAGAGAGTACGCATATTATGGAGACGGTCGCAGAGCTTGATGAAGATAACTCGAACGTCCTTCGACATTGCGAGAAGCATTTTACGAAGATTCTCAATATGCGCTTCTTCCTTATCCTCTACCTGAAGCTCCACCAGCTTGGTAAGACCGTCTACCAGCAGTGCAACATCATCTCCGAAGAGCTTGCGTACTTCTGTGAGATTGGTCTTATCAGAGCAATCCTCTACCGTATCATGAAGAAGCGCGGCACATATAGCATCGGTATCCAGCTCAAGCCCCGCAACTATCTCAGCCACAGCTATGGGATGCGAAATATAAGCATCTCCGCTCTGGCGGAATTGCCCTTCGTGCAGTTTATTTGCATATTCAAATGCCCTGACTATCTTATCCGTATCATAATTCTTGCCGGTTGCTTTAAGTATTCCGAGCAGTCGGCTTACGTCGGTATGAACGGCAGTAGCATTCTTTTCAATGGAATTTACATTATCGTTATTCATATATAACCTCAAAGTCAGATTCGGTCACTGCACTGAGAGCGCAGTTTCTTTAATATATATGATTTATCAAGGTTAGCCTTGTCGGTTTTAAAATAGATTTCGAAGTGATAATATCCGCCGTCGATCTCCTCAACTCCGCATACATTGAGCTCGCGGAAAACCGACATTATAAACTTCATTTTTATATAGCTTATATCTCCTCTGGGGCATGCATCTCCGCGAAGCATGGAAAGAAGTATCTTTTCATTTATTGTATCATGACCGATGCGGCATTCTCTGCGCAAAACATTATACACAGCGGCAAAATCATCTCTTGTTGGAATGACATATTCAGCATCATCAAAGCTTCCGCCGCCCCTTATGTACTCATATCGGTACATCTCGTTTTTCAGTGCCTCTTCATAGGATGCGGATATTCTCATATCCTTGACTATCATCTGAACACTTCTTACATTCTGATATTCATTGATATCGATATTGAAAAATACATCGATCCTGTCACCCTCACAAAATCCGAGGCGCTGGGGAGACATTCCAAAATACATTGCCGTAATATTTTTGCCGTCCTTTGCAAGAGTAAGCTTTGTATGCTTGCCTGCTCCGATTGAGAAAACACGTTCTATCTTCGCATCTCTGAGAATAAAAGCCGGTACGGGATTTGCAGTTCCGAAGGGCTCAAGAAGTCCGATCTCGGTAGCGGTTTCGAGAGTAAGATCGCTCATTTCCACATTGCAGTCCGCGTCAAGACGGATATTCATCATTTCCTCGGAAATATTTTTGCGGGCAAATTCATTTATCTTAGCCTTAAAGTCTTCAAGCCGGCATCTTTCAACGGTAAGTCCTGCCGCCAGCTCATGTCCGCCGTATTTTACAAGGGTGTCACTGCAATAACTGAGAGCTTCGACAAGATTAAGCCCCTTTATGCTTCTACCCGAGCCCTTTCCGATGTCATCATCACCCGGGAAACCGCGCGTTGCGCCGTCAAATGAAACGAGGATAGAAGGAAGTCCGTATTTTTCGGTAACTCTCGATGAAACGATACCGATGATTCCCTGCTGCCAGTTATCATCCTCAAGTACGATGACCCTGCCGTTTTCAAAATCAAATTCCTGTTCGATCTTTTTATAAGCCTGTTCAGCAATGCGATTTTCTTCTACCTGACGCTGTTTATTGATATCGCAGAGCTCAAGAGCAAGCTCATCGGCTCTTTCCTTTGATGTAGTAAGAAAAAGCTCCACAGCCTTTGAGGCAGAGCTTATTCTTCCCGCCGCATTAATCCTGGGCGCGATTCCAAAGCCAATATATGATGATGTGATCTTCTTCTTTTTAACAGGTGCGGGCTTAGCAATTGATGATGCAGGACGCACATCCGATGAAGAATAATTTGCAGAAGCTTCGATCAGTGCTGAAAGTCCGAGACGTTCTGTTGTGCCGATCTTTTCAAGACCGTACATTACGATAAGACGGTTCTCATCAACAATGGGCATAACATCGGCAATAGTACCGATAGCGGCAAGATCAGCATATTCTCTGAATATCTTTCTGATACCCGTCAGCCTATCCTCGCCGCGCTCCTCAGCCAGCCTGCTCTCAAAAGCACAAAGCAGCTTGAACACAACTCCCACGCCTGCCAGCTCCTTAAATGGATATGGACAATCGGGTCTGTGGGGATTGACGACAGCGCAAGCTCTCGGGAGGATCTCACGGCATTCGTGATGGTCGGTGATGACCATATCTATCCCAAGACTTGCCGCAAGGTCTGTTTCCTCACAGGCAGTAATACCTGTATCAACGGTTATTATCAGCTTTACTCCGTCTTTTGCAAGACGTTCAACTGCCGCGGTGGAAACGCCATATCCCTCACCCTCGCGGCTGGGAATATAATAGGAAACATTTGCCCCCTTTTCGGCAAGATAAAGATAAAGACTGCTGACTGCCGTTACACCGTCAACGTCATAATCACCATAGATAACTATCTTTTCATTTTCATCAAGACCCTTTTTGATTCTTAAGACCGCCTTTTCCATATCTGCCAAGGTAAAAGGATCATAAAGAGTAGTTGTTTCATTGCAAAGGAATTTTCTCACCTTTTCCGGTGAGGTATATCCTCTGTTATATAGGAGCTTCGCCGTTATCGGGCTCATTTTATTTGATTCGCAGATGCTCATAACAGCAGCATCGGATTCATCTGAGCCGAGATAAAGCGTGTTCCATATCTTTTCTCGCTTATTATTCATCTTAATACACTTTCCTACGACCGCAGAGTCATCTGCCCTCCGAAGCCGATAAATCAATCTTCTTTATTCTTTTCGATTATTGCTTTGATCTCAGCATCGCATTTTTTTGAAACTTTGAATTTAGAATAAAGCCAAAGTCCTAAAAAAGTGAGCAAAAATCCGCCGAGCGCGGGCAGATAACGCCATATTTCAGGCATACCGAGAAGCCCCGCGGTACCATAAAGGACAAACATGACTGCAATCGGCAGAATGAACACAAGAAGCGCATAGAAAAGCACCGTCCTTGTTTCGGTCTCGATCTCAACTATATCTCCCACCTCTGCCCCAATGCTGTTTTTTGCCCTTGCGGATATAACCTTATTTGATCCCATAAGAGAGCAGACAGAGCATCCTTCGGCATGCTTATGACAGCCCTCACAGGCAGAAAGTCTTTCGCTTTCAACTATCGCATATTTTCCTTCTGTCTGTCTGACAGTTGCCTTTACTCTCATTTGGTTATCTCCTTAAAAAACTAATCTATCGGCGCGTACTTTGACATTATGGCAACGGCAACCTTTATTCCGTCAACCGCCGCACTGGTAATACCGCCTGCATATCCTGCCCCCTCGCCGCAGGGATAAATACCCTCTCGTCCGATCGCACACATATCCTCTCCTCTGAGGATCCTGAGGGGTGCGGATGTTCTTGTTTCGAAGCCAGAAAGCACAGCATCACGGGCAGAAAAGCCCTCAATGCGTCTCTCAAAGCCTGTAATTCCTCTTTTAAGCTCGCTCGTAATAAAGCGCGGAAGCAGAGCCCCCAGCTCTGCAACTTTAAATTTTCCGCCGCCCATATATGTCGGCATTATGCGTTTTGGCTCGGTCAGAGCTTTACCTTCAATAAAATCTCCAAAGGTTTGGACGGGAACGGAATAATCCGAACCGCCTGCATTGAAGGCAGCCCTTTCAATATTTCGCTGAAATTCGATAGCGCCCATAACGCTTCCGCCATAGTCCTCGATCCTCACCGAAACCGCAACAGCTGAATTGGCATTTTTTCCGTCTCTTGCAAAGCGGCTCATGCCGTTTACAACCACGCCCCCCTCTTCGCTTGCCGCGGCAACGACCTCACCACCGGGGCACATGCAGAAGGTATAAACACCGCGTTCACCCGTTGTATCGGAAAGATTATATTCTCCTCTTCCAAGCTTTGGATGACCTGCATATTTTCCAAAAAGAGCCTTATCGATATCAGACTGAAGATGCTCAATGCGTACCCCCACGGAAAAGGGCTTCGGTTCGATCATAAAATCTCGCTCGAGAAGCATTTTATAGGTATCTCTCGCACTGTGACCGAGAGCGAGAACTATCGCTCCGCAATCTATCTCGCCCGAGGTGGTTCTTGCTTGAAGTCCTTTCAGATCATCAAGTCTCGTATTATATCTGATCTCTCCGCCGCATTCTTCGATCCTTGCCGCCGCATTTGCAACCACTTTTCGGAGAATATCTGTTCCGATATGCGGCTTAGCCTTATAAAGGATCTCATCTGGCGCGCCGAATTCATGGAGACGCCTTAAAACATAGGAGCATTTTTCATCGCTGATTCTTGTAACCAGCTTTCCATCCGAAAAAGTACCTGCTCCGCCTGCACCAAACTGTATATTGATATCTGTATCAAGACCGCCGCCGTTATAGAATCTTTCAACGGCTTTCGTCCTTTCCTCAACTCTTGAGCCGCGCTCAAGAACAATGGGAGCATATCCGTTTTCTGCAAGAAGCAGAGCGCAGAAGATACCCGCAGGACCAAGCCCCACAATAACGGGTCTTGCATGAAGCCTTTCGCTTCCCTTAACGATCTGAATCTCATCGCTTGCCGCCTCGGAAATACCGTATTTCTTAAGTCTCTCTTCGGGAAGACTGATATTCGACTGTGTTTCGGCAAGAACAGAACAAACGCACATAATAGCATCTCTGTGCCTTGCATCGATGGAACGCTTATGAAGCTTAAAGGCAAAATCACGGCTGTTAAGCCCCGCTCTCTTCACCTTAAGCTTTGCTTCCGAGATAAATTCATCCTCGGATGCTTCAAAGGGCTTTTTTATATTGCTAATTACTATTCTTTTCATCAGCTGCCTGCTCCGATAATTTCGACATTGATCTGACCCGCGATTATAGGATAAAGGGTAAATCCAACATCCTCAACAGTTACCCTCGGAGTAAGCTTATATGAACCTACTCCCGAGCTTGCCGCCGATGTAAGATCAAGCTCAATATTAAAATTCTCAGCCTTGACCTTTTTTGAGGAGCTTGAATCAACGATATATCTGAGCGAATATACTTCATCGGAGAAGCTATAGGTATATCCGCCGGGATTTTTAACCGTTATATTATCGATGGGTATCTCGATAGTTTCACCGGTATAGCGGAGAAGCTCAATATCAACACTGAAGCCGTTGACCTGATTTACATCGGTGACCCCCGCCGGCAGCTTAACTCCGACCACCATCTCTGTATTCCCCGAAACCTTTGTTTCATCGATCTCGGTGAGATGAATATTCTCTATCTCGCTGAGCACCATCGGATCTCCGCGGAGAGTAATCTCAGAGGGAGAAAGAGTTACACTAATATTTCTGTCCTGTATATAACCGTATTTATAGGTATATGTCAGCGGAACGGTCTTTTCGGTATAAACCTCAACATTAACGACCACGGTCCTTACCGCGGAGGTTATGTAGCTTGAATCTATCTCCGCGCCGTTTCCGTCAACAAGTCTTATGGGAGAGCTGGCTGTGGTACTGGTCGTAAGCTCGCCAAGCTCGGGTGTTGCACGGGCTTCCTTTACCTTTTCAACGATGCTCTTTGCGCCTGTTACCGTTACTGTTTCAAGATTCGCCGAAAGAACATGGTCATATTCTGAAATAATGGAATATGTTGGTATCACCGAAACGGGAATATCCACCTCAACCATTTCATCGATAAAGGTCTTGACGCTTGAAGGCGACACGACCGCATCAAGCTTATCTGCCCCCTTAACGGAAACCGCCAGACGAACAGTACCTGCCTCACTGACCTCTCCTACATTTACATATGCAACTATATCCTCATCCGTAAGAGCGTCGACCTTATTCTTTGCCCCCTCAACAGTGACACTGACAGTCTTATCGATAAGCTCAAAAACCGCAAGATTATTTTTGAGGAGTGCTGACTCACCTTCAACAACAACACTGACATTATCAAAGCGCCTGCTGGAGGTCTCCGCATTTCTCTCTGTAACATTCGACCAGATAAAAATGGCGCAAAGAAGGCAGCAAACATACATGAGTGTCGACGTAAGCTTGATAGAAAGCCCGCCGACCTTGAAGGTCTGCTTTTCGAGACGTGTTTTTGCGGCATCGACCTTTTCACGAAGATTGATATCATTATTCTTCATATGCTTACCTCCTTCTCTTATTTGTTTACGCTTGTTTTCTCTTTGCTTTTGGACTTTTTGCTTTGTGCTTTTTCATCATTATCCGAAACGATCAGCTCGCGCCTGAGCACCTTAAAAAGTTCTTCGGGCGTAACATTCTGCTTAAGTTCACCATCGATGGCATAGGAAAGATGTCCTGTCTCCTCTGAAACGATGACCGCGATGCAGTCGTTATCATTTTCGGTTGCACCGACACCCGCTTTATGCCGCGAACCGAGATCAAGAGCAAGATTAGGATTATTCGAAATCTCGTCAAATAGAACACGAGCCTTTGAAAGTCTGAAATCGCGGATAACCACCGCACCGTCATGAAGCGGTGAATTTTTGAAGAAAATATTTTCTATAAGCTCGCTTGTGATATCACTGTTAAGATTGACTGCTTTCAT
>JAFTXK010000058.1 GCA_017461635.1 Clostridia bacterium | reverse complement strand
ATAGAGCTTTCCGAGATATCTGAGCTCCTTACATTCTGCGCCGGTCTCCTCGCTAAGCTCGCGAAGCGCCGCACTGCGGTGATCGGTATCCTCTCCTTCAAGCTTTCCGGCGGGGATCTCAAGGAGTGCCTCGCCATGGGCATATCGGTACTGACGAACGCAAATAACATCGCCGTCATCGGTCAGCGGCAGAACGCATACCGCGCCTCTGTGGTGCACCAGCTCCCTTGTTGCTTCTTTGCCGTCGGGAAGCTCCACCGTATCAACAGTAACTCTCATTACCCTGCCCTCAAATATCTCCCTTGAGGATATTTTCTTTTCTTCAAGTTTCATAATTTATCACCTCAATAATTATTTTGCTGATAATAATCTCCGAAGAGAACTCTAATTTAATATTATACAACATTTTTTCAATAAAGTAAAGAAATTGCTTGATTTATTTTCAAAAATTTATTATAATCTAATTAAATCAGTATTTCGGACTTTATATTAATATCGAATTGATCAAATACAGAACGGAGTTAAAAATGAACAGAGAAGATCTTTCAAGACTTGCCATGATAATCGGTGAGGATAATATAGAAAAGCTGAAAAACAGCCATGTGGCGGTTTTCGGCGTCGGAGGTGTTGGCGGTCATTTATGCGAAGCTCTTGTCAGGAGCGGTATCGGACATATCGATATTTTTGATAACGATATAGTGTCACCCTCAAATCTGAACCGTCAGATCATTGCGCTGCATTCAACAATAGGTCAGAAGAAGGTCGATGTTATGAAAGCACGTCTGCTTGACATAAATCCCGAGCTTGATATCAAAACTCATGCTGTTTTTTACAGCAAGGATAATGCCGAAGAATTCCCTCTTACGGATTATGATTATATTGCAGACGCCATCGATTCCGTGCCCTCAAAATTAGAGCTTATAAAAAGGGCAACTGGATGCGGTACTCCTATTATTTCATCAATGGGTACCGGCAATAAGCTTGATCCTTCCAAGCTTGAACTCTCTGATATTTCAAAAACAGAATACTGCCCTCTTGCAAAAACTGTTCGCGTTGCTTTGCGAAAAATGGGCATTAACCACCTGCCTGTTGTCTTTTCTAAAGAAGAACCTAAAAAAACAGGTCAGCGCACCCCCGGAAGTACAGCTTTTGTTCCGGCATCTGCAGGACTTCTCATTGCTTCAAAGATCATAAGAGATATTATAGGATAAGCTTTCTATTGTGGTGAATCAGTTTATTATTCGAAAAGAAGCTTGCTCAATATCTTAAAATGACGGCAAAGCTCATATCCTTTCTTCGGAAAGAAACAGAAAAGCTGTAAAGGAGTTTTAAATATGAAAATAATTACGATCAGTCGTGAATTCGGCAGCGGTGGCAGAGAGCTTGGTAAACGTCTTGCCGATGCTCTTGGAATCCCCTGCTATGATCATCAGATCATAGATCTGGTAGCCGAAAAAGAAAATCTTGATAAAGCCTATGTTGCTAACAGATCCGAAAAGGATATCCGCGCATTTTATCCTACGACCATTGCGCGTGGCTTTTCAAGACCAAACTATGCATTGCAGCAAACGATTCAGATCATGGCATCCGAGCAGGAGATCATAAGAAAGCTTGCAGGAGAAAGCGATTGCGTGATAGTAGGCAGAGCAGCGGATATTATTCTCAGTGAATATAAGCCCTTCCGAATTTTCGTTTGCGCAGACGAGCTATCTAAGCTCAGCAGATGCTACTCAAGGGCAGAGACGGATGAAAAAATGACTGATAAGGAAATACTTCGCAAATGCCGCGAGATCGACAGACACCGCGCCTCCTACCGCTCGATGTTTACAGATAAAAAATGGGGCTTGGCATCGGGCTATGATCTCTGCGTAAATACCACAGAAAAAGAAATAAAATCATTGATCCCCGCGCTCACAGCTTATATCAATGCTTGGTATTCGGAGGAAAAAACAAAATGAATACCGAAACCATGTACGCTACCATGAAGCCATGGAAGCTCTTTTTCGTGGTGGCTCTGCCGGGGATGGTCAGTATGTTCGCAATGTCGATATACAGTATCATTGAAGGCTCATTTATCGGACAGAGGCTTGGTGAAGGCGCGCTCGCGGCGGTCAATATCGCCATGCCTCTCGTTATGATCAATTTTTCTCTTGCCGACCTTATAGGAGTCGGCGCATCGGTCCCTATTTCCATAGCTTTGGGCAAGAAGGATAGAAAAACAGCTAATAATGTCTTTTCAGGCTCTGTTATTATGATATTTATCACTTCCGTTATAATGGGAACGGTTATGTATCTCGCCGCAGAGCCCCTTTGCAGACTAATGGGCGCGGATAACAGCTTACTTGATACTTCGGTCAGATATCTTCGCACCTTCGCCCTTTGCAGTCCGCTTTCCACAGTATTTTTTGCTATGGATAATTATCTGCGCATCAGCGGATTTGTTAAGACCAGCATGGTTATCAATGTCGGCTCAAACTTTGCAACCATCGGGCTCCTTACATTATTCCTCATCGGGCTCGATATGGACGTTGTCGGCTCCGCACTTGCCACCTCAATCTCGATGTGTCTTTGCTCTGTCATAGCAATGATAGCATTTTTGATGCGCAAAACACTGCTTCAATTCGTAAAACCAAAATTCACTGCGGCTATGCTTCGGCAGATCGCCGCCTGCGGATCTCCCGTATTTCTCAGTAATATTGCCGGACGTGTCACATCGATACTCATGAATATATCCCTTATGACACTCGGCACGAAATATCTCGGAGAGGGCGGCGGAACAACAGCGGTTGCCGCTTATGCTGTACTGATGTATGCAGGCGATCTATGCCAGCCTTTGCTTTACGGTATGAGCGATGCGCTTTCTCCTGCAGTTGGTTATAACTGGGGCGCCGAAAGCTATGACAGAGTTAAGAAAATTGCCAAATGCAATTATATTGGCACATGCATCGTCGGTGTGGTTTCAACAGCCGTGATGTTATTGCTCGCCCGTCCGCTCGCTTCGCTTTTTGTAACCGCAGAGGATGCGGCATTGCTCGAGCTTTCCGCACATGCCATCAAGCTCTTTTGCCTTGCACATCTCTTCCGTTGGCTCTCAATCACGACTCAAAGCTTTCTCAGTGCCATCGAAAAGCCCGTTCAGGCAACTGTTATGGCAGTTGCCGTTGCTCTCGTATTTCCCGTCTTGATTCTCGGTGCATTTTGGAGCTTCGGACTTGACGGCATTTGGCTCAATACTTTTGGCACCTCATTGCTTGCCGCGATCCTTGCCGCAGTTCTGCTGATCCGCGTAGGACGGGAGATAAAAAGCAAAAGCTTACAGGGATAGGTGTAAAGCCTGTCCCTTTTCGTTTGAGTGAGGGTTTAGCAACGAGAGATATACAAAAACAGATATTTAGGATAAATTTCCTATAGCCTCTTGACCGCAGGCAAAAAATATAGTATAATATAATAAATAATTATATAAAAAACAGGATTCAGGAGATATTACTATGAAAAAAACAGTTATATCGGTGCTTTGCGTTCTGCTGATCTTTATTCCAACTTATATTGCTATCGCAAGCTATATCACAACTCAGAATGCACCGATCTCAAATGATTTTGTTGAAAAAATTACCATCTCAGACCTTGACGGAGAAACCTATACCGTTGCAAAAACCAACAGTGACGGAGATCTGGTCAGCTTCTTTGTTTCAATGAATTCAAAGGGAGTAAAGGTGGCAGAGCTTCCCGAGCCTCTTGTTGGTACATCCTTCTATAAAGTGACATTCCACAGCGGAAATGTTGCCGAGGACTATAAATATTATCTTAACACAACAGGGGCGCTAAGCTATGCGGAATTCCCCGACGGAACGGTTTATCAGCTTGACCCCGCCGACGTAAATAAGTTTCTCGTCACACCTTATTCTCTTTCGCTCTTCCCCGAGGAAAAGCTTCCTATTCTGAAAACTCCTTCAGATGTTGAGATAATTCCCACAAAGGTAAGCTGGAATTATAAGCTTGACGGTCAGAAATACAGCGCGCTCACAGGCTTTGATACAACAGAAGAGCTTATTTCCTATGATATGGACGGAAGTATCCATCTGCTTTTCACATCGGATGCCGATCTCTATACGCTGAAGGTCTATGATACGAATTCAACCCTCGTTTATGACGGCTCTACCGAGGATCTTTCAACCCTCGCCCTTGATTCGGATTCAGCTCTTACCTTTATGGTAACGGCATCCTGGTATGAGGACAATACCAGAGATTTCTATGGCGAGGCAACATATAATTTCAAAACAAATCTCGTTGCGGGCGCAGAATTCTTCATCGGCGAGGGATCCTCATCCGTTGAACCCGGAGATTTCGTTGCTATCACCGGATATAACATTGCAGATCCCTCGAGGATCATATTCAGAAGCGAGCCTTCTATTGAGTTCACACCTACATTCTATCAGGACGGCGACCATGTTGTTGCATTCGTTCCGATCGATGTTAACCTTGAAAACAAATCATATGTATTCACCCTTTCTTACGGTTCGGTTCAGCAGGAAATAAATCTTGCGATCAAGGATAAGACCTTTAAACGCAGAACTCATACGGTCAGCAAGGTCATTGCAGAAAATACAAGAAGTGAAACAGCTCTTGCAGAATTTAACGAGGTATTTGAAAGCATCTGTAAGACAACCGAAGCCACAAAATACTTCACCGAAAAGTTTACCGATTATGAAGGTGTCAGCGCGATGAAGGCGAGAATCACCGCAGGCTTCGGTCTTTACAGAACCATCTCCTCCACTAAGGAAGAATACAGAAATATCGGCGTTGATTGGCAGATCGCTGCAGGAACCGATATTCCCGCATGCAATGCAGGTAAGGTCGTTTACGCAGGTATTACCACATACGGCGGACGAATGGTCGTTATTGACCACGGCATGGGTCTTAAGACATGGTATCTCCACCTTGGCGAGATCAAGGCAAGTGTGGGAGATGTGGTTGCTCTCGGTGACATTATCGGTACTGCTGGCAATTCCGGATTTACCGAAACAAACGGCGTTTATACCATAATGACAGTAGGAAATATCCCTGTTTGCCCCTACCGCACCTGGGATAGCGGCGTCGGAATCGACATTTATACCAAATAATCAAACTTAATGCGAATTCAATGTTAAATAATTTAAGGGCTGCACGAAAGCGGCCCTTTTCTTATGTCATTAAAAAAACCTGCTCTGCGTAAAATTGAACAGAAGCTTTTTTGCGGAGGTATATATGAGTTCAAAAAATATAAACAATGATAGATCTGTAATTTTTGCTTTGTCTTTTGCGCTTTTTTCGGTGGTGCTGGCATTGCTTGCGGCAGTTATGATCTTTATTTCGGTCTTCGTTTATGAGCATATCGCGCAAAGCGAGCAAGCAATGAACAATATTATCGACGCAGATATTTCACAGACCTATCCCACAGTCATAATCGATGCGGGACACGGCGGTGAGGACGGAGGCGCGATCGGTACAAACGGCGCGGTGGAAAAGGCTCTGAATCTCGAAATATCCTTTATGCTTTGCGACATGCTTCGCGCTTCGGGAATGAATGTTATCATGACCCGAACGGAAGATATTCTTCTCTATGATCGCAATGCAGACTATATGGGGCATAAAAAATCACTTGATCTCAGAGCTCGCCTGGAGATTGCAAAAAGTAATCCAGATTCAATTTTTGTAAGCATACATATGAATGCTTTTCCAAGCGAAAAATACAGCGGACTTCAGGTTTGGTATTCAAAAAACAATAGCGGAAGTAAGGTGCTGGCAGATATGCTTCAATCATATGTAAGCAATAAGCTTCAGCCGGAGAACGGAAGAAAGATAAAGCAGGCAAATTCCTCCATCTATCTCCTTGACCGCGCTGTTTCAACTGCCGTGCTGGTAGAATGCGGATTTCTTTCTAATTCTGCCGAATGTGAAAAGCTATCAGACGGAAATTACCGCCGTCAGTTGGCTTTTACACTCTTTGCGGCAATAAAGGAATATATAGGAAATACAGATATTTAAAAACAATTAAGTGAGTATATTTATCCCTTTATAGGTGAATAATATATTCGAAAACAAGTACGAAAATCGAAAGGAAGTATTCAGAAATGAACAAAGTGCAAATTTCAAGAGCTGTAGCAAGGGAAATTCTTGATTCAAGAGGAAATCCTACCGTTGAATCAACCGTTATTTTAAGCGACGGAACTGTTGGAGTTGCCAGCGTTCCCTCGGGGGCGTCGACGGGTATTTTCGAGGCTCACGAGCGCCGCGACGGTGACGAAAAGCGCTATGGAGGCAAGGGCGTTCTCGATGCGGTCTGCAATGTTGGAAAGCTGATCTCCCCTGCCATTTCGGGTATCTGCGCAACAGAACAGGCCGAGGTGGATCACACAATGATAGAGCTTGACGGTACTCCCGATAAATCGGATATCGGCGCAAATGCCATTCTTTCGGTATCTCTTGCAACCGCGAGAGCCGCCGCAAATTCCTTCCACATGCCCATTTACCGATATCTCGGCGGTCTTAATGCCTGTAAGCTTCCTGTTCCGATGATGAACATTTTAAACGGCGGTGCGCATGCTTCCAATAATGTTGATATTCAGGAATTCATGATCGCTCCCGTAGGAGCAAAATCTTTTGCGGACGCTATGCGAATAGGCAGTGAGGTATATCACAAGCTTGGAGAGCTTCTGCTGAAAAACGGCTACGGAACTACAGTAGGTGACGAAGGCGGATATGCTCCCAATCTCGGCGGAGACGAAGAAGCCTTCGAGCTTATCAGCGAAGCAATCGTACAGTCCGGAAACAACAGCGAAAATGTAAAGATCGCCATCGATGCCGCGGCAAGCGAATGGTATACCGAGGGCGGAAAATATAAGCTTAGCGGTCATGGCAATGCATACACCTCCGATGAGCTTATCGAAAGATGGAAAAGGCTCACTTCAATATATCCAATTTTCTCTATAGAAGACGGACTTGACCAGGAGGACTACGAGGGTTGGAAAAAGCTAACCAAGGAGCTTGGCAGCAAGGTAATGCTGGTTGGTGATGACCTTTTCGTTACAAATGAAAAGCGCCTGAGAGACGGTATCAATGACGGCTATGCAAATTCAATTCTCATTAAACCCAATCAGATCGGAACTCTCACAGAGGTTCTCAGAACTGTCAATCTTGCGGCTGAGAACGGCTATAAATTCATCATATCTCACCGTTCGGGAGAGACCGAGGACACCACCATTGCCGATCTTGCCGTTGCGCTGAATGCTGAATATATCAAATCAGGTGCGCCTTGCAGAAGCGAAAGAGTTGCGAAATACAACAGACTTCTCCGCATCGAATCCTCCATGGGAAAATCCGGCAAATACGGCATGAGAAACAACAATAATTCCATAGAACAAAGCTTTGCGGGAATTTTGGAATAAGACAATCACAACAGTAATAATAAGTTATGGGGCTGTCGCATTTAGCGACAGCCCCACTGATATTTTATTATTTAATCTCAATGATGGATTCATCCCACATGGAGGGAGCATCATAACCGAGCATATTTACCATTGTTGCGGCAACATTTGAAAGACCAAACTTTCCTTCGTCTGCCTTTACAGTGTATTTATCAGCGCTGTAGTTATCATAGATAATGCAAGGAACTCTATTGAGAGTATGGCTGATCTTGGACTTAAATGATCCATCCTTCCCTGCCTTGGGCTGACCGGACTTCTTATCCATCTCATACATCTCGTCTGCGTTACCGTGGTCTGCTGTGATGAGAGCCGCGCCGTGAAGCTTATCAACGACCGCAAGGATTCTTGCAAGCTGAAGGTCAAGAGCCTCCATAGAGCAG
>JAFTXK010000057.1 GCA_017461635.1 Clostridia bacterium | reverse complement strand
TTTCCGACTTATGCTTTAACACTGTCGCGGATAAATACGATACCGCCGCGAGCACCGGGAACAGCGCCCTTTACTGCGATAAGACCTTTTTCCGCGTCAATCTTAACTACTTCAAGATTAAGAACAGTAACCTGCTCGTTACCGTACTGACCAGCCATCTTCTTGTTCTTGTATACACGAGAAGGTGTGGAACAAGCACCCATAGAACCAACCTGACGGTGGATAGGACCTGTACCATGTGTCATTCTGAGAATGTGGTTGCCCCATCTCTTAACTGCACCTGTGTATCCGCGACCCTTTGTAATGCCTGTAATGTCGACCTTTTCGCCGCAAGCGAAGGTATCGGCGGCCACTACATCGCCAACGTTCATATCAGCTGCATTCTCAAGACGGAATTCCTTAAGGTGTCTCTTTGCAGAAACGCCTGCCTTCTTGAAATGACCTGCTCTGGGCTTGTTAACAAGCTTCTCTCTGATGTCCTCGAAGCCGAGCTGTACAGCTTCGTAACCATCAGTTGCTGTAGTCTTCTTCTGAACTACATAACAGGGACCGGCCTCGATAACTGTAACGGGAATTACAAGACCGTTTTCGTCGAAGATCTGGGTCATGCCCAGCTTCTTTCCGATGATTCCTTTTTTCATCTTTTTCCTCCAAATAAGGTTATTGGTTGACACCTCTTGATTTCCGGTAGCCACCCCGGGTATGTCAACTTGACCTTTCCGCCATCAAGCGCATTATATATAAATAATGAACGGTTCGCTCTGTACGGTGGAAATTATGGCTTAAAATTTGTTTTGCCGACGACCGAATTACTTAACTTCCTTAGCTTCGATCTCTACGCCGGCGGGAAGCTCAACACCGAGAAGTGCTTCTACAACCTTCGCATCTGCGTTAGCGAGAATAACAAGTCTCTTGTGTGTACGCTGCTCAAACTGCTCACGGCTGTCCTTATACTTGTGAACTGCACGAAGAATGGTGATTACTTCCTTCTCTGTAGGGAGCGGAATGGGACCGGAAACTTCGGCGCCGTTTCTCTTTGCGATATCAACGATCTTTGCTGCCGCTGTATCAACAAGAGTGTGCTCATAGCTCTTGAGTCTTACCTTGATCTTTGTTGCCACTTTATTTGCCTCCTGTATTTTTTCTTTGATGAGGCGGTGAACACGCTTCCGGGCGTTTCTAACCTTCCCTCAATTAAACCGGATCGCAGGGGACTTCTTTTTTCGGGACTCGCCCGAGGGAAAGGAACCTCTTAAATCCGGAGGGAGAGGGTTACCTACACACGATGGTACTTAAACCGCTCAGCCGCTCATATTCGCCTTCGCCCGATTAACTATCGGACATACTCCACGGAAATTTCCCGACTCACCGTAGCATAGTGGTCGGCCACCTCCCGCTTCATCGCACATCAAGCTCTATCATTTTATCATAAGTATTATAGGATTGCAATAAATTTTTTCAAATTTCTTCATAAAAATATTTTAAGAAATTGCAAGAACTTTTTGTACGTTTTTTGTGCACTTTTCACAATTAATCCATCATAACGCCGAAACCCACTCTTATTTTTAGGTAAAAATTGCGGTCATTTTACACCCGGATACAATATATTGTGTTTCCACGCCACATTTTACACTTAGTTAACAATTGTTCTGTTCCGGATTCAATTCACTGAAAATGTCATATTTTATGTACTTAAAAAAAGACTTCACGCGGAAGTCTTTTTTAGTATGCCATAAACTATACTTTTTCTTCAAAAGAATTTCGAAAAATTGAGAAGGAAGGATTTTTAAAAAAATCCCTCCCCCAAAAAACGATCACAATCATTTAAATTCCGTTATGTCTTCGATATAGCCATTCATAGCGGATCTTACCTCATCTTCATTTGATGCAAGAGTAGACATAAGATGTTCTGATGCATTTGATGCAGATTCCTCTACTATAGAAGCAAGCTTGCCCCACCCATACACCTCGCACAGGTCAAATCTTCCGCTTTCAAGAACTATTTTCAAATTTGCTCTTGACTTATCATCATTTACATATCTGAATTCCAATGCACCGTTAACATAAGTATCTCTTACACCGTCTTCTCTCCACGTCTCAGCCGCGAGATTTTCAAGAACTATACCTGTTCTGAGGAAGTTTCTGCCCGATGCAGGGATACCCATCGCCCAAACTTCTTTGCCGGAAATATAGGATACATAATCCTTTTGGTCTGATGAATACTTAGGCATGGGCACCACACCGAATTCAAACTCCGTCTTGCGAAGCTCGTTAAGCTCTCCCACAGTAAGAACGATAAAGAGCGAGCGTTCATTGAGAAACATATCAATATCGCTCATGTCATCCGCCTCATTAAGATCGGAATTATATATACCCGCCGCGCGATCAAAAAGACTATCCGTTATAAGGGTGTACACATCAAAGAACTTTTCATTATTGATGCATGTCACATAAGGAAGATCATATTCGTCCTTGCCACTCATGCTCACATCGCACCCGAACATCATAGGCAACGCTATAGTTCTGTCAAGAGCAAGCCCGAATGTATCGTGACTTTCCATAGCGCCATCGCCGTTTTCATCAACTGCCGCCATCTGAGCAAGCTCCATCATTTTATCAAATGTCCAAAGACCGGTTTCTGCAAGAGAGTATGGATCCTCTGCGCCATCGATCTTTTCTATCATCTCCATATTGAAGCCTACAAGATTATGAGCGTCATAGTATGAAAGCTGAATATCGCTGAAGAGAAGATAGGTTTGCGAATCCACAGAAAGATCCGACATGGCTCTGTCATTCCACCAAGGCTTTTCGTAATCTGCCTCCACCAGGTAATCAGAGGACACCAGGTAGCCGTTTGCCGCCATAGACGCCATATAAGAAGCAGAATTCCACACAGCACTGTACAGATCCTCGTCGCCGGCAAGAACAGACTGGCAGGCAGTCTTATAGACCGCCTCCGGAGTATCCCTTACCTCCTCTATGACCACATTCAGTCTTGATTCAACATTACGGTTTCTTTCGTAGATAACATCGCCCAAGACATTGCCCGAAATAGTCTCTGCATCTATTTTGGATGAGGGAAGACCGTTTTTTCCGTTCAAAATGCGAAAAACGTATCCATCATACTGACCCTTTGGCACATCAGCAAATATCTCGCCCTCTTCAGGGCGAAAATCAGCCGCGGGATCGTATTTGTAATCACTTCCGCTCTTACACCCTGCAATGGCAAGCACTGATGCCGCCGCAAGAATGGCAGAAGCTATTTTTATGACTTTTTTCTTCATATTTTTAAATATCATATATCAGCCTGCGAAATATACTGTGAAGCATACTTGGCAATAAACTCTTTTCTTGCAGGAAGATTATCTCCAAGGAGCGTATCGAAGATTATAGCCGTCTGCGCCGCGTCAGCCTCGCTTACTCTGATAAGTCTTCGTGTTGCAGGGTTCATGGTGGTCTGCCACATCATATCAGGCTCATTCTCACCGAGACCCTTGGAGCGCTGGATGGTATATTTTGAATTACCCAGCTTTTCAAGTATTTCCGCCTTTTCGGGCTCGTTATACGCAAAATATATTTTATCCTTGCAGGTTATCTCATAAAGCGGCGATTCTGCTATATATACCTTACCCTCCTTAATAAGGGTGGGAAGGAGGCGATAGAACATTGTAAGCAGAAGCGTTCTTATCTGGAATCCATCCTCATCGGCATCGGTACA
>JAFTXK010000056.1 GCA_017461635.1 Clostridia bacterium | reverse complement strand
CTTTTGGATAATACGCATATTGATTCCACATGGTCATAATATATGTTGAAAGTAACATTTGCCCCTGATTTTTAGGTGGTACTTGGGAACATATCAATCATACCGAGTGATACTTTAAATCAAACAACTCGTGTGTATATGAGCCTAATATAATTCCGGCATTGAGTAAATCGTCAAGTTCATTCCAAATGACTTCAATAAACTCACGCGGTTCTTTGTCGAACACTTTTGAAAAGACTTCAATATTTTTGAAAACAAGTTCTCTCGCGGAAAGCGCAGATATCATCTTATAGCCGCCTACGCTGACTCTGCCTGATGAACCTCCCATTTGATACACCGTTTCTTCAAGTGAAAGGCGGCGCTTTGTGGAATCTACTTCATAATCAATGCTATATACTTGTGTTATGCGGCTATTTATAAGCTCTTGCCAATCGCGATATGTAAAAATTCCTTCGTGAATACACATATGCGCGAGAAGCTCGTCATCTGAAATCTCAAAATCATCTAGCTTGACAATTTCCCGCAAGTTATCAAGCATAGGTGTATGAATATCGTTGTTAGTTATACTAATAATTTTTAAGCAGTCGCTTGCGTCAAGTTTGGGGCATGCCAATGTTTTTGTTATAAACATAAAAGCTCCTTAACTATTGATTCTCTGTGTCATGAATTGAAACTTCGTTTCATGATTTCTCGTGCAATTCATTGTCGAGTCGTCGTTTGAGGCAAACGACGGACTCGACATGCCCTGCCACCGGAAACATATCTACAGGAGTGACCTTGCCGATAGTATATCCGAGCTCTCTGAAGAGAACGCAGTCACGCGCGAGGGTATCTGGATCGCAGGAGATATAGATTATTTTGGGAACATTCAGCTCTGACAGATATGTGATAAGTTCCGGAGTACTGCCTTTTCTCGGCGGGTCAAGGATGACCGCATCGGGAGAGAGCCCGCCGCGCATTTTTGATGCGTTTTCAAGCAAAGCAGGGGCAGAAGATGCGTCTCCGCAATAAAATTCGGCGTTTGATATGCCGTTAAGCTCTGCGTTTTTCTTTGCACATTCTACCGCTTCGGGGACGATCTCAATGCCTATAACCTCACCGACCTTATCTGCCATGGAGAGACCGATAGTTCCTATACCGCAGTAAAGATCGAGGATAGTTTCATTACCCTTGAAATCCGCCAATTTTGCCGCAGTGCCGTAAAGAAGCTCCGCGCCGTCACGGTTGACCTGATAGAATGAGCCGGGAGATATCATAAATTTCTTTCCGCAAAGAACGTCGGTGATATAAGGCTTTCCAGAAATACATCGGTATTCATCGCCGAGAACGACATTAGTATTTTTCTTATTTATATTAAGCATAATGCTTTTGATCTGCGGAAATTCAGCCGTCATAAGAGCTGAAAATTCATCGGAATAGGGAAGTTTATCGCCGTTTATCACGGCGCAAAGCATTATTTCGCCTGTGGCGGATGCCATGCGCAGATAGAGATGGCGCAAAAGCCCTTTGCCGCTTTCTTCGTCATATACGGTGATTTTTTTAAGAGTTGCAAAAGAGCAGAATGCCCTAAGAATATCCGAGAATATTTGCGGCTGAAGGGCGCAATTATCATATGGAATTATTTTATGTGTCTTTGCCGCATAAAAGCCTGCAATAACACCGTTTTTGCTTATGCCGATGGGATATTGAGCCTTATTTCTGTAGCCTGACCGCTCGGGAAGATGAAGCACGTCATTTACCTCAACATCGGGCAGACCGACCTTTATAAAGGCGTGCCTTACATAGTTCTTTTTCAGCTCCAGCTCGTGCTCGCGGTTTACATGGCGGTAAACACAGCCCCCGCAGGAAAGGGGCGCAGAGCAGAAAGAATTCTCGCGGTAAGGAGAAGGCTCTATAATCTCTTCGAGCCTTCCGACGCAATAGCTTTTGTTTACTTTTATCAGCTTAGCCTTGACAAGCTCGCCCGTAACCGCACCATTGATAAAAACAACAATACCGCTCTCTGCAAGCTTTCCTACGCCGCTTCCGAGATTATTTATTTCATTTATTCGGACGGTAACGATATCGTCCTTTTTCAGATTATGATTTTTCATTATATGACCTTTATTTCATTTGAACTGAATATTTTCGTTTCGATATCTGCAGAGGATTTCTTGACCAGCTCTGCAAGAAATTCGCATACGGGATTCTCTGTGTAAAAATGCCCTGCTTCGATCAAATTTATACCCATTTCCGGGGCTTCGACCATAATGTTATAACTGATACGACCGCTTATATAGGTATCGGCTCCTTCCTTTATTGCGGAGTAAACAAAATCCTTTCCGTCACCGCCCAGAAGCGCAACTTTATGAACCGACTTGCCGCAACCGGCGGACAGTACTATTGGCGTGCCGAGTGATTTCTTGATTTTTGCGCAAAAATCTTCAAGAGATATGGGGGGATCAAGTGTTCCGATCCTTCCCATTTCTTCGCCATCGGGTCCAAAAGGCACAGTATTGCGAACACCCAGCTTTTCGCAAAGCACATCATTTACACCGCCCTTGAGAGCATCAAGACGGGTATGGAAGGACATTGCGGAAATATCATTTTTTATCAGCTTTATAGCTTTTCGAGCACTGCCCACAGTTGGCTCAAGAGCACCGATCTTCTTGAAAATCATAGGATGGTGTGAAATTATGACATCAAAGCCGCCTTTTACAGCTTCTTCTACGGTTCTTTCTGTAATATCGAGGGCGATGAGTACTTTTTTAACCTCATGTTCGGGATCACCGCAGCACATAAGCCCGTCATTATCCCAATCACAGGAGAGGGAAGGGGGAATAGAGGCGTCAAGATACTTATATAGATCGATTACTTTCATTTCTGCTTGTCAACTTCCTTTCTGATAGGCTCAAGCTCGGCGAGGACTTCTTTTTCGAGCGAAATATCTTTGCCGGCGGATTTTTTTCCTTCAAGTCTGACCGTGTAAGCGTTCTCTGCACGGCTGAGAAGCTCGTCAAAGAGCGGTGACCCTATTGAATTTTCTATATTATATTTGCCGAGGATAGCTTCTGAATGAGACAGTTTTCGCGATTTGCCGCCGATCTCACAGCAGATGGTAACATAAAGCTTTCCGCCGTCTGCCGACAGCGTTTCGCCGATAGTTTTAAAACCGTTTTCGGCAATATAACGGCGCAAAACATCTGCGCATGTCATTGGCTGAAGGATAAAGCGTTTGCCTTTTGCTTTCGCCCAAGGCGAGGCATCGATTATACTTGCGATAAGCTCACCGCCCATGCCAAAAATTGCAATGTCATCGGGTGCATATTTTTCTATTCCATTCAGTCCGTCTGTTCTGAGAACTGTTATTTTATCTGAAAGTCCGCAGGCGGAAACATTTATTCTTGCCCTTTCCGTTGGACCTTCGTTAATATCCGAAGCTACGGCAGAATCGGAATAACCGTTTTCAACGGCGTATATTGGCAGATATGCATGATCTGTTCCGATATCCGCAAGCCTTTTGCCTTTTCTTAAATATTTCAAAGCAGTGCGAAGTCTGCTGTCGAGCTTTTGCATATTTTGTATTTTCTCCTAAGGTTATAACAATACCCCGCGGAAAAAGAGCGGGGTACTGCAATTTTTATTTACTTGGATTCAAGATACTTGTTGATCTTAGCAACAAGTGCATCGGCATCTGTGCCGTGAACCTTGCAGGCGTCCTCAACGCTCTCGCCTCTTGAAGCGGGGCAGCCGAGGCAGTGCATACCGATCTCAAAAAAGAACTGAGCTGTATCGGGGCAAGCATCGAGAATATCGCCGATGATAGACTGCTTTGTAATAGTCATGGAAGTGACCTCCTTATTAAACATTTGGGTGAAGATCCTTCTCTCGAACCTTCACCCGATATTATACCACAAATAAATATTTAAGTCAACGGATTTTATTATATTTGAAGAAAGTTTTTAGATCTTATAATTTATCTTGCGAACAGCATTGCAACAAAAACAAGGATAACGCCTATAATGCTGTCTCTGTTCATCTTCTCTCCAAAGAATATTGCGGACATTGCTGAAGCACCGCCGAGTGCAAGTGCGCTTGAAACGGGATATAGAATGATGGCATCAACGCTCTTTGCCGCCAGTGCTTGGAAATATGAATGTCCGAAAAGACCGAGTGCCATAAGAGTTGCATATAAAAGCACCTTGGGTTGCTGAAGAACACTGATTTTTTCGGAGCTCTTGTCTTTCTTTGCAAAGGGGATCATTATGAGTATTGAAAGCACGGTGAATATGGCGGAATAAAGCGTAAAATAGCTAACGTCCTTTTCGGGGATATAATATGTATACATCTTTTGCATTGCTTGATTGATGCCCTGCGAGAGCAGGACTGTTGCAAGAAGCAAAAGAGATTTTGCAGTGATCCTGCCATTTAGCTTTGTATTATATTTCAGCAAAAAGAAAAGTGCGGCAATGATGATGAGAAATGCGATACCCTTGCTTAGAGTTAGATTTTCTTCAAGGAAGAAAACCCCGATAACTGCCGGAACGATAAAGCTTGAGGAAGCGCATGCGCTTACCAGCATATAAGAATCAGACTTGATGGCAAAGATCCAGCTTGAAATGAAGATCGCCATGGCTATTCCGGCAATTGCGCATATAATTATCTCGGAAAATGTCACATTAACGTCAAAATCTCCGAGCAACAGTACCGTTATCAGCGAAAAGACGCAGACGATCATATTCCTGTAAAGACTTATATCAAGATTATCCCGAAGCGTTTTTACAGATCCGCTGACTTTCTTTGAGCAGAAGCCCTTTGTAATACCAAAGGCGGTTGAAATGAAGATAAAAATAAAACCCATGATAAGTGTTCCTCTCTTTCGGGTAATATTATATATCAAAAGCTGATTCGAATAAATGTTATATTCGACTGTTTTTTTAGTAATTCGCTCATTTTTGTTGACAAAAAGCAGATTTGTCTGTAAAATATATTTGGGTGATAAAAATGACTGATTATTTGCTGAAAAAACTGTTTGTAATGCAGTATTCTCCGGGAGAGAGAGGAAAAAAGGTGAACGGCAGACGTCTCTCAACCTTTATGTATGTTGAGGAAGGACAGTACCGATATAAATCCGACTATGTTGATTTTTTCCTGAACGAAGGGGATGCGGTCTATGTTCCCGAGGGGGCTGTTTATGAATATATGGTTGTTTCTTCGAGGACAAGGGTGATTCAGGTTGAGTTTTCCTTTGAAAAGCGCGGAGAAGAAAGCCTGCACAAGTTTTCGGAGCATCCTACTTTAATGAAAAAGACCGAAAATAATCTCCGTCCGATTTTTCTTGAAATGCTCAATAACTATTTTACAAACGAGTATATAACCGTATCAGCGGTTTATCGGCTTATGTCTGTATTTTCCGTGAGGAGGAACGACTGCGGCATTGGAAGGATCGAGCCTGCTTTGCGTTATATCGAGAAGAATTTCAGGGAGAAGATCTATACTTCATATCTTGCAGAGCTTTGCGATCTTAGCGAATCGCATATGCGTCGGTTGTTTTCGAAATTTATCGGAATGTCTCCCATAGGTTATAAAAATTCGCTCATAGTTAAAGCTGCCTGCAATATGCTTCTCAGTGAAAGACTTAATGTCGGCGAAACGGCGGAAGCTCTTGGCTTTGTGGATATCTATACCTTCAGCCAATTTTTTAAAAAGGAAATGGGTGTTTCTCCGAAGAAGTATGCTGATACACGGTTGAAATAAGCTTTACATATATAACCCCTGCAAATTATTGATTATACTTCAATTTTGAGTTTACATTGCTTATACTTTTCAAAAGCCGATGCGGTGCACTTTGATTGCACCGCATCGGCTTTATTTAATATCTGGGAATGTAAAATGCTTTTGCTTCTACATTCTTTCCTTTATCAAAATAGATCTCAATGCGCTGTGCTTTGAGTGTCGGGAAGGAAGAAATGGATTTATGACCGATGGTAGTGCCTCTGAATACCGTGACAGGTCTGCCGTAAGGGTAGGGGGCAATTCTGATCTCATAGCTTTCTATCTCGCAATTGGGATCGATCTCCTCGGTCAAAATAACATGGTTAACAAGCTGGGGAGTTTCAAAGGTAAGCGTAAGCATTTTGCCATCCTTTTCGCTATCGCATTCGAGACTGTCTGAGAAAAGCTCCTTGACCTTCTTGCCGAATTCAAGCAAAGCTTTTGAATCCTTTTCGGGAAGAAGTCCGCGGCGGTCGGGGCCTATGTTGATAAGGAAGTTTGCGCTTCTGCCCACCGAATAATAATAAAGTCCCATAAGCTCGTCAAGGCTTTTTACGGTGTCCTCATCCTTTTCACTGTAGAACCAGTTAAGAGATCTCATTCTGAAATCACATTCCGAAGGGAGGAATCTGGGCTCATCCAGAAGATCCTCGATATCCTTGTTTATTGAAAAATCAAGAGCACCTACAGTCAGCTTATTTGGACTATGTGCACAGCCTGCCTCGTTGCCGACCCATTTTGTGTCGGGATCCCACATATTGAAGATGAGAATTCCGGGCTGGAGACGTCTTATCTCAGCAACGATCCTGTCGGTATCATATTTGTGATCCTCACTTCCGCAGCCGTCAAACCATATGTAATCGATCTTGCCGTAATTTGTGAGCAGCTCTGTTATCTGATTGACAAAATAATCATCATATTCCTTGCCGTTCATATCAGAAGAACCGAATTGCGCCGGTGAATAGTAAAGACCGACCTTGAGTCCGTACTTTCTGCAGGCTTTGGTATATTCCTTAACAATATCACCCTTTCCGTCCTTCCAAGGTGTGTTCTTTACCGAATAATCGGTGTAATCGGAGGGCCAGTTTGCAAAGCCGTCATGGTGCTTACAGACGAGAATGGCATATTTTGCCCCTGCCTCCTTGATTGTTCTGATCCACTGCTCACAGTCAAGCTCTGTGGGGTTGAAGCTGGAAAGCTCCATATTCTTCATATCCCAGTCTCTGTGACCCTCGTTGAAGGTTCTTATTCCAAAATGCAGAAATACGCCGAATTCCCAATCGAGAAATTCAAGCTGTTCTTTTTTCATATTAGCCATAGTGTTGTTCTCCTTCAGAGATTCGTTTTATATGGGTTTTATTCTATCACAATTAATCTTCAAGGTCAATAGTATAATAAGCTCTTTTTTTGTTTTTTTGTGACCAAAACAGAATATATATCGGCATTTTTTATAGGATAATATATTTACTTCTATTT
>JAFTXK010000055.1 GCA_017461635.1 Clostridia bacterium | reverse complement strand
TCATTTGATAATTATAAGGATCTGCAGGCTTTTGTGAACGAGGTTAGCAAGTCATCTGAAATAACTGTTGGTTTGGATGATAAGTTTGATCCAATATTCGGAGACGATGAACCTGCTTTTGCGCGACGTGATGAAAACGGAGATATTGTTTTCGGTTATACTCCAAACAGCACTATATATTCGATAGATTTTACAAGCGAAAGTAAAATGGATAAGGATAACCCCGCGGTGGTATATACGGCTGAGGCAATGAATGACGCATATGATATTTTTAATTTTATTCAGTCGATGCTCTATTGGCTTATAGTTTTTGATTTTATTATTTGTGCTGTCGTCTATCTCATGAAGCTTAGAAAAATTAAATAAACAATCATCCGATGGCGAATTGATCGAACGCCATCGGATTTTTTTCGATGAGATTTATAAAATAATATATATAAAATAATTTAGCGAAGAATCTCATAGTGAGTAAACTTACTTTTTTAGTCTGCAAAATTATTGTTCAGCATTATTCTTGATTTTTCATCAAGAAAGTTGTATAATAATAGTAGTTTTTATTTAGGAGTTACATATGAATCGCAGTCAGATCAAGGATTTTACAAAGGGAAATATTATGAAGCAGCTACTTGTTTTCTCTCTGCCGCTGTTTCTTTCGAATCTTCTTCAGATAGTCTACAACATGGTGGACATGGTCATTGTCGGGCAGGAGCTGGGGCTTGAAGGAATTTCGGGCGTTTCTGTAGGCGGTGACGTTTCTGCTTTCCTGACCTTTGTCGCAATGGGCTTTTCAAATGCGGGACAGGTTCTGATAGCGCGATATATCGGCGCGGGAGAGCGCAAGAAGCTGGGCAAATTCGTTGGAACGATGAGCTCTTTCCTTCTTTTATGCTCAGTTTTTATCAGTGCTCTCGGACTTATCTTCCGCGGTGAGATCCTTGACCTTATGAACACGCCCGATGCCTCCCGTGATGAAGCACTGGCATATTCCGTTATCTGCATGATAGGTCTGGTCTTCATCTATGGCTATAATATCGTCAGTGCTATATTGCGCGGCATGGGCGATTCAAAGCATCCATTTATCTTCATAGGTATCGCCGCAGTGCTGAATCTTGTCCTTGATATTCTCTTCGTTATGGGAATGGATATGGGGGCGGGCGGCGCGGCTCTGGCAACCGTCATAAGTCAGGCTGTCAGCTTTATTTGCTGTGCCGTATTCCTTATAAAAAAGCGCGCGGAATTTGATCTTGAAGCTAAAATTACCGATTTTGTTCATTGGGATAGGGAAATGCTTGGCGATCTTTTGAAGCTCGGCACTCCTATGGCAATAAAGACCGCTTCGATTCAGATATCAAAGCTATTCGTCAATTCCTGGATAAATTCCTATGGTACAGATATCTCAGCCTTCGCAGGCATTGCAAATAAGATATCAAGCATAAGCAATCTCGTTTCCGCCGCAATGAATACCTCAGGCTCAACCATGGTGGGTCAAAATATAGCGGCAGGGCAGTTTGACCGCGTAAAAAAGATACTCCGAAGCCTTGCAATAATAACTCTAACCGTTGCACTTGCTTTTTCTGTCATAATATGCATTTTCCCCGATCAGATATTTACGGCGTTTATCGATCAGAGCAACGAAAGCGAAGCCGACAAGATCCTTGATATCGGAGCGAGATATGTTCCGATTGCTGTCATGCTCTTCTTCGGAAGCGCAATGCGCGCAATAATGAACGCTCTTATCAACGGAAGCGGAAATACAAAGATCAATTTCGTTACCGCCATTCTTGACGGCATAGTCCTCCGTATAGGACTTGCGCTTCTCTTTGGACTTGCTCTTGATATGAAGCATTACGGCTTCTGGCTCGGTGACGCTCTCGCGGGCTTTACACCCTTCTGGATAGGTCTTGTGTTCTATTTTACGGGAATCTGGAAGAAGAAAAAGGTGATCAAGTGAAAAAAACATTCTACTTCATCGAAAGAAAAAGCCCGTCGGCATGGATATCGGTGATCTTCATGCTGGCGGGGGCAGTTATAAGGATAATTTATTTTTGGGGCAGAGAACTCGATGGCGAGCTTCTTTGGGTGCACCTGATAAATGTCGTTTTTGCGGCAATAATTTTCTCGGCAGCTGTTATATTTTGCGGAGAACAACTCCCACAGCTAACGGCATTGCCGGTGCTTATGGGAGTTGTGTTCTTCATTATCAAAGCACTCAGCTTTGAGAGCAGAATACATACTATTCTCTGCATAATCCTCTATATCGCAGTGCTTTTGATCTATTCCTTAACGGTTTTCGGCGTGATAAAGACAAAATATCTTCTCTATCCGCTCTTCGGTCTGCCGCTTCTTTATCATATATTTGTTGAAGACATGCAGATCTATATTCTGGCTGAGCCGAGAGTACCTTTTATAGAATGGCTGCCCGAAATTTCGGTGCTCTGCATCATGGCGGCATTGCTCAGCGTTTCCTTTGCGATAAAAAAGCGTTAATTCATTTCCTCAATGTAGTAAACATAATCAAGGGTGCTCATAGCCTGTATGATCTCCTTGTGAGTCTTATATTTCTTAAGCTCGGGACTGATAATAGTCACGGCAACAGAATAAACGGCAAGACCCGAGCTGAGATAAGCGTTGTTCGCCTCAATATCGTCGATTCTGAGCCCCAGCTTTCTTATGGTAGTGATAAAATCCTGAAGATTGCTCTTGCTCACAAGCTCAAGATGAACCTCAAAGTGATTGGAGCGATTTTTCAGGTAAAATTCGAATGAAGGGAAATAGGAAAGGCAGCAGATAAGAGCTATGTAACCAATAACCGAAACGGTATAAAAGCCTGCGCCGATGGTCATTCCGAGAATGCCCGAAGCCCATAGACCTGCCGAGGTCGTAAGACCCTTGATCTGATTTTTTGAGCTGTAAAGAATGGAGTTTGTGCTGATTATGGCAATTCCGATAACGGTTGCGGCAGAAAGCATGGAAGATGAAATACCGTATGCCGCATTGAGATAGATGTCTATCATAGTTGTCATCGTGGAAGCCAAGAATATCGTTATGAAGGTGCGCAGTCCTGCTGCGTGCCTTTTGCTTGCTCGCTCGCATCCGATGATAAATGCGAAGATCATGGAAATGGCAAGGCGGAAAAGAACTGCGGGAGCTCCAAGCTCATAGGACCATTCCCCCAGAAGCTTTGCAATGGGATCAATAAAATTCATAGTCTCAAATCTCCTTTATAAATTACATTTTGCGGCTGAGGTCGCGTCTGCCGCGTGGATAGTTTATAGAATTGAAATGCTCTTCGGCGGCCTCTGTAAAGGCACGCTCAGCTTCGGATTGCTCATCGAAAACATGGGGCGGAAGCTCTGTTTGTATCTTCTGTATTCTTTCGATAAGAATTTCAACATCGGTCTTCTGTTTGCCGTCATCGGTATGTGTTTCAACTGGGGCAAGATCCTCGATCTTATTCGAATATGAGCCCGAAAGCTGAAGAGAAAACTTTGCGCATACAGGGCCAACCAGCTCATACATGATGCTGGAGGCAAGAACAATAGTCTGGAGCAGTGAACCCGTATCTCCGCCGAGTGTACGTGCACCCATGGCGGCAAGACCGATAGCAACACCGGCATGCGGGAACATTGCAAGTCCGAGATAATTGCGGACTTCCTTAGATTTTTTAGCCGCGGTACAGCCAAGGAATGTTCCACCGTATTTTCCTGCCATTCGAATGGCAAAATAAATGATACTTACAGCCCAGAGCGGCGCAATTCCCACAGAAGAAGCACTTCCGAGAAGCGCGCTGAGGTCAAAGCTGAGACCCGAGCGGACGAAGAAGAGCAGAAGGAGGGGAGGCGTAAAATAACTGAGCTGAAGGAATAGCTTGTTATTATCGGCAAGATTGGTATATACCGCACCGATCATCATGCATCCAAGCAGGGGAGAAACGTCCATAACGGCGCAGATTCCGCAGAATAGGAACATTATACCAACCGAAATTATCAGTCTGTTATCGCTGGATCTCTTCGAAAGAAGCCATTTCATAACAAATCCGAGAGCAGCACCGATAACAAGAGCGATCATGTTTTTAACTATCGGCATCAGAATAACCCATATGTCGAAGCCGCCGCTGTTCTCAGCGCCAAAGGAAAGGGCAACCGAAATGGCAATACTGTAAGCAAGGAGCGCAACCACATTGTCAAGGGCGATGACCTGTAAAAGCGTCTCAACAAAATCACCCTTCGCGCCTGTCTGACGGATAGTCATAATAGTTGAAGCCGGCGCGGTAGCAGAAGCCAGAGCCGCCAGCACAAGGGAAAGGACAAAATTCATTTTCAGAACGAAGCGAAGCAGCGCAAATACAAGAATTGAAGAAATGCAGGCTTCGAGCAAGGTTATGATAATGATCTTGACCATATTCTTTTTCAGATTTTGGATTTTAAAGAATTCACCGACACCGAAGGAGATAAAGGCAAGGGCAATATCAGAAAGAAAGTCTGTGCCCGAAATTATTTCCGCAGGTATCAGGTCAAGGCAGCTCGGCCCTATAATGATTCCGGCGATTATGTATGCCGTAACATTCGGCAAACGAAGCTTTTTGGTTATTCGCGTCATAGCGAAGCCGAAGAAGATCATGAGAGCCACCGAGATGATTATGATCGCCCCCGGCGCACTTTCACCGATCCTTTCATAAAGTGAATTAAGCAACAAAGCACCTCCCGAAAAAATAATCAGAGCCGAATGAATTTTTTTGATTCGGCTCTTGCAAAATTCCTAATAATATGATATACTATTTTTATCATAAAGTCAAATTATGATTTTTCTTCGGGATATAAAAAATATTTATAGGAGCGGTTCAATGATAGATATAAAAATAAAAACTCTGTTGGCTGTTGCTGATCTCGGAAGCTTTACGAAGGCGGCAAAGCAGCTTTCTCTTACCCAGCCTGCCATAAGCCACCATATAAGCGCCCTTGAAGCTGAGCTTGATAAAAAGATCTTCGTCCGCGGAAAGGGAGAGCTGAAATTGACCCCGGATGGGGAAATAATCGTAAAATACGCAAGGAGAATGAATGCGATCAACGATAAATTGATCGGTGAGCTTTCGGATTCCGATCGCCATCTTTCCAATGTCCGCATAGGTATAACCCATACCGCGGAGAGTAATCTCATCACCGAGGTCTTGGCAAAATACGGAAGCGAATCGGGAGGCGCGAGCATAACGATTATAACAGAGCCCATAACTAATCTTTATAATATGCTTGAGAATTATGAGCTCGATCTGGCAATAGTTGACGGAAAACCTTCGGGAAAAGAGCTGAGATCGCTTATGCTTGATACCGATTATCTTGTCTGTGTTCTTGCCAATGAAAATCCCCTTGCTAGGCAAGAAATGGTAACTCTGCGTGAGCTTCGCCGCGAAAAAATGATACTTCGTCTGCCCTCGTCGGCAACGAGAATACAGTTTGAGCAACAGCTTGAAAGAATAGGCGAAAGTATAACAGATTTTGATATTATGCTTGAGGTTGATAACATTGCAACCATCAAGGATCTTATCAGAAAGAATCTCGGCGTGTCCATTCTTGCAAAAAGTGCATGTATGGATGAAGTCCTAAAAGGGAAGATAACAGTCCTTCCCATCGAAAATCTCAGCATGATCCGCGAAACCAACGTGGTCTATCATAAGGACTTCGACCATAACGACATCCTCGGAAAGATACTGAAGATATATAGAGAAACCAAAAGATCATATAAATAATAAGCAGATGTAAAAGCTCTTTTATAACTAATGTTCCAATCTGTGGGCAACAGTTTTTAAGCCTCGACTTTACATTTTCTTTACATACATGTGATAGTGGATTTTACATAGAACTGATAAAATATATAAAATCAAGCGCATGATGCTTGGGAAAAATATAAAGGATAGGTAATCTATGGAATTTTTAGAATTTTGGGGTCAAATGATGGCAAACCCGCTGTTGTTTATTGCCGTAACACTAACGCTTGGTGTTATATTGGTAAACGGATGGACGGATGCGCCAAACGCCATTGCAACCTGTGTTGTAACAAGGTGCATGCCGCCAAAGGCTGCAATACTGATGGCGGCGGTATTCAATTTTCTCGGCGTTTTCATCATGACGAAGATCAGTAATGAGGTTGCCGTAACGATCACTCGTATGGTGAATTTCGGAGATAATCCCGGAAGAACCGTAATTATCGTTTTGTGTGCGGCAATGCTTGCAATCGTTATATGGGCAACACTTGCTTGGGTATTCGGTATTCCAACGAGCGAGAGCCATGCGCTTATCGCAGGTCTCACAGGCGGTGCTATGGCTTTGAACGGTCTCAGTGCTATCGTATGGAGCGAATGGCTTAAGGTCGTTTACGGTATAGTGATCTCCGTTGTTTTAGGCTTCGGCTTGGCTTGGCTAATATGCAAGCTCGTAACTAAGATATGTTATAAGGCCAACCGACCGAAAACAGAACCCTTTTTCAAGGGGGCTCAGATCGTAGGTGCCGCGGCAATGGCGTTTATGCACGGAGCGCAGGACGGTCAGAAATTTATGGGTATCATCCTGCTTTGCGTGTTCACTCTGCAAGGCGCAGGCACTGCCGCATCTACCTTTGCTATTCCGATGTGGCTCATGGTAGTTTGTTCACTCGTTATGGCAGGCGGTACGGCGATCGGCGGCAAGAAGATCATAAAGTCTGTTGGTATGGATATGGTAAAGCTCGAAAAATATCAGGGCTTCTCGGCAGATATCGCATCCTCGATTTCACTTGTGTTCTGCTCAGTCTGCGGTCTCCCTGTGTCTACAACGCACGTAAAGACAACATCTATCATGGGTGTGGGGGCTGTAAAGAGAGTATCGGCTATCAACTTCGGCGTTGTAAAGGAAATGGTTATGACGTGGATACTTACGTTCCCCGGATGTGGACTTCTTGCGTTCCTTGTAACAAAATTGTTCTTACTTATCTTCAACTAATTGAAAGGAAATATGTAAAATGGCTAAAGGTGATAAATTCTATTATGAAAACTTTGCTGAGTGTACTGCACTTGCAAAGAATGCGGCAGCTTACTTGGTTAAGTGCCTTGAAAACTATGATGCAGATAAAATCGAAAAGATGCTTGAAGAAATGCACGTGTTTGAGCACAGTGCGGATATAAAGAAGCATGAGATGAACGAAGCTCTCGCAAAAGCGTTTGTGACCCCCGTTGACCGTGAGGATCTCGATATGATGAGCCATCAGCTCGACAACGTACTTGATCTTCTCGAAGAAGTATTGCAGAAGCTCTATATATACAATATCAAGACGATAGAGCCCGCCGCAATCGACTATGCAAAGCATCTTGTAAGAGCCTGCGATCTGCTTTGTGCGATCATGACCGAGTTCGAAAACTTCAAGAAGTCAAAGAAGATTCACTCCCTCGTTATCGAATGTAATGATGTTGAGGAGGATTGCGATAAGCTCTATCTCTCCACAATGCATGAGCTCACAAAGAATTCGACCGATGTTCTTAAAACTATTTCGTGGTATAAGATATACGATTGCTTTGAGGCTTGTGCTGATGCCTGCGAGCATGTAAGCGAATGTGTCGGTTCGATCATTATGAAAAATACATAATAAATCTGCAGTGGTCGCTTCATACATTAACGAATGGAGACCGAATTGTGTAACAATAATAAAAGCCAAGGGCAATCTATGAGTTTTGCCCTTGGCTTTTATTATTGTTTTGTATATCGAAGGTCGATTGTAAATCATACCCAAATTCGTCTTTTCATTATAAGTTGTTTTTCAGCTCCTTTTTATATCTGATAAAACCTAAAATATTGACAGCAATTATAGTGAAAGCTGCGATTTTTGTCCAATCATAGATAAATGAAATGAAACGGTAAAAACTGATCTCGGCTATCATTGAGCTATATTCTCTGTTTTCAAATTTTTTGCTTATCATATTGCCGTATGAGAGTGATAAGATAAATAGCACTACTACAAGCAAAATTATCACAGAGATAATGATAACTCTCTTTGCATCAGGCTTGAAAATATATCTGCGGAAGCTGATAAGTGTCGCAATTATCAGTGCCGCAAGGCAAATAAAGGATACCCATGAGAAATAAAGAATGTTAAAATTCATTTCCTCGGTCCATATATTTGTCAGCAGAATTTTGCTTCTCTGAATCCCTGTTGCATAGGACAAATATACATCAATAAGAAAATAAACCGCCCAAGCGCACCAAAGCCCCGCACGCTTTTTGAAAACCAGACAGATAATTCCGCAGGCAATGAATGGGGAAGAGAACAGCAGTCCCGAAAGGATACCTCCGAGAACCGAGAACAGCAGAAAAGCCAATATACCCGCGCAAAGCAGTATAGCTCCTATTATTCTCTGCGTTTGATTAACGCTCGCCTTTGGTTCTTCCTTATAAATGATTTTTTGCGGCTCGGGAGAAGATGCAGTTTTCTCTTTTTCTACCTCTGTTTCAGCTTCGCCCTTGACCAGTGTATCGAGTGAAATTCCGAATATTTCACTCATTTTTATCAGCTTATCAAGCTCGGGAATCGATGTATCCGTTTCCCATTTTGAAATCGACTGACGTGAGACCTCCAGCATATCCGCAAGATCGCCCTGAGATAGATTTTTTGTCTTTCGCAACTCGTATATTCTTTGACCGAGATTCATTTGGCATCCTCCAATAGTTTTTATGTGTCTATTTTACCATAAAAGCATAAAAATGTCTACCAATCTCGCTTTAAAATTTAGCAACCGACGGTTGCATAAGGAAAAAACATGTCAAAAATTTCATTTCGCTTAACGTATTTTTTAAGATAATAAGGCTCGAATACAAACGTATTCGAGCCTGTTATTATTTATAAATGTGGTATTAGTACATTCCGCCCATACCGCCGCCCATGCCTGCGGCAGGTGCTGCGGGAGCTTCTTCCTTCTGATCTGCAACAACTGCCTCTGTTGTGAGGACAACGCTTGCAATAGAGGAAGCATTCTGGAGAGCGCTTCTTGT
>JAFTXK010000054.1 GCA_017461635.1 Clostridia bacterium | reverse complement strand
TGCGAAAACCAATCTTTTCAATATACAGAGCAGCAAAAATCCGTCTATCAAGCATGAATTCTGGGTATATGTCGATCCTAATCTTCCTGCCTGCGGCGGCAGAAGCGTATTCAGCTTTGATGCGGCTACGGGCATACTTACGGTTCACGGCGCGGGTAAGATCGATGATATCATAAATTATTACGGCGGCGGTTCGAAGACACAGCCTTGGTTTGAGATCAAGGATCAGGTAAAGCACATTGTGCTGAGCGATAATATTACCTCGATAGGTAAGTATGCCTTCTGCGAATTTTCAAACCTTGAAACTGTGCAGATACCTGCTTCCGAGCGCTTTGAGATCCTCAATGCGGCATTTGAGAAATGCTATAATCTGAAATCTATCTATCGCTCGGGTGATGAGCCTATCGAGGGTACTCTCGATATCAGAAATGTACATGAGCTTAATTCCTGGACATTCGCATATGACTATCTCATTGCTAATATCATTATAAGCCCCGAGGTAACTAAGATCGGCACTTCTGTATTTGAAGAAAATATAACACTCAATCTTGCGAATGTATACGGTACACCCGGTTCCTTTGCTGAAACATATGCAAGCGAGAACGGCAAGACCTTCTATGATATTGCAACCGCAACTCCCCAGCCCATTACCTGCAATCCTCCTGAGACAACTGCAGATACAACCGAAGCTCCTGAAACAACCGAAGCTCCCGAAACAACAGCAGAGCCCGAAACGACTGCCGCTCCGGAATCTGAGAGCGAGACAGAGAACGTTACAACTGCTCCCGAGGTTCAGTTCGTTAATGAGAATGATGTCGATTCAAGCGCAGGCGGATCTGATATGCTTCCCATAATTATTGTCGCGGCAGCAGTAGTGATAGTCGCGGCGGTGATAGTTGTAATTATTGTATCAAAGAAAAAAGCAAAGGAGAAAAAATGAAGACACAAGAGCAAATTATGAAGGTGCTCGAAAAGGCATACGAGGACAGCAGATTTGTTCTTGTGGGCGAGCAGCTTCGTACAAGAGAACTTCCGAGCGATATGTTTGCAAGGTACAAGGAGGCTACGGGAGGCAGACTTCCCGCTGTTCTCGGTATCGATCTCGCATGCTACGGATTTGATCTGATGACTGTGGAGATAGGCTCGGAAAGATGGAACACTCTGCTGGATGAGGTGACAGCTTTTGCGGAAAAGGGCGGGATAGTTACGATGAGCTCTCATTGGTGCAATCCAACGCATAAGCCCGAATACGGTGATCGTTGCCGTGGGCTTTTCGGTGACGGTACTGCGAAATATTGGGAGGAGCTTCTTACAGAGGGCTCTGAAATAAATAAGAAATTCAAGGAAGAGCTTATTGCCGACGGAAGGTTTATGAAGGAGCTTTCCGACAGAGGTGTTACCGTTCTATGGAGACCTCTCCATGAGGCAAACGGAAGCTGGTTCTGGTTCACGGCGAAGTCAGGCCCTACAGGAGAGTGGATAGAGGCGGATTATCTCATCCGTCTTTGGAAATATATTTACAATCTGTATGTAAACGAAATGAAGATAGAAAACCTTATTTGGGTATACGGTCCAAACAACGGCGGCGGATCGATAAAGGATGCTCTTTATTACTACCCGGGTGACGAATATGTTGATATTGTGGGCGTTGACTGGTATACAGGCGGCAAGTGCGAGATAATGAATGAGTATCATTCCTATGATCATATCATGAGCCTCGGAAAGCCCTGCGCCATGACAGAGTTCGGTCCGGGAGGTAATATCAGAGTTCCCAGAGGGGCTCCCGTCTGTGAGCAGGAAAAACTATTCAGCGCTGTGGATATGCTGGAGCTTTATAAATCTCTTTTGCGCCGAGGACTGAAGATATCCTATGTTCTTACATGGACGCCGGGATATGGAGCGATCTATTCACTTGGCAAGGCTAAAGAAGCTATGGATGATGGCTTTTTCTACGATCTTGAAAAGCTGAATACGATATACGATTAATATAAAGATTAAGGAGCAGAAAATGAAAAGGCTTTTTCCCGTTATTTTCGTTCTTGTCCTCGTCACCGCGCTTTTTGCTTCCTGCGGTGAGAGAGGGGGTAATGATGATTCAAGCATTGTGACACTTAAGACCATTGACAATCTATCCGAATATGTCATTGTAAGAAGCGAGACGAGCTCTCCGGAGGTGACAGCTCTCGCAACCTCTCTGAGAAAGGCTATCAATGATGCCACAGGTGCATCGGTTTCGGTAAAGACTGACTATTATGACAGCACCTATGAGATCCTTATAGGTGAGACAAAGCGCGAGCAATCGATCAGTGCCGCAGAGGAACTGCGTTACTATGATTATACTGTCAAGACAGACGGCAACAAGATAGTTGTTATCGGCGGCAGTGATAAGGCGCTTAAGGATGCAATTGAGCTCTTTAAGACTCAATTTATAGATCCCGAGAAAAAAATTGTAAATATTCCCTCGGGCGCGGGATATACCTATAGAGGTACTTATAAATTCAACAATATAACCGTTGACGGTGTTGACATCGGCGATTTCAAGCTTTATAATAACAGTCTTATTGATGTGGAAAATGAGATCCTGCAAAAGCTCTGCGATGCTTTTGGCGGTGATTATAAGATTTCCGAAGAGCTTTTGGAGGATGGGCATTATATTATCTTCGAGGGCACAGAGCTTATTGCGGATAAATACAGCATAACCATTGAGGATGGTAATATTATCGTCAAAGGAAGCGCGCATACACTTCCGCTTGCTGTTGAAGCCTTTATGGGAAGCTATATAGAAGGGCTTGGCGCTGACGGATGTGACATTACGGCGGCAAATAATCTTGAGGCAAGCACGGGAAAGAAAGAGATCTATACAAAGGATCAGCTTATGACCGTTATCGAGCAGGTCTATGACGATCCCAGCAAGATCATTATAGGTCAGCAGGTTAAGGGCGGAGAAGAGGACGGTATTATTGCTGACAGCATTGAAAAATTCAAGACCGCTACAGGGGAAAATCCCGGTATTATCGGAATCGACCTTGCATGCTACGGTATTGACCTTACGATAACGAATGATGTGCAGTGGAGCTCATATATTTGCGACCTTGTTGACTATGCGGCAGACGGCGGTATGATAACTGCCAGCGCGCACTGGGCAAATCCTTCACAGACAGATTATGACCGAGTAAGAGGAAATTTCGGAACTGTAAATACTCTTGAGGCTTATGAGCAGAATTTTAAAGATCTTCTAACAGAGGGAACCGAATATAATGAATTCTTTAAAAATGAGCTGGCTATCAACGCTCGCTTCTTCAAGGCTCTTGAGGAAAACGGTGTTCCGATAATATGGAGACCTCTGCATGAAGCAAACGGAAATTGGTTCTGGTTCTGCACAAGACAGCAGGAGTTTACTCTTGATGCAAAATATGTTATAGATATCTGGCATTACGTTTATGAATATTTCACCGTAGAATGTGGACTTACCAATCTGCTTTGGTGCTATGGGCCTAACTGGTCGGCAAATGTAGATGATGATCCTACCAAAACTATGAGTACAACATATCTCTATCCCGGAGACGAATACTGCGATATGGTTGGAGTTGACTGGTACAGCAGCGGTAATCTTGAGATCATGCAGGAAGACAATTATCTGCGCCTTACCGAAAAATCAGGAAAGCCGGGTGCGATCACAGAATTCGGACCTACAGGAACAGTTAAAGGCGAGAACGCCGAGGAACAGCAGAGGCTCTATAACTGCATGGATCTTTACGGCAATCTTTATGAGCTTGTAAAAGAGGGGTATTCCTTTGTTTATCTGATTACATGGTACGGCAGTTGGGATATTACCAACCTTGGCAGAGGCGATGAGCTTATGGCAACCGATATGACAATGGGGCAGACGGAGGTCAAAGCCCTGTTCGATGCGCTTAAATAAAAAATGATAGGCATATTCCCCCTTGGGGGAAGGCTGAAGATCAGTAGCCCCGTGCATTGGTCAACGCACGGGGCGGCAGATTTCTCATCAATACGCAAAAAGGAAAAATTTACGAGCGGATGTTACTTTTGCATTTCATATAAAGCGGCAAATGAATTACGCCCATCGGGAAAGATATCCCGATGGGCGTAATGTTTTTACTCATCCTCGATCAGCATTAACTGATAGGTTCGGCAGCCCATATAAGCACTTATGCTTTTAAGAGTGCTTAGCTTTGGGTCAGTTTTTTCGCGTTCTATCAGACTGATTGAATCTGTGCTGAGACCGCAGTTTGCGGCGAAATCTTCCTGTGATTCGCCGTGTTCTTTTCTGTAGGCTTTGATGTTTTTTGAGATCACGCTGTTTTCGGGCATGGTCTTGACCCTCCTTATGTATATAGTAGAACTTTTTACAAAATTCGACAACCGACTGCGGTACGGATCAGAAATTTTTTCAAAAGTCCTCCATAAGGCTTATCGCTGCTTTTTTCTCAAATAGCAATTTTTTGAGAAATTTTGTGAAAAATGCCCAAATAAAAAAGCAGATGATCGACCTCTGCTTTTGCTATAAATATTGACTTTTTAGAGAGCCTGTTTTTTTGAGGTTTAACATTTCTTAAACATTTTTCTAAACAATCGCAAACAAACGTAAGATATAATCTATTATTAAATGGAAAAATCGGCTTATCCCGATCATCCCTCAGCTTGATCGGCAGCAATAAAAAGCAGCTGTAAGCATTAATTTATAAAATATAAGGAGATAAAATAATGGAATCGAACGCTATTGAAATCCGAAATCTATCGAAAAGCTTTCGAGGAATGTATGCGCTTGATGATCTGAATATGACGGTTCCCGTTGGCGCGATATATGGCTTTATAGGCGAAAACGGAAGCGGAAAATCAACAACAGAAAAGCTCATCTGCGGACATCTTGTTCCCAACGGCGGAGAGATAAAGCTGTTCGGCAGAGACTATAGGGATGCGGGCGTAAGAGTCAGAGTCGGCGCTCTGATCGAGAACGCAGGCTGTTTCCCGGGCTCAAGCGTATGGAATAATCTTATGATGCAAGCCATCAATCTGAATCTTGAAAATCCCGAAGAGGAGATTAGAAGAGTGCTGAAGATCGTCCGCATGGAGGATTCTGCTTCTATCAAATTCAAAAGCTGCTCCCTTGGCATGAAGCAAAGAATAGGCATTGCCATGGCGCTTCTCGGCGATCCCGCCCTGCTCATTCTTGACGAGCCTATCAACGGACTTGATACGGACGGAATGAGGATAATGAGAGAAATTCTTGTGGATATCACGCAAAAATATTCTACCACAGTGCTTATCTCATCCCATATTCTCGGAGAGCTTGAAAAGATAGCAACTCATTACGGTATTATCCGTCAGGGGAAAATGATACAGGAGATCTCCGCAAAGGAGATGGAAAGCAGGGCACGCGTTTTTGTATCGGTCAAAACCAAGGATATGAAGGGTGCAGAAGCCGTACTTAAAGCAAAATTCGATAATGTCAGAGAAGAGGACGAGTATCTCCGCGTATATGACATGGATGATACAGAAAGCATAGTGGAATATCTCATTAAGAGCGGACATGTTGTAAGCGAGATAAAGAAAAATAAGATCGGTCTCGAAGAATATTATATTGAGCTGATGTCAGGGACAGCGGCTCGGAAGGAGGAAGAATAATATGGAAAAGGCACGTGAGCTTAAATTTGAATCTCCGGACTTCATTCAGAGACTTAAAGGGATGCTTGGAGTTGATTTCTACCGTCTGTTTCATACTCCCATGTATTATATCTTCCTTGCCATTGCCGCGATCATACCTGCTATGATATTGGGTATGACGAGCATTGAGAATGCGGAAGGGGTTGTTGCTCCTCTTTATACAAACACATGGCAGATCGTTGCCGCAGAAACACCGCTTTATGTTGTTTCGGATATCGCCGAATATGCCAATATGAATATGGTGTTCATTTTCGGCGGTATTATGGTCTCGATATTCATCGGGCACGATTATAAGAGCGGATATGTAAAGCAGCTCTTCACCACTCATGCCAAAAAACAGGATTATATGATGTCAAAAGCTTTGGTGGGTGCTTTCTCTATGGCTTGCATGTGCATCACTTATCTTCTTGGCGGAGTGATTGCCGGTCTTCTTGTAGGCGCATCCTTCGAGGTCAATGTAATTTCGCTTATTTTTGCAGTTCTCGGCAAAATGGTTATGAGCTTGGGATGGGCAAGTCTTTATACCTTCCTCAATATCATTTTCAGAAGATATTTCGGTATTTCAATTGCTTCTTCCTTCTTTTTCGGAACAGGTATTCTTATAATAGGTGTGGCGGCGATTATCGGAAATAATTCCGCTCTTAATATATTCCTTTACGGTTCATCGGTCTACGCTTGCCTTTCCGCTACAGCCGTAAGCTTTATAATATGCCTTGCGGTTTCCATAATATGGTCAATTATTTATACTGTGCTCGGCACAAAAATCCTCTCGAAAAGCGATGTATATTAAAGGAGGCGGTCTTACATGAATGCAATAGAGATCAGAGATCTGAGAAAAAGCTTTGGTGCAAAGCAAGCCCTTTGCGGTCTTAATATGACCGTTCCCGTGGGAGCAATATACGGCTTTATCGGAGAGAACGGAAGCGGAAAATCCACAACAGAAAAGATCATTTGCGGTCTTATTCATCAGAGCGGAGGAAATATCAAGCTCTTTGGAAGGGATCATACCGATGCCGATGTAAGAGCAAGGGTCGGGGTTCTCATCGAAGCCCCAGGTTGCTTCCCGAATTACAGCGTTTGGAACAACCTTATGCTCCAAGCGGCAAATTTAAGCATTAAAAACGCCGATGATGAGGTTAGAAAGGTTCTCAGAACAGTGAGGATGGAGGGTGCCGCCTCCAATAAATATAAAAACTGTTCCCTTGGCATGAAGCAGAGGATAGGCATTGCCATGGCTCTGCTCGGCAATCCTGCACTGCTCGTGCTGGATGAACCGATCAACGGTCTTGATGCGGACGGTATGAGAATTATGAGAGAGGTTCTTTCGGATATAACCAAAAACTATCAGTGTACGGTTGTGATCTCCTCACATATTCTCGGCGAGCTTGAAAAAATAGCGACCCATTACGGAATTGTCCGCGGCGGCAAAATGATCAGAGAGATGACTGCCGAGGAGCTGGAGGCTGGATGCCGCACCTATGTTGCGCTTCAGACAAAGGATATGAACAGAACAAAGACATTGCTCGGCTGTAAATATTCCCGTGTGGTTGAGGAAAACGGATATATCCGCGTTTATGACGCTGAAAGTCCCGAAGAGATCGTTACTTATCTTTATGAAAACAACATTTTGGTCAGTGAGATCACAACGGACAAGATCGGTCTTGAAGAATATTATATTGATCTTATGAATGAAAAGGAGGTCAGATAACATGGAAATGAAATTTGAGCGCAATAGCTTTGGAAAAAGACTGAAAAGCATGCTGTCCGTAGACTTCCGAAGAATGTTTACCATGCCGCTCTTTTATATCATGGTTGGCATCTCTCTTGTTATTCCGATACTGATACTCGTGATGACCACGATGATGGACGGCACTGTTTCCGTAAATCCTCAAACGGGTGTTGAGACCGTTATGGAAGGCTTTGACAGCACATGGCAAGCCATCGGCTCTGTGAGCGGTGAAGGCATGATGATGGATATGAGCCTGACGGGCATGTGCAATGTCAATATGCTCTATTTCTTTGTGGCTGTTTTCGTCTGCCTCTTCGTTTCGGAGGATTTCAGGAGCGGATATTCAAAGAATCTTTTTACCGTTCGCGCAAAGAAGAGTGATTATGTCATATCAAAAACTCTGGCAGGCTTTGTGGGCGGGGCATGTATGCTTATCGGATTTTTTGTTGGCGCAATGCTCGGCGGAGCTATATCAGGGCTACCCTTTGATACCGGAACAGCCGGTATTTACGGAATTGTTATGTGCCTTTTGTCAAAGATACTTCTGGTTGCGGTATTTGTACCGATCTATCTTGCCGTGAGCGTTGCGGCGAAACAGAAGACTTGGCTTTCGATCGTTGGTTCGCTTTGTGTAGGGATGCTGTTATTCACCATGATACCGATGCTTACACCGCTGGATTCCGGAATCATGAATGTTATTTTATGTTTAGCAGGAGGAGTGCTGTTCAGCATAGGTCTTGGAGCAGCCAGCAATAAAATACTGAGAAAAACAAGCTTGGTATAATGAATATATGCTAAAAGGGGTTGCCTCACTATTCGTGAGACAACCCCTATAATGCAGGTAAGTTAATATTTTACGAGATCATCAAATGCGGGCATCCCAGAGACCGCAGAAGCTGTCGATAGGATCTTTACCGCGGAAAGCGTCCTTGCCCGAGATCAATCCTTCAACCAGTGCGTCAAGGGTTGAAGGCTTGGAGTCATAAGCGTTAATATAAGTGCGTACCTGCGGTATATCAGCCAGCATGGTAGGTGCGTTTACGCTGATGGCAACAACTGGAAGCTCAAAGACATACCACGGGATCTCGCCGCCGCCTTTGGAAAGACCGAAGCTGGGGCGTCCGTTTGCAACATCGCAGAGCGTAATTACCAGATCTTGTTCAGATCTGAAATCCTCAATGGCGTTTTTGCCTGCAAAATACATGTTGAGGCTGGGCTTTTCGCCCGCGGCTATCTGCTTCTTCATCTTATCGATGGGACTTTCGTAGATAAATGCATCGAAGCCCTTTTCAATCAGACGGTCACGCAATTCCTCTGCAGGATTTTTCTGCGGTCCTGCCGCACCCATTGCCATTTGCACAAGCGCATCCATTGCTCCTGCCGCTCCCTTTACATAAACGATCATGATCCTCTTATATTTTTCGGGTGTAAGGGGCAGAACATCCGCATCCTTGTATTTTACCAGTGTAATGCTGTCTCGGCTGATCTCATCAGCTACCGCACGGATATCCTCTGATCCAAGGATCTTGGCAAGGTCGGTATTTGGAATTTGTTCTTCCTTAGCCTTCTTGTGAAGTCCCATGTGTGCTTTGAGACCTAAAATACGGGTCAGTGCCTCGGTCATGCGAGATTCTGAGATGATGCCTGTGCGATAAGCATCGAGCATGATGCCGAAATCCTCATCGGGGTCATTGAAGAACAGGAACATATCACAGCCAGCATTGATGGAGGCGGGAAGCATTTCGCGTCGGGTCATTCTGTCGGTCATTGCAACCATATGGCTGGCATCGGTGACCACCATACCGTTAAAGCCCAGCTTATCGCGGAGCAGACCGGTCATGATCTCGGGGCAAAGCGTTGCGGGGAGCATTTCCTCATCTGTTATGCCGGGCTTTACGGCGCGCATATATTCGGGCATCATGATATGTCCGCCCATAATGGCGTCAAGTCCTGCTTCGATCAGGTCTCTATAAACCTTTCCGTAGGTTTCCATCCATTTTTCCTCGGAGAAGTCATTTATGTTATTTGCCAGATGCGCATCGCGGAAGTCGAGACCGTTTCCGGGGAAATGCTTGGCGGCACAGGCAAAGCCCGGGATAGTATGCGCACCCTCAAGATAAGCACAGCTCATTTCGGCAACGCGCTCGGGATCATTGCCGAAGGCACGGGATACCACTTCGGTATTTTCCCAATTATAATGAATATCGCAGACAGGAGCAAATGCCATATTACAGCCCAAAGCCGCCGCCTGTTCGTTGGAATACTTTCCAAGGGCATGGGCGTATTCGTTTTTTCCCGTTGCACCGATCTTGATGCCGCTTCCAATGTAGGTACCGTCAGAGCAAGCACCGTTTCCGCCCGCTTCGGTATTGCAGGCGATGAAAAGCGGTACTTTGGCATGCTTTTGCAATATAGTGTTCTGCATTCTGACCGCCGCACCGGGCATGTTGTTATATCTGCAACCGCCCAGATGGTATTTGTCCATTAAATTCTGAAGATACGCTTCATCCATGCCTGCAGTAAGCTGGAAGAAAAGCTGACCGACCTTCTCTTCATCGGTCATTCCTGCAATAGTTTCATTTACCCAGTCAATGTCAGAGCTGCTCAGTTCATAAGGCTTTGCTTTCAAATCGACCATGTTAAATTCTCCTTTTATGCTCCAAGATTTTTCAGAAATTCATTCTTTTTTGATACCTGATAGTCGCCGCCGTAACAGCCCTCTATCAGTTTGCCGCAGGCTGTATTGACAAATTCGCGCCAGCTTTCGCCTTCATGCTTCACGAGGATGGGATAGAAATAAACTCCGTTGCTCTCTGCCGCCTGCATGTCACCGGGAGCATCGCCGCACATAATAACATGCCTCGGATCATAGCCCTTGGCTACCAATTGCTCGATGCAGTATGCCTTGCTTCCCGCATTTTGAGAGAGAATGATATCGGTATGCTCAAGCAAGCCATGTATTCCCCATTCTTCGATCACTGCATCAAGATTGGCACTGGATACGATTGCAACATCGGCAAATTTTTGCGCATGAGCCAATGCTTCGCCCGCACCGTGGAAGGGCTTCTTTAGCTCACGGGGGAGCTCATTGACAGCCTTATTTACAGCCATGCTCCATGCAAGAGCTCTTTTTAATACGGCGCAGCTCTCATGCTCTTCGATCTCCTTCTTCAGCGCATTATTTGATAGCTCGGGGCTGTTCTCAGCCCAATGTCGGAGGATGTCTATCCCTTCAATTGGGCAGTAATTTTCATTTATCTCGTGCAGAGCCATGGCAAGACCCTTGAATCGGTTGATGCCGCGCGTGATCGTATATAAATTGATCTCATTCCAGCGAGCAAGGATTTCATCCTTCCATGCTTCCAGCCTCCATTCCTCTACCATGCAGGGGCCAAAGCAACGGAAATGCTTGATATCCATTGTGTCCATGGCGCATCCGTCGCTGTCAACGCAGATAAGATAGTCTTTTTTCTTTTGATATTCAGAAAGTTCTGTAATTAGGTTCATAGCTATTCACTTCCTTTCCGTTTCTTCTTAAAAATCTTATTATGTTTATTATATACTATTTTTACACCGTTTGCAAGTGAATAATCTCTAAAAATTCAATTTAACTTCTAAACAATAATTTAGCGAATACTAATGTGCGTCCTCACTCACCGACAAATTATTGCTTATCATTCTAAAATTGAATTTTTCAACCTTACAGATTTTTACAAAAAGTAACATAAGTTGT
>JAFTXK010000053.1 GCA_017461635.1 Clostridia bacterium | reverse complement strand
GATCGGAATAATTGTAGTACCGCTTTCGGTGTTGATGGGATTGCCGATAACGGTGTTCGCGTCAACCATAGAGCGGAGATTTTCAAGAGAAGTGGCGATAACGTCTGAAATTTTAGTTTCTGCCATAACTGAATCCTTCCTTAATATAGTAGTTATTTTGCTTTTTTTATCATATTTCCGATATATCGGAAAAGAGTACCGATTGCGATCGAAAAGACATGCCCGATCCTTAGCGAGAACCCGATGTTGATATCCGCTTTTATCTTTTCGGAGGTGAAATCCGCATAGACTGCGATCTCGTTTTTTCGGTTCTTTTTAACATTGGTTATTGCGCCGAGGATATCAAGAAGAGCCGCGGCAGCTTGATTTATAATGCCATACATAATGGCAGTCCTTGCCGCATCCTCCGAGCCGACAGCAATTTTTATCTCGGTAACGTCAATGCGCAAATGTCCCAAAAATTTTCCGAGAAGATATTTTACAAGCTCGGCAATGAGCGATATAGTATCAGAAAGAGGCTGCTTTTCTTTTGGCGGCTCTTTTGCTTTTTTCGCAGACCTTTTCTCTGCCTTCAGTGCCGCCTTGGCATTTTTCTTTTCTTCTTTTTTTCTTTGCCGCTGAATAGCCTTATAAGAATAATCGGAAAGCCTTATCCTCTGCCTTTTTTCCTTTTTCGGCATGAGCCTTATGGGAATACCGAGGATCTTCAGAGTAAGACAGATATCCTCGCCGTGAAAATCAATAATGAACCTTATTCTGATGAACAGAATGAGCGTAAGGAAAAGAAGTATTCCCAGTGTAATCCAAAGACCTGTCACCTTGATCTCCTTTCCGCGTCTTTCCTTATATTATTGCGCGCTTTGGCGGCTGAAATTCGTTTTTATTCGTTTTCTGTGTCCTCGACGGATGTTTCAGCGTTACTGTTTTCGGGCATCGGAATGTCCAGTACCTGCTGTTCTCCCTCAATAATGACGGTTTCCTTTGCCACGGGAAGCTCACCGACCTCGGGAAGCTCGGAAAGGGAATTGATTCCGAAAACACGCAGAAAATTCTCCGTAGTACCGTAAAGCATAGGCCTTCCGGGAGCATCGAGACGTCCGCAAGCCTCAATAAGATTCTTATCGAGCAGAGACCCGACAGCATATGCGCTGTCAACTCCTCTGACGGTATCGATAAAGGCACGGGTAACGGGCTGGTTATAAGCAACAATGGCAAGAACCTCCATAGAAGAAGCGGAAAGATTACCGCCGCGGCGTATTCCCAATGCCTCTCTTATGTAGGGCGCGAACTGCTCCTTTGTGCAGAACTGACAGCTGTCTTCAAAGGTCAGAAGCGAAATGCCGTGCTCACTTTCGGCAGAATTATATTTGTCCGCCATGAGCCTAACGATCTTTTTAACGTCCTTCGTGCCGATCCCCAGCACGTCGGAAAGCTTAGAATAGCTTATGGGATAGCCCGCGGCGTAGAGAATCGCCTCAATAGCGGCTTCAATATTGCCGATTACGGGTGAGTTTTCATTTTCCACAGTTGTATCTCCCATTCTTTAAGAGTTTTGAACTTCTGCGGTTTCCTCCGCATAGTCGGGGTTAAGATAGAGAAGGGTCTCAGAGCCGTGAACCGAGTCCTCCTCATCGGTAAAGTTTTCATCGATCAGAATTCTTCTGACCTTGATAAGCTCCAGTATGCCCATAAAGGAAGCGATGAGATCCGCGCGGGATTCCGCACCCGTAAGAAGCTCGCGGAGTGAAGCCGCCCTTTTTGTTTCGAGAACGTCAAGGATCTCAATGATCTTAAGCTCAACCGAAACTATAGGCTTTTGAATAAGAGGCGAAAAATGCGTCTTTTCAGCCTTTTCCATAACGGTATTTTGCATGATAATATGCTTCATCGCGGCAAAGAGCCTGTCAATGCTCTGGTCGCTTACCTCGGTCTTGTCAAAGGAAATCTCATCCGTGTCCTTTATCATTCTTCCGCTGTAGGTCGCATAAAGGGGAGCCATAATTACTGTAGCCTCCTTAGCCTGCTTATAGCGGAGCAGGGCATCGGCAAGAGCGGCACGGGGGTCTTCCTCATCCTCGGTTATCTTGGGCAGGAGCATCTTGCTCTTGATAAGCATGAGCTCACTTGCCATAACAATAAATTCCGCGGCGATCTCCATATCCATGTTCTTCGCCTCGGTAATATATTCCATGTATTGGTCGCAGATAAGAGCAATGGGAATATCCGAGATGCTGACCTTGTTTTTGTCGATAAGATTCAGCAGGAGATCGAGAGGACCTTCAAATGCATCAAGCTTGTATGTGATAGCTTCCATCAGATCACCATCCGAAAACTAATTTTGTTCCGAGGTTCCAAAGAGGCTCAGCTATGGTGTCAAATAGCCAATTTGAAACTATCGAGATCGGGCTGTAGCCTGCTCTTGAAAGAGCAAAGAATCCAACCAGAACAACGATCATAATTATCTGCTCATATTTCATGATTTTGAAATACAGCTTTTCGGGAAGGAAGAAATAGAAGAATCTCGAGCCGTCAAAGGGCGGAACGGGGATCAGATTAAATGCCATCAGTCCGAAATTCAAAAATGCGGAAACATAGAAGAGCATCATAAGCATCTCGATGATGAAAAGAGGCGTGGAGCTGATTACCGAATAAGCGGCTTTAAGATAGCCGACATTGAATGCCACATATATAACGGTGGAGATGATCCCGAGTATCAGATTTGATATGGGGCCTGCAATACCCGTAATAGCCATACCCTTTCTGGGGTTGTCGAAATTTCTTGTAACTATCGGCACGGGCCTTGCCCAGCCATAGCCGAAAATGAGCATGCAGAGCGCGCCGATGGGATCAAGATGCTTGATGGGATTGAGGGTCACTCTGCCCAGATTCTTTGCAGTGGGATCGCCCATTTTGTAAGCGATATAGCCGTGCGCCGCCTCATGAAAGGAAAGGGAAAAGAGAATAACGGGAATACTGAGTAAAAGGGAAATAAGGGCATCTTTATCGCCCGAAAGAAGTTGTGAAAGCATGTTTCCCTCCCAAAAATATTATTTAATATCAGTAAAATAAGCGATCTGCTGCCAGAGCTCCTGCTTGCCTTCGCCCGAAAGAGAAGAGAAGGGAATTATGGGCGTGCCTTCGGGAACGCTGGGATGAGCGGCAATAGCATCAAGATTTTTCTTTCTGTCTGTTTTGTTGGGCTTGTCAGCCTTGGTGGCAACGATGATGAAGGGAAGCTCGTTTTGAGCGAGAAAATCTATCATCATCTTGTCATCCGCAGTAATTCCAACCCTTATGTCGATAAGCTGAATGATCAGCGAAAGCAGATCAATGTTGGGATTATTTGTAAAATATCCGTCGGTGAGAGCAGACCATTGCTGCTTATCGGTAAAGGTACGCTTTGCATAGCCGTAACCGGGAAGGTCAACCAGAAAAAGCTTACCGTCAACATCATAAAAATTGACAGTGATAGTCTTTCCGGGAGCAGAGCTGACCCTTGCCAGGCTCTTTCTGCCGAGAAGAGTGTTGATAAGAGAGCTTTTTCCAACATTGGAACGACCCGAAAAGGTCACCTGAGGAATAGCGTCTCTCGGAAACTGCTTCGGCTGTCCCGCGGATATTCTTAGTTTAACATTTTGTGTGTTGAGAGGCATTTTAAGCACTCCTTGTCTTTATTTTCTGAGCGCACCGCTCAGTACGTCTTCAATATGCTTGCAGGGAACGAATTCGAGATTTTCTCTTGCCACGGGATCGATATCGGGCAGATCTCTCATGTTGTCGGCAGGGATGAATACAGTTTTTACCCCGGCGGAATAAGCCGCCATCGTCTTTTCCTTAAGGCCGCCGATGGCAAGTACGTTGCCTCGCAGAGTGATCTCACCCGTCATCGCAACATCACGTCTTACAGGAATACCCGTAAGAGCACTGACGAGAGCGGTGGTCATTGTAACACCGGCAGAAGGACCGTCCTTGGGAACAGCCCCCTCAGGGCAGTGGATATGTATGTCCTTGGTCTTGTAAAAATCCTTTTCGATCTGATATTCGCCCGTAATCGAACGAACATAGCTTACCGCGATCTGCGCAGATTCCTTCATAACATCGCCGAGAGAGCCCGTAAGCTCTATCTTTCCGCTTCCGTCAAGTATCGAGGCTTCTATCTTCAGCATGTCGCCGCCGACCTCGGTGTAAGCAAGGCCGTTGACCGTGCCCACCTGATCGTCCTCGGAGATCCTGTCGGGCAGAAGCTTTCTCGCACCGAGGAATTCCGAAATATTCTTGTCCGTTAGCTTGATGCTGCCTGTGCCTTCCTCGCTAAGTATCTTCCTTGCGGCCTTGCGGCAAAGTGTTGCAATGGTGCGCTCAAGATTTCTGACGCCCGCCTCACGGGTGTAATAATCAATGATCTCAAGGATAGCATTTTCCGAGAAGGATAGCATCTTCTTTGTAAGCCCGTGTCTCTTCAGCTGCTTGGGGATAAGATGATTCTTCGCGATCTGCACTTTTTCGTGACGGGTGTAGGTCTTGAGCTCAATGATCTCCATTCTGTCGATAAGAGGTCTCGGAACTGTGTCAAGAGTATTTGCAGTGGCAATGAAAATGCATTCGGAAAGATCAAATGGAAGCTCAATAAAATGATCTCTGAAGGTGCAGTTCTGCTCAGCGTCAAGTACCTCAAGAAGAGCAGAAGCGGGATCTCCGTGTGCGTCCGAGGTGAGCTTGTCGATCTCGTCAAGAAGAATGAGAGGGTTCTTCACCTTGGCTTGCGCCATGGCGTTGATTATTCTTCCGGGCATCGCACCGATATAGGTCTTTCTGTGACCTCTGATGTCAGCCTCGTCTCTGACACCTCCGAGAGAAACGCGAACATATTTGCGGTTCATGGCTCTTGCTATGGAAGCACCTACTGAGGTCTTTCCCACACCGGGAGGGCCCACAAGACAGATTATCTGATTCTTCAGCTCGGGATTAAGCTGCTTGACAGCAAGGAATTCAAGGATCCTTTCCTTCACCTTTTCAAGCCCGTCATGATCCGCATTGAGTATCTTTTCCGCGGTGCTTACATTGATCCTGTCCTTGGTTCTCTTCGCCCAGGGAAGAGAGAGACAGGTGTCAAGATATGTGTGAATAAGTCCTGATTCGGCAGAGCCGAAGGGGGTCTTTGCAAGACGTGCGTTTTCCTTCAGAAGCTTGGCTTCAACTTCTGGAGGAAGCTTTGCCGCCATAATGCGGTCATAATATTCGTCGGTCTCCGAAGCTTCATTACCGCCGAGCTCGTCCTGAATTACCTTCATTTCCTCGCGCAGATAGTATTCGCGCTGATTGCGGCTGAGCCTTGCTCTTACAGAACGGTGTATCTCCTTTTCACATTCGAGAAGATCGATCTCCTGCTCCATTATGCGGAGCAGTGTCATAAGACGCTTCATGGGCTCGAATTTTTCGAGAATGGTCTGTTTGTCCTCGTATTTAACGAGAACATTTGCGGCAATGAAATCCGCAAGGAGACCGGGATTTGTTATGGTCTTTGCACGCATGCGGAGCTCCTCCGAGGGCGCGGGAAGAAAAGCAGTCATCTCTTCGAGAAGCTTGTGAGCCTGCTCGATCATGGCCTGAGCGCGAAGTCCGCCGCTGTCGGAAAGACTGATTTTTCTGCATACCGCCTCTGCAACAATG
>JAFTXK010000052.1 GCA_017461635.1 Clostridia bacterium | reverse complement strand
GGTATCTATTGCGTAACCCTTAAAACGGATTTTGCAAGGCCGATACTCATGCCCGCTTATCTGAAGCACTTGGTTGAAGATGACAGTTGCTTCAGCAGGATCTTCTCGCGTTATATTCACGAGCTGGTGGATCCCGATTATCACAGACCCTTGCTTAACTTCCTTGAATATGATGTTATAAAGAGACAACTGTCTGAAGGTTATATACCCAGCACAACATATACGAAGATCAACGGCGGTATATACAGACTCAGCGTTTATCCTCTTTCTGAGGATATGGATGACCAGTCGGAAACACTTTGGATTTTTGAAAAAGAGAATTGACCTATCTTGTAATGAGCTACATAATGAACGAAACCTTTGCCAATATCATTTCAATAGTGAGCGATCTTATAGTTATATTCTTTGATCTGCTTATCTATATAATGCCATAGATAAGGCTTTCATCCTTACAGACAGATTGATGTACGATGTAAAAAAATCAAAAAAGATACACGCATAATTATAAAAAATGCTGTTTCAGGGATCACTGAAGCGGCATTTTTTTGTCGAATATTTATTCAAGTATTTTTTTCTGTGCTATTGAAATTTTATTTTGTGCGTGGTATAATTATACAGTAATATAAATCCAGTCCGCAAGAGGTGAACATTTTTGAAAAATCCTATAAGAATCGCAATTCTCGGTTACGGCAATCTCGGCAGAGGAACAGAGCTCGCGCTCCGCAATTGCCCCGATATGAAGCTCGTAGCCTTCTTTACAAGAAGAGACCCTGCCTCTCTGAAAACGCTCTCTCCGGATGTCCCTGTTTACTCGGTGGACAAGGCTGAGGAATTGAAGGATGAGATCGACGTTATAGTCCTTTGCGGCGGCAGTGCCACAGACCTTCCGGAGCAAAGCCCGAAATATGCAAAATATTTTAATATCGTTGACAGCTTTGATACTCATGCAAAGATACCCGAGCATTTTGAGAACTGTGACAAAAGCGCAAAAGAAAGCGGCAAGACCGCTCTCATTTCCGCAGGATGGGATCCCGGAATGTTCAGCCTTATGAGACTGCTCGGCGGTGCTATTCTGCCTCAAGGCAAGGATTATACCTTTTGGGGCAAGGGAGTAAGCCAAGGTCATTCCGATGCAATCAGAAGGATAGAGGGAGTGCTTGATGCAAAGCAGTATACAATTCCCGTTCCCGAAGCCCTTGAAAGAGTAAGAAGCGGTGAAAATCCTGAGCTCAACACCCGAGAAAAGCACACTCGCGAATGCTTCGTAGTTGCCGCTCCCGATGCCGATAAGGCAAGGATCGAGCAGGAAATCAAGACCATGCCAAATTATTTTGCGGATTATGATACAACTGTTCATTTCATATCAAAAGAAGAGCTTATCCGTGACCACAGCGGTATTCCTCATGGAGGTTTCGTTATGCGTAGCGGCGAGACCGGCATAAACGGCGAAACAAAGCATATGATCGAATATTCCCTGCGCCTCGGTTCTAATCCCGAATTCACAGCAAGTGTCCTCATCTGCTGTGCAAGAGCGGTATACAGAATGAATTCAGAGGGCTTCACGGGAGCAAAAACCATATTCGATGTTCCTCCCGCATATTTTTCTCCGAAATCCGGCGAAGAGCTTCGCAAAGAATTGCTTTAATAAATTTTCCACTCGGACATAACATCTGTCCGAGTGGTTTTATAAGAAAAATGAAAGGATCTGACAAAGCATGAATTTTGAAACGTTAAAAAGAGAATTTGAAGGACACGAGATAACATTGCTCCGCCCCGAAAATGCAGGTAAAAATTGGGTTTGGAGAGCGGAATTTCTCGGTGCCTTCGACTATGCCGACAGAGCACTGATGGAGGAAGGCTGGAATGTGCTGTATTACCGCATTTCGGATCTTTTCGGTTCGCCTGAATCCATAGAAATGATGAAAAAATTCCATGATTTCGCAGTAAAGGAATATGATCTTTCACCAAAAGCCGACATTTTCGGTTTTTCCCGCGGAGGACTTTATGCCGCAAATTATACTATCAAGTATCCCGAGGATATTTCCGTCCTATATCTGGATGCTCCTGTTCTTGATCTCAAAAGCTGGCCATTCGGGCTCGGAAAAGGCTGCGGAAGCGAACATGACACTGAGCTTTGCAAGACGGTCTACGGCTTTGCCGAGGGAGATATTGATTCCTTCAGCGAAAATCCCATTGATAAAGCTGAAGAGCTGATAAAATCAAGGGTTCCCGTCATTATAGTTTGCGGTGACTCGGATTCCGTTGTTCCACATACCGAAAATTGCGAAAGACTTATTAAAGCATATACCGATGCGGGAGCACCGATAAAGTACATAGTGAAAAAAGGTTGCGAGCACCATCCCCACAGTCTTGAAGATCCTGCCGAAATCGTTGATTTTATCAAAAAACACAAATAATTTAATCGCCGTTCGATCATCAATCGAACGGCGATTAAATTATTTATGCCTCCGTTACAAGCTTTCCGCAGATATGCTCCGGTGTTAGCTGCAGAAGAAGCGTTTTATGAGCATGCTTTTCAATTTCATCTCTGATATATTCTTCATCCTGAGTAAATTTACGGCTTAGCTTGGTAGTAACATCGATTATTTTGTCCATATCGTCAATGATCTCGATCTTTCCAAAAACAATTACGCTTCTCACATTCCATGCCCATTCTCCCTCATCTCGGTATCCTTTATCATATGTACAGAAGGAGACTTTATTGTGCCTTTTCAGAGCATCAAGCCGATGACCGATCTTACCGCAATGGAAATAGATCTTACCATCCTCAGAATTATACCAATGGTTAATAGGCATACCGTAAGGATAATCGTCATCACCAAGCACTGACAAAACACCGCGTGTTTCGCTTTCAAGAACTGAAATGCACTCATTTTCCGAAATCTGTTTGTTCTTTCTTATTAATTCTCTAAACATAGCACCTGTTTTCCTTAAGATTTTTCAAGTAAAGTCTTTCATAATTCTACATTTATTTTTTGATCTATCTCAATTGAAGCCTCGGTTACAATACAGTCATATGCAAGAATTTTAACGCCTTCCTTGTAAGCATTTCTGAGCGCATCACCAAATGCCTTATGTGTTTCATCATTTGGACTGAATGTATGCACACCCTTCATCTGTATGACAAATAAAACATAGGCTTCATATCCATCGGCAATGCTTTTTGCAAGTTCAGAGACATGCTTTATGCCACGCTCTGTCGGTGCATCCGGGAACAAGGCAAAACCGCCGCGCTCAAGCGTTACGCCTTTAACCTCTATAAAGGCGCGGCGTTCTCCATCCTCTATATAAAGATCGAAGCGTGAATCACCATATGTAACTTCTCTGCGTACCGAAGCCGAAGAAGAAAAAAGTTCGCCTTTTTTTAGCCACTCATATGCGGCTGTATTCGGAGCCTGTGAATCAATATTAACCAGCTCGCATCTGCCGTCATCATATACTTTTTGGACAGCTATAAGATCATATTTAGTTTTCCTCTCGGGATTATCGGTTTCCGAAAGATAAACCTTACTTCCCTTTTTCAGAAGCTCCTTGCATCTGCCCGTATTCTTAACATGAACCGTAACCGCCTCGCCATCAAGCAGAACATGGGCAATAAAACGGTTAGGTCTGTCGATAAATTCGCCTATCTTTATATTTTTATAGTTCATTCGGTCTTATTCTTTCTGTTTTCAATGAAATCCAGTGCCGCTCCGAGATTGTCAATTATAAACTGCTGGGCGTTTCTGTCATAAACGACACTTGTATATTCTCCGTATTGTCCCGTTACTGTTTTTGTAGAAATACCTATCTGCTGTCCATCCACTGTAGGGAATTTTCTGTTTGCACCCTTTCTGTCAACAATAATAGTAAGCATTCCGATCTCCACCAGCCAATCGGTTACACCGGTAGAGCTTGGTTTTTTCATATTTTCGATCATTTTTATTGTATCAAAGCGTTTCAGCAGATCGGAAATAGTGATAGGTGAATCGGAAAATTCGAATTTTTCAATATCAACACTGCCAAGATCGAAAGCAATTCTTTTCACCTTCTTTTTCGGCTCTGTACCTCCATTTTCTATAACCCTGCCGAGAACATCGGAAACATAGAAAAAGCAACGGGAAAGGCGGACATTATTGATGATATCATCATCCGGCGCGGTAGTATCGTCTATAGGATTTATCCCCTGTGCCAGCTTGTCCATATACATTTTTGCTCTCATGAGCATTTCAAGATCTGTCATTTCCCTTCTCCAATTCTTTGTAAATTCTCTCTGCTTCTTCAAAAATATATTGCTGTTCAGAAACCGATGCGGTTTTAAGAGCCTTCTTTTTTGGTTTGCCCCATATATCGAATATTCGCGGACCGATCCAAGTTCCTTTTTCGGTTTTCTCAAAAAGCCCATAAAGAATGCTGAGGCAAGCAGTTTTAGGCTTCATAAAGATCACCTTCATAGGATTCTTGATAATAGCAAATATAAGCTTTGGATAATGATTTGTAATTCCTGTAAAGGATATGCCCGGGTGAGTTACCGCAAGGCATGCTTTCTCTTCGCTTTCAAAAAGCCCGTGAAGAGCATACATAAGATATCTTTTTGCATTTCCGTATACAAGACTTGCCTTTTTGCGATTTGAAAAATCAACATCATCAGGATCGGTTTTCGAATAATTATGAGCAATACTGCCAACCGCAACAACAGCTTCAAGATAGGGCATGAGACGCCTTGCCATATAATACGGTGAAATAAAATTGATCTGAAAAACATTATCATATCCCGTACTGCATTTATGTCTCGGAATGCTGTATGCTCCCGCATTCAAAACTAGAGCGTATATTTCCATACTCTCAAGAATCAAACAAGATTCTTTTACGGAATCCATATTTTCCATATCTGAAATTATTTGTTCAATATGTGCATCGCAAAATTCTTTTTTAAGAACCGAGCGAAGTTCATCCGATCTTTTCCGATCTCTGTCAACAAGTACAAGCGAAGCACCGAGAGAAAGCAAATACCTGCAAAGCTCCCTCCCGATTCCGCCGGTCG
>JAFTXK010000051.1 GCA_017461635.1 Clostridia bacterium | reverse complement strand
TCAGAGATATATTGAAAACTGTCTGCGTAATACCTTTGGATTCAAGGGTACACCCATTCGTCTCATAATCAGACAGAAGGGCGAGGACGCATAATCCAAGAGAGGAAAATCTATGTTTGTAGATAATATAAAGATATATCTGAAGGCAGGCAACGGCGGTCATGGCGCGGTCTCCTTCAGACGCGAAAAATATGTTGCCAAAGGAGGTCCCGACGGCGGTGACGGCGGAAACGGCGGCAATGTTATTTTTAAGATAGACGAGGGCTCAAATACCCTTCTTGCCTTCCGCTATAAACGAAAATTCGTTGCTCAGAACGGTGGAAACGGTTCGGGGGCAAAATTCCACGGAGCCAATGGCGAGGATATCGTTATACTTGTTCCTCCCGGAACTCTTATTAAAGATGTTGAAACGGGTAAGATCATTAAGGATATGTCTGATTGCGAGCCCTTCGTTTGCTGTAAGGGCGGCAGAGGCGGCTGGGGCAATAAGCATTTTGCTACCCCCACAAGACAGGTTCCCATGTTTGCGAAAAACGGCACTCTCGGCGAGGAAAAGGAAGTCCTTCTTGAGCTTAAAATGCTTGCCGATGTGGGTCTTATAGGCTTTCCCAATGTGGGTAAATCGTCTATTCTTTCAAGAATAAGTGCCGCTAAGCCCAAGATAGCGGATTACCATTTTACAACTCTTTCGCCGAATCTCGGCGTTGTAAGAACGGGTGACGAAAAGGGCTTTGTTGCCGCGGATATACCCGGACTTATCGAGGGCGCGGCAGACGGCGCAGGTCTCGGTCATGCTTTCCTTCGACATGTTGAGCGTTGTCGTTTGCTTATTCATGTTGTTGATATTTCGCAAGTGGAGGGCAGAGATGCCATTGAGGATATCAAGCAGATCAACAGTGAGCTTGAAAAATACAGTCCGGAGCTTGCAAAGAGACCTCAGATAATAGTCGCTAACAAGATGGATATGATAAACGAGGACTATGTTGATCTTGAAGCCTTTGAAAAATTCGTTGACGATAATGAATGGGAAATGATCTATGTTTCGGCGATCACAGGCGAGAATCTTGATGAAATGGTTCGCCGAGTTGCCGAGCGTCTTAAGCTTCTTCCGCCTCTCACCATCTATGAAAGCGATTATGTTCCCGAGGACGAATATGCAAAATCGGATGAGGGCAGAGTTACAACGATCCGCCGCGAAAACGACACCTTTATTGTTGAAGGCGAATGGCTCTTCAATCTGCTTGGGCAGATCAATTTTGACGATTATGAGTCGCTCAGCTATTTCCAGAAGGTGCTTATCAAGGGCGGAGTTATCAAAATGCTTGAAGAGCACGGAGCAAAGGACGGAGACACTGTTTCGATTTACGATTTTGAATTTGATTTTATAAAATAAAGAGGATAAATATGAATATTTGGCATGATATAAGCCCCGATAGGATAACTCCCGAGGATTTTACCGCTGTTATTGAGATCTCAAAGGGAAGCCGCTGTAAATATGAGCTTGATAAGGAGACCGGTCTGCTCAAGCTTGACCGTGTGCTCTATACATCGACCCATTATCCCGCAAATTACGGTTTTATTCCGAGAACATATGCGGATGATAAAGACCCGCTTGACGTCCTTGTTCTCTGTTCCGAGCCTATACAGCCTCTTACCCTCATGCGCGTTCACCCCATAGGCGCAATGCGAATGATAGACGGCGGAGCTCTTGACGATAAGATAATCGCAGTGCCTTTTTCTGACCCCAGCTACAGTGATATACATTCCATCGATGATCTGCCGCACCATATTTTTGACGAAATGATGCACTTTTTCAGCGTTTATAAACAGCTTGAAAATAAGCAGACCGCCGTTAAATCTCTCTTCAGCCGCGAGGAAGCCTACGAGATAATCCGCGACTGTATAAACGGCTATAATGAAATGTTCGGATAAAAAGTAATATATAGAGGGACTTTCTCACAATTTTTTGTGTGAAAGTCCCTTCAATATTTTGCGTTTATCAGTATTAAAAATTAAATTTGTATGCTAAATTCTTATTTGTCGGGGAGAAGTAACAAATAAATCATGAGATCCTTCACTCCGCTATGCTTCATTCAGGATGACAATAAGGGATCGCCAACTTGGTTTCCTACCGTTAAATCAACTGTAAATTAACGTAGAAAAAATACGAACAGTACAGTACTGTCATCCTGAGACTCGGCGAAGGATCTCATGATTTGTTCGTTAATTCTCACCTCTAAATTTTTGTCATAGGTAAAGTGTTTGAGAGAGAAAGAAGAGAAGCTTGGCAATTTGAAAGTGTTTCGCAGCGGAATGACTATTAAAGATCTGGAAGAATATTTCAATTACATGGCAGGTTAATAACTATAAAAAACTCCGACAAAATCGGTTTCTTTATACCGATTTTGTCGGAAATTTTTTTATAACAAAAAATTTAATTGCTTATTGCCATTTTTATGCAGTAAAACGTCACTACATTGAGAATCATTCCGCTCGCAAAAATTGGGGACTTATTCATTTCTCGGATTGAAGTGAAATGGTGCTAAGGTATTATTGGAATCTAAAACGGTTATTAGATAAGATGGATATATAAGAAAAAAATTAGATGCGTTTTTAAAATTAGATAAATATCTAATTAGAATGGGTAAAGTTGTAAATCTCTTTTCTCCTTTGCCTTTCGAGAAAGCCATCTCAAGAAAGTTTTTTAGTGCCGTTTTTAGCGTTTTTGTTGCCTTTTTTGCCGTGAAAGCGGTTTTGTTATGCTAAAAAGTAATAAAAGTGTTAAATTTATGCCAATCCCCTTGCAAAATCTGAATATTTGTTATATAATACTATATTATTTGACTCGGAGGTGAAAGGCTTGCTTGCAGGCTTCAGAAATTTTCTTCTGACGTTTATAATTTCGCTTATCATTTTCGGCATAATCGCTTTCTTCGTTGTGAATATGGTTCTTGATTCAATCGGTGTCGGTGCTGTGATCGGAGATGATCCCGATCCTGTTCAGACGGGCGGTGAGGATTATGTTGAGAACAAGGGCAATGAGGCTTTGACGGAGCTTGACGGAAATTCCTTCAATATGCTCTTTGTCGGTCTCGATTATGCGCCCGATATCTTCTATGATTATTATGATCCGTCAACGGTTTCAAAACTCGTGGAATATGATTCCGGTAAGCTTCCCGGAGGGCTCGTTACCGATGGGGAGTACCGCAGAGTTTCTGCGGATACCATTCTTCTCGTTTGCGTAAGCAAGGAAAGAAAGGAATTTGCCTTTACCGCTATCAGCCCGGGTACTATCATTAACCGCGATGGTGGTACGGTATGTCTATCAGATATTTTTGAGAACGAAGGAATTGACAGCTTTATTGATACCGTCCATGATCTTGTGGGACTTCCCATTGACAGATATGCTGTGGTGAGCCTTGAAGAATTCCCAAGCGTTATCGACATAATCGACGGTGTTAATTTCAATGTTCCTTGCGATATGGTTTATGATGATAATAAGGGCGGACTTCATATCAATATCGCGGAGGGCGTTCAGCATCTGGACGGAGAGAAGGCACTGCAGGTCCTTCGCTTTGATAAATATGAAGGCACTGCAAATTCGCGTCTTAAAACAACGGTCAGCTTTGCCCGCGCCGTTATGAATAAAATGACAGATCCTAAATATATCACAAAGGCGGCGGCGCTCTTTAAGGAAGCGGAAAAGATGATAGTTACCGATTTTACGGCAGCCGATCTTTCTTCAAACCTCGATCTTATCTTCTCTTATCCCGATTTCACGGCGGTATCTCTTGAGCTGCCGGGTACATATTCAACAATTGACGGCAGACTTTGCTTCATTCCAAATACAAATGCCTGCCTCAGTACAATGGCACCTTACAGACGTGTGTCAAATTGACAAAGAAAAATTTTTGAAAAGACATATAGGAGTTACAAAATGAAAAATTCAGAAAAAACAATGGACAAAATCGTTGCTCTCTGTAAAAACAGAGGTATCATTTTCCCGGGCTCCGAGATTTATGGCGGTCTTGCTAATTCTTGGGATTACGGTCCTCTCGGCGTTGAATTCAAGAACAACGTAAAGAAGGCTTGGTGGAAGAAGTTCGTTCAGGAGTCCAAATATAATGTTGGTCTCGACAGTGCCATCATCATGAATCCCGAGGCATGGGTTGCTTCCGGTCACGTTGGCGGCTTCTCGGATCCTCTGATGGACTGCAAGGGCTGTCATGCGCGCCACAGAGCAGATAAACTCATTGAGGATTATGCTTTCCAGAACGGTCTTGACGATAATCCTGCCGGCTGGAGCTTTGAGCAGATGTCCGAATATATCGCAGAGAAGGGCATCGTTTGCCCCGATTGCGGAAGCAAGGAATTTACCGATATCAAGAAGTTCAACCTTATGTTCAAGACCTTTATCGGTGTTACAGAGAATAACGCAAGTACTGTTTATCTCCGTCCCGAGACCGCACAGGGTATCTTCGTAAATTTCCCTGCGGTTCAGAGATCCACAAGAAAGAAGCTTCCCTTCGGCGTTGCACAGATCGGTAAGTCCTTCAGAAATGAGATCACTCCCGGTAACTTCGTTTTCCGTACCCGTGAGTTTGAGCAGATGGAGCTTGAATTCTTCTGCAAGCCCGATACCGACCTTGAATGGTTTGCATATTGGAAGGATTACTGCCATAAGTTCCTGCTGAACCTCGGCATGAAGGACGAGAATCTCCGTCTTCGTGACCATGATCCCGATGAGCTCAGCTTCTATTCAAAGGCTACCACTGACTTTGAGTTCCTCTTCCCGTTTGGTTGGGGCGAGCTTTGGGGCATTGCTGACAGAACTAATTATGACCTTTCTCAACACGCTGAGCACAGCGGCAAGGATCTCACATATTTCGATCCCGAAACAAACGAGCATTATATTCCTTATGTTGTTGAGCCTTCTCTCGGTGCTGACCGTGTGGCTTTGGCATTCCTTGTTGACGCTTATGATGAGGAAGTAATTGACGCTGAGAAGAACGATGTTCGTACAGTTCTTCATCTCCATCCCGCGCTTGCGCCCTTCAAGGCTGCTGTTCTTCCTCTTTCCAAGAAGCTTTCCGAGAAGGCAGGAGAGGTTTATGACGAGCTTGCGAAATACTTCATGGTCGATTTCGATGACGCAGGCTCTATCGGTAAGAGATACCGCCGCGAGGACGAGATCGGTACTCCCTTCTGCATCACATATGACTTCGATTCCGAGGTCGACGGATGCGTTACCGTCCGTGACAGAGATACAATGGAGCAGGTTCGTCTGCCCATCGGCGAGCTGAAGGACTACATTGAAAAGGCACTTCAGTTCTGATATAGTTGATTAACAGAAAACGGCGATCAAATGACCGCCGTTTTCTGTTTGCGAATATGCAATTTGGCAATGGTGCAAAATTTTTGAAAGATATTGACAAAAGCCAAATAATAATGTATAATAAAAAAGGCGGGCTAACGTAGTACCAATACGATAGCCCTGCACAGAAGTGTCCAAGCACCCCTATACAATCGGATAACCGACGCCCGAAAGGTATCATAACATACTTTTCCGTGTTTTTCAAGAGTTTTCCGAAATATAGGTTTTATTGTGATGAAATTTTGTATTTCACCGTGCAGGCACTTTTGCTTGCACGGTATTTTTTGTGCAAGATTATAAAAACTTGAAGTTCTCTTAAGTGGAACAACAAAGCCTTCTATCTTGAGTAGTACCAATACTGAAGATAGGCAAAGGGTATCCAAGTACCCCACGCATAAAGAACCGCTACCGTAATTGGCAGATGACGGTTTCTATGGCTTGCAACAGTAAAATGTAAGCCGAAGGTGGGGGCTGGCATTGGCTGACCACTTTGTCAAATCCCATTTTCGGCTTTTCTTGTTTCATGAGGGCTTATTGTCTGCCGCTCCGTGCGTAAATGACGCGCGGAGTTACGGCAATCAATTTACCCTCGTAAAAAAATTGTCTCGTTTGAAACGAGACAATTTTTATTTATTTTATACATCAGGCAGCTCGTCCGAGAGCTCTTCAAGACGCATAAGGGAAGGGGCTCTTTTGGGGATTCTTTTCAGGGGATCATAGGCAAAACGACGGCATTTATATGTAAGGGCAACAACACCTTTTTTGGAGCAGAGTACATATTCGTCGCCCGCAAGAGGGGTTGCCTTTTCGCAGAAAGCACAGCATTTTATTATTTCGATCTTATCGTTTTCGTTTGCAAATTTCATGTCGAAATTTCTCCGTTTTGCTCATTTTTTAATTTATTATAGATATTATAACTTATTCGGGGCTAAAAATCAAGTGTGTATGCCCTTATTTTTGGTTATTTAACGAATATTTTTTGTTAGAGTTGGCAAAAAATTGAAATGCTGACCGTAATTATTGACTATACTCATTGACAAAATGCGCACTTTATGGTAAAATATATCCAAAGGATTATTCGCAGAAGGGAGATAATGGGTATGAGCGATATCGAGATCGGCACTGCTTTGTCTTCGTCATCGAATTGTAAAACCGTTATCGTGACCTCCTGTAAGGGCGGAGTGGGGAAATCCACCGTTACTGCCAATCTTGCCTTTGCTCTTGCCCGAAGGGGAAAGAGAGTGCTCGCTGTGGATTGCGACTTTTCGAATCGCTCCCTTGATCTTATCTTTGGGTGCGAGGATTCGGTGCTTTATGATATCTGCGATGTTATTTATGACCGATGCGATATCGAGCGGGCTGTTATAAAGGATGAGAGAACCGAAAATCTCTTTTTCTGTGCCGCTCCCCTTGAAACCGAGGAAGAATTCAGCTCGGATCAGTTTTCAGCCGTTCTTGAAGAGGCTGAAAGCAAATTCGATTTGGATTTTATTTTGGTCGATACTCCCGGTGCGGTAAGCGAGACCGTTGAGCTGGTCTCGGGGGCTGCCGATATGGCGCTGATAATCGTTTCGCATCAGCCAACAGCCGCAAGAGCCGCGGAGAGAACGGGCATGATGCTTGATAGTCTGGGGCTTACCGATCAGCGGCTTATAGTCAATTCATTTGATGCCGACGCGGTGCTAAGCGGTCTGCGAAGCGGTATCAATGAGCTTATCGACAAGACTCATACTCGCCTTGTGGGTATAGTTCCTCATGAATATGAGCTTTCGCTTTCTCAGGAATTTGGAAAGCTTTGCGGTGAGGTAGATAATAAAAATATGAGGCGAATTGCCGCTGCATTCGATAATATTGCGGCAAGGCTCAGCGGGGTAAGTACTCCCTTGCTGAAAAAGGTTTACACAGGTAAGAAACGCAGAGAACTGCTCGTGCGATGAATCGATCAACGATCGGTTCGAATACAAATCTAAACAAAGAGAGGGATGAATCTGATGCAAATTGCCATTATTGCACACGACACCAAAAAAGAACTTATGACACAGTTCTGTATCGCCTATTGCGGCATACTAAGCAAGCATAATTTGTGCGCAACAAGTATTACGGCGAAATATATTTCCGAAGCCACCGGACTTAAGATAGAAAAGCTTATGACGGGCGAACACGGCGGCGAGCAACAGATCGCCTCCCGTATCGCATACGATGAAATAGATGTACTGCTCTTTTTCCGCAGTACCAGTCCTTCAGGCTCATATGATGAGGAGGAATTTGAGCTGCTGAGCATGTGCGACAGGCATAATGTGCCCGTTGCTACAAATATTGCTACGGCAGAGGTACTTATCTGCGCTCTTGAGCGTGGCGACCTTGATTGGCGCGAGATCGTCAATCCACATTCGGATTATAACAGAAATAAAAATAGCCAGGTTTAAAAAGAAAGAGGCTCGGAGGCGAGCCTCTTTCTTCTCTATAGCTTTGAGTTCCTATATTTTTTGCAATAAAGAAATAATATTTTCAAAAAACTCTTGCATTATGGGGGCAAATCTGTTATAATATTTGAGTGTGAGCGTCATTTGACGTTTCCGCAGTTAACAAGCTGTGAAATAAGGCCATACTAGCCGGGGACATAGCGGAGCCCTGTACCTGAAATCCGCTACAGCAGGGGTGAATCCCTTTTTTGAGGGTCAACGAGGTGCGATTGCACCGTTTGCCGCTGTGCTGAGAAGCGGGTCTTGCGCGATCGGGAGCTGTGAACCATGTCAGGTGGGGAACCAAGCAGCATTAAGCAGTAGCCCCGATGTGCCGCAAGGCAGCCTGCTTTGAGCAGAGGCATCGGAATGCGCGTATTTCCGAGATTCGATCTTAAGGTGTATGGTCTTATTTTGCAGCTTGATTTTTATAAAAAACAAAAGAGGTGATGAAATGCATCAGGCATTATACAGAAAGTGGCGTCCCGCTACTTTTGACGATGTATGCGGTCAGGAGCATATCACCTCGGTTCTTCGTTACGAATGTGAGCACGGTAAGTTTTCACATGCATACCTTTTCTGCGGATCGAGAGGAACAGGTAAGACTACCTGCGCAAAGATCCTTGCTAAAGCCGTAAACTGCGAAGCTCCCGTGGGCGGAAGTCCTTGCGGAAAATGCCCCTCATGCCTTGCTATCGATGCAGGCAGTGCCACAGATGTTCTTGAGATGGATGCGGCTTCAAACAACGGCGTTGACAATATACGTGATATCCGCGATGAGGTGGTATATTCTCCTTCAATGCTGAAATACAGGGTCTATATAGTGGACGAGGTACATATGCTCTCCACAAGTGCCTTCAATGCGCTTCTTAAAACCCTGGAAGAGCCGCCTTCGCATGTTGTGTTTATCCTTGCGACTACCGAGCTTCATAAGCTTCCGTCAACTATTATTTCGCGTTGTCAGCGTTTCGATTTCAGACGTATTTCGATTCCTGTTATCACCGAAAGACTTCTTAAGATTTCGGAGGAGGAAGGAATCAAGATACAAAAAAGCGCGGCTCAGCTCCTTGCAAAGCTTGCTATGGGCGGTATGCGCGATGCTGTCAGTCTTCTTGAGCTCTGCGCGGGTACGAGAAGGGAAATAACAGAAGAGCTGGTTGCCGATACAGTCGGCATCAGCAGCAGAGACAGCACTGCAAAGCTTGTCAGAGCCTTATCCGAGAAGGATTATGAAACGATATTTTCCGAGGTTGCCGAGGTCGTGGCTTCCTCTAAGGATATTGCCGTTTTCTGGCAGGATCTGCTGTCCTTTTACCGCGATATGCTGGTGATCAAGACCGCAAAGGATGCAAAAAAATACCTTGATCTTACCGAGAGCGAAGCGGAGCAGACCGAAGCTGCCGCAAATCTTTTCGGTAAAGAAACTCTTATATATCATTGCAAGATCCTGGAGCAGACCCTTGTATCAATGCAGAAGTCGAATTCCTCAGCGCGTCTGCTGGCGGAAATGACGCTGATCCGCATGTGCGATGAGACGCTTGATTCTTCTGCCGAGGCTCTTATGGCGAGAATATCCGCTATTGAGGACAGGCTGGATGCGGGAATTTATTCGACTGCTCCTACAGCACCCTCGAAACCTGAGAATACTTCGGGTGCGGAGAAGATTTCCGAAAAGAAAACGGAGAAAGCACCTGAGATAAAGCCTTTGGAAGTTCCTGCCGAAGCTGTTACTGCGGGTAAGAAACGTGCGCTTCCTTATTGGGTTGAAGCGGTGGATAAGATATGCAAAAATGATCCGAGCCTTACGGGATTCCTTAAAAGCTCGAAAACATACCGTAATTCTGACGGAAATATCGTCATTCGTCTTGACAGCGATTTTGCCGCGAGCATGATAAAGGCGAGACAAAGTACAATGAATACCCTTGTTACGGTCATTTCGTCTTATGAAAAGCGCGCTCTCACAACTGCGAATATTGTTTTTGAGATTTCGCATGAGAATGATATCATTGACGAAGGACTTGAAAATTTAGAAGAAATTATAAAGGCAACCGACCTTTAACATATACGGAGGATTAAAAAATGAAAGCAAATTTACCTAAGGGCATTGGCGGCGGACCTCAGAATATGCAGGCAATGCTGAAGCAGGCTCAGAAGATGCAGGATGATATGGAAGCACTTCAGGCTGAGCTCGACGAGAGAGAATATGATATCAGCGCAGGCGGCGGTGTTGTTAACGTTAAGATAAACGGCAAAAAGGAGATACTTGCTATCGATATTGAGCCTGAGATAGTTGATCCCGATGATGTTGAGACACTTTCCGATATTCTCGTTGCGGCTGTGAATGAGGCTATCAAGCGCGTTGAGGAGACAAACAGCTCCGAGATGCAGAAGGTAACGGGCAGTCTCGGAATGCCCGGTCTGTTCTGATGGCAGATTTTATTGAACCGCTGAGTAAGCTTGCGGAGCAATTCGGCAGGCTTTCGGGGATAGGAAGGAAAACGGCAATGCGCCTTGCTTTTTCGGTTCTCGATATGTCGAATGACGAGGCGGCGGATTTTGCTCAGGCAATACTTGATGCAAAGACGAAGATACATCTTTGCCCCGTTTGTCAGAATCTTACCGACAAGGATATATGCGATATCTGTACGGATAACAGCCGCGACCGCTCGATCATATGCGTTGTCGAGGACGCAAAGGCGGTGCTGGCTCTTGAAAATGTCCGTGAATTCAACGGCCTTTATCATGTTCTCGGAGGAGTTATTTCTCCGATGAACGGTGTTACTCCCGAAAAGCTCAGAATCAAGGAGCTTCTCGCAAGATGCGAGGATAGCTCTGTTAAGGAGATTATTATCGCAACCAACCCCACAGTTGAAGGGGAAGCAACTGCGATGTATCTTTCAAGACTTCTGAAGCCTATCGGAATAATCGTCACTCGCCTTGCTTACGGTATCCCCGTGGGAGGCGATCTCGAATATGCCGATGCGGTTACGCTATATCGCGCACTTGAAGGCAGAAGAGACGTTTAATTAAGCTTTTAGAGGATGAACATGAATATAGTACTTATAGGCATGCCGGGGTGCGGCAAAAGCACTGTCGGAGTTCTGCTAGCTAAAACACTTCTCCGCGATTTTGTAGATACTGATCTTATTATTCAGAATCGATATGGCGCGAGCCTTTGCGCTCTTATTGAAAAATATGGGCTCAGCGGATTTAAGGATATAGAAAATAAGGTTCTCAGCGAATTCAGAAGCGAGAATTCTGTCATTGCTACGGGCGGAAGTGCCGTTTACGGTGAAGAAGCTATGAAAAATCTGAAGGAGAACGGTAAAGCTGTTTATCTTAAGCTTTCCCCGGAGGATATAGTACGCAGAATAGATAATATTACTACCCGAGGCATTGCAATGGAGAAGGGAAGTACCATAGCCGATCTTTATGCCGAGCGCGCACCGCTTTACGAACGCTATGCGGATATAACTGTTGATTGCACCGATCTCGGAATTGAAGAATGTGTTTTGAAGATCAGAGACGCGTTAAATGGGGTCTGAACAAATCCATATAAAAAACTCCGTTAAACTCGGTATAAGACCGATTTTGACGGAGTTTTAATATTTGAAAGATTAATAAGAGATATAAACAATAATTCATTGGGAAAAGTAACTAACAGCCTATGAAATCCTTCGCCGAGGCTCAGGATGACAATAAGGGATCGCCCACTTGGTTTCCTACTGTTAAGTCAACCGTGATTTTACGTAGGAAAAATTGCGAACAGTACAGTACTGTCATCCTGAGCCTCGGCGAAGGATCTCATAGGGGATTTACTAACTATTCGCTAAATTATTGTTTACAGCAAACGCATTTGGATTTATATTTCAATACCGTTATCGAATTTCATATCCAGTTTTTCTGAATAGAGATGTGACATATCCGAATAGCAGAGGCATCTTGGGGCAGTGATGCCGTTTTCGTAGTTATAAAATTCGATGATCGTGACACCCGTGTGGGTATATCTGAAGCCTGACCACATAAGATGCACCGGTATATGAAGCAGCGAAGATATCCATGCTCTGCCCATTGCGCTGTGGCAAAACAGGGCAACCTTTTCTTCATTCGGACGAAGAATACGGTAGATTCCGTTTTCCTCTTTGTATCCAAGCCTTTCGAGAAATTCATTTCCGTGCTTTGCGATTCGGTCGCGGGCTTCTGTCATCTTTGAAAGACCTATGGCGGGGCATTTGTCGCTTTCATCATATCCGAGATCTATATACCCGTTTTCTCGATAATAGGTATTTTGAACATTTGTGACGGATTTTAAGATACCGTCCGGAATCGGTGTCAACCTTTCTTCGTTTATCTCGGCAGACCAGTCCTCAATATTACATTCGAGCCTTAGCCGACGGCAGGCGGGCGCGGCAGTCTCTCTTGCTCTGCCCATTGGTGATGAGAAGATTTTATCTATACCTGCGGCAAATATACGTTTTCCGACGGCTTCTGCTTGAAGCTTGCCTCTTTCGGTCAATGTATCGGTGCTGTAATCCGGGTCTCCGTGGCGGACAATATAAAGCAGCATACTTACCTCCGTTTATTCTGAGAATATTTAGTGTAAGAAATCTTGAGTAAAAAGCCATTGCACAGTTATGCAACGGCTTTTTTCATTAATCTTCGTAAATGGGGAATTTTTCGCAAAGAGCCATAACCTCGGCTGAGATCTGTTCTTTCTTTGCGTCAAAGTCGTAGATAACGTCCTTGATCCATGCGGCGATAAGCTTCATTTCATCCTCGCCGAAGCCGCGGGAGGTAACAGCGGGAGTGCCGATACGGAGACCGCTTGTGATGAACGGGCTCTGGGGATCATCGGGAATTGCGTTCTTATTTGCGGTGATATGCACCTCGTCAAGACGGTGCTCCAGCTCCTTACCGGTAATACCTGTATCACGGAGATCAAGGAGCATAAGGTGGTTATCCGTACCGCCGGAAACCAGCTTGATTCCCTTTGCAAGAAGCTCTTCGGAGAGAACCTTTGCGTTCTTAACGATCTGCTCCTGATAAGCCTTGAATTCATCTGTAAGAGCCTCGCCGAAGGCAACAGCCTTTGCTGCAATAATATGCATAAGAGGACCGCCCTGAGTACCGGGGAAGATAGCCTTATCGATTGCCTTAGCATGCTCTTCACGGCAGAGGATCATACCGCCTCTGGGACCTCTGAGAGTCTTATGTGTAGTAGTTGTAACAACATCTGCATAGGGAACGGGGCTGGGATGTACGCCTGCGGCAACGAGACCTGCGATGTGCGCCATATCAACCATGAAATATGCGCCAACCTTGTCAGCTATCTCACGGAAGCGCCCGAAATCGATAACTCTGGGATAAGCCGAAGCGCCTGCGAGAATGAGCTTAGGCTTGCACTCGAGGGCAAGACGCTCGACCTCGTCATAATCTATAGTCTGAGTTTCGGAGGAAACACCGTAAGGCACGATATTGAAATATTTTCCCGAGATATTTACGGGAGAACCGTGTGAAAGATGTCCGCCGTGAGCAAGATTCATGGAAAGGACGGTGTCGCCGGGATTAAGCAATGCGAAGAATACAGCAAGATTTGCGCTTGCACCGCAATGGGGCTGAACATTTGCATGCTCTGCGCCGAAGATCTTCTTAGCTCTTTCTCTCGCGATATCCTCGACCTCATCGACATAAGCACAGCCGCCGTAATATCTCTTGCCGGGATAGCCCTCGGCATATTTATTTGTAAGAACACCGCCTGCGGCGAGAAGCACTGCCTTTGAAACAATATTTTCGGATGCGATTAGCTCGATGTTATGTCTCTGTCTGCCAAGCTCTCGCTCGCAGGCAGCGGCAACCTCGGAATCGTAATTTACAAGTTCTTCGAAAAACATTTTTGGATCCTCCGTTAAAAGAAAAAATAATCAAAAATATTATATCACATATGCCGGATTTTGTCAATTGCAATTTTTTGAATATTATATTGCGAAGATAATAATTTATCCTATAATACATAAGGATGAATTATGTTTTTATTATATATCTGAATAAAAGCATAATGGCAAAAAGAAAAAACTCAGCTTAAGCCGAGTTTTTTCTTTTGTCGCTTAAATTAAACGATCTGTTCCTTAACCTTGGATGCCTTACCAATCTTCTTACGGATGTAGTAAAGCTTAGCACGTCTAACCTTACCGGAGCGGATGATATCAACCTTAACTACATTGGGAGAATGTACGGGGAAGGTCTTCTCAACGCCTACACCATAGGAAATACGTCTTACTGTGAAAGTCTCGGAGATTCCGCCGCCATGCTTAGCAATGATGGTGCCCTCGAAGAGCTGGATTCTCTCTCTTGTACCCTCAACGATTTTGTTGTGAATTCTGACAGTATCACCGATATTGAGAACAGGTGCTGTCTCCTTCAGCTGCTCATTTGTAAAAGCCTTAATAAGATCCATTTTTGGCTCCTCCTTATAATCCGGACATTCGTGCCGAGCATATAGGCAGAGGACTGTCCTTTAGTCTGTATGCAAAATGCGCATAACACGGGTATTATACCATACTATTTTCCATTTTGCAAGTGTTTTTTGAAAAAAATTGAATTTTTTTGTAAAATTAATGTCTGAGGCGACCGAAAACGCTTCCGAGTACCGTTTTTACCGAAGAAAACAGTGCTCTGAAATTAACAATACAAAGTGCAATAACGGATATTATTCCGCATATCCACCAGAATCTGACCTCAAGAAGCATGGTTATGCACTGGAAGCCTACTATCAGAGAATTTGCTATCATGGTAATGGGTTTTGTATCAAATTTTTCATATCTCTGAGTATCCACAGCGCGGATGATATAAACGATAATATAGCAGGCAAGGGTAGCGACAGCCGCGCCCTGTGCGCTGTATTTCGGTATCAGAATAAGATTGAGAATTATATTGGCAAGGGCGCCTATCATTGCGGTGATGAAGGAATTCATCGATCTCTTATGCTTGACATAGACGCTGGACATAAAGGTTACAAGGCTTGAAAATACCGTTGCCGCAACGAGGACGGGCATATATTGCCATGCATCTGCATAGGTATCGGCAAGGAGCACCCTTGTAAAGAATTTTGCGAACAGAATAAGGAAGGATGCGGCAAGAAAAACAATGGACTGAAAGGAATCAAAGACCCTTGAAAAGAATCTTTGTCTGTCCTCGCCGCTGCCGTCGGTGACTGCGGAATACTGCCAAGCCTCGCTGAAGATACCCGAAACGAGAATAAGCAGGGTAGGCACCTTGAAGGCTACTGCATAGAGCCCGTTAATATAGTCTCCGTCAAAATAAGCGATCATATATCTGTCCGCAACATTGGTTATCCACCAGAAAACTGTTGTTGGGATCATGGGAACGCTGTATTTTATCATTTTCTTCAGCAGTTCCGATTCAAAATTTGAAGGGCGCAGGAATTTCCACAGTTTTTCCTTGGTATAAAGAAAAACTGTCATAAGCGCATCCGAAACAACTACCGAGAGAACATAGCCTGTAACGCCCATGTCAAATACCAGAAGGAACAGGAGATTAAGGGCTATGGTGAGGGCAGTGCAGATTATGCCCTGAAGGGAAAAGAGCTTTGTTTTGCCCGAACCGCGGAGAAAATGAGCCGCAGAGAGATGAAAATTGGAAGCGATAACATAAAGGGGAATGAGCCATGAATATCCTTCGAAAAAGCCTGTAAGCTCAAGAAGCGGGATCAGCGCAAGGGCAATTACAGAGCCTATCGCTACCATATATGTGCTTACGCAGAATACCTTATTTCGTCCGCCGTCGCTTTCACTGTCGATGGCAAATCGGAATATTCCGTCTACCATTCCGACAGCCAGCAAGGGAAGAAGAAGATTTGCTGTTTGAGAAATCAGATCTGCGGTGCTGTATTCCGAGGGAGAAAGGCAATCGGTATAGAGGGGAAGAAGAAGATAAACAAGTATCTTCGATGCCAGTGTTCCAACGCTGAGGATCGCAGTGTTCGAAACTAATTTTTTGTATTTATCCATATTATCCTTTTCTTAATTGGGGTTGATTATGGTGCTTACATCGTCAGAGCCGACATATGTATTCGGCAGAACGCCGTTCCACTGATTGATATAATAATAATCGTTCAGCGAATCTGTAAGCGAAGCGTTGATTTTAGCGTTCGCCTCAGCCTCGGCATCTGCTTTCACCTTTATCTGATAAGCTTCAGCTTCAGCCTTGATCTTGTCCGCATCCGCCTGAGCCTGCGCTTCAACAGTTTTTACCTTAGCGGCGGCTTCCGCTTCAATTATCTTTTGCTGAGCCTCGGTCTCTGCCTTAAGCTTATTTTGCTGAGCCACCTGCTTTGCCTCGACCGCGCTGGTAAAGGCATCTGTGAAGTCCATATCCTCAATAGAGGTGTCAACGATATTTATGTTATACTCAACAAGTCTTTCGGTGAGAACGTTTTCAATAGAATTCGCCAGCTCCTCACGGCTGTTGACAAGAGCCTCGGCGGTGTAACGCGCGGTAACTTCCTTTACAGCCTCGGTAATGCTCGGCTGAATGACCGTTACAAAATATCCTGTGCCTATGCTCTTATAAATATTCATGGCATTTGCTTTGTCTATCTGATAATTGACGGTATATGAGATGCTTACCTCCTGTATATCGGAGGAGAAACAAGCAAGAGTAACGCTCTGCTTCTGAATACGGTTGTCCATTTTAATGACATTCTGCCAAGGAGCTTTCATTGAAAGTCCTGCGTCAAGCACATAATTTTCAACCTTTCCGAAGGTGGTTACGATGCCTGTCATACCCGTGGGTACAGACGCGATGCAGGAAAAAATAATACAAACGACCGAGATAATAATGCCTGCGGTAAAAATAATTGCCGCAAACGCCTTTGATTTGCGTGCTATATAGATGCCGAAGCCTATAGCCGCGATAAGTACAACGATTCCTAAGATAAGTCCTAACATTTTTGTTCTCCTTGATTTTTATATTTTTGAGCATATTTCTTTTAACGCAATATGTACATAAGTATATTACCACATTTTTTTCCTTTTTTCAAGAGAGTTTGCAAAAACCACTTGAAAATCTTTGATATTTATGGTAATATTACATGAAATATTTATTGAGGTGAAAAATATGAAATTTGAACATATCGATCTTTTTCCCGATGCAGAAAATACTTATCTTAAGGCATATGTCTGCGATGATATGCCTAATTTTAAAAACCGCAGAAAGGCGGTGCTTGTCATTCCCGGCGGTGGATACGGAATGGTTTGTACCGACCGTGAGGGAGATGCCGTTGCAAGAGCATTTCTTGCGGCAGGCTTCAATGCCTTTGTTCTCAGATACAGCGTTAAGCCTTATGCTACTGATTTCCGTCCTCTCATCCAGGCGGCAGTGTCTATCAAGTACATAAGAGAAAATGCCGAGAGATTCAGCATAGATCCCGACTTCGTTTACGTTATCGGCTTTTCAGCCGGAGGTCATCTTGCGGGCTCTGCGGGAGTTATGTGGAATCATCCAAAGGTCAGAGAGGCTTTAGGTGACGCTCCGGAGGGTATTGGCAGACCTACCGGCATGATGCTCTGCTATCCCGTTATAAGCTCGGGCGAAAAAGCACACAGAGGGTCTTTCCTCAATCTTTGCGGAAAAGAAAGCGCAACTCAGGAGGAAATGGATGTTTATTCCCTTGAAAACCTCGTTGACGGCACGACACCTCCCGCGTTCATCTGGCATACCTTTGCGGATAATTGCGTACCTGTTGAAAATTCGATTCTTATGGCTGGTGCTCTCCGCGAAAACGACATTCCCTTTGAGCTTCACATTTATCCCGAGGGATGGCACGGAATGTCTCTTGCAACACCTGAGGTTTTGGGCGGCAAGGACGGAAAGATGTTTGAACATATCCGTACATGGTTCCCCCTTGCGGTGCAGTGGTCCGATACCGTGAAGCCGTCTCAGCATTTTGTTTTTTAAAATAAATGAGCTTTGATCCCGAATAGAAAATATAAAAAAACATACATTATTGATGTTGGCTTGATTTTTACGTTATAAAATTGTTAAGTATAATAGATATAACGGACGGATCGGAGGTTTTGTATGTTTTGGCGTGATCTTTTGACGGGAATTGAATTTACAGTCATTGTGGGTGTACTTGCTCACATTGCGGGGCTTATTATACCGCCTTACAGTCTCAATCATGAATCTTTTCCCTTCAGAGCTTTCGAATGGGAAAGAAACGGTTCAATATATAGAAAGCTTCATATTTCCTCATGGATCTCGCATCTTCCCGATATGAGCAAAATAATACCTTATATGTTTCGCAAAAAGCTTGACAGGGAAATGTCTGCTGAGCATATTATGCGCTATATCAAAGAGACCTGTCTTGCTGAGCTTATCCATTTTATGCTTATTCTTGCAAGCCCGATACTGGCGATAGCGGTTGACGGGAAAACAGGTATGGCCTTTATGCTCATATATGCTCTTTGCAATCTTCCGTTTATTTTTATCCAGCGGTATAACCGTCCGAAGCTGGAACGGTTATACGCACGGCAAATAAAAAAAGAAGAATCTTCAGGGAAGGGGATAGAGGACTGTGAAGGTGTTGATTCTGTCATGTAATACGGGCGGCGGACATAATTCTGCTGCCGCCTCCATCAAGGAATGCTTTGAGGGGCATGGATACAGTTGTGATGTTTTTGATACTCTTGAACTGTTTTCAAAGGGTGTTTCAAGGGCTATAAGCCGCGGTCATGTTTTCGTTTACAGGCATTTGCCAAGACTTTTCGGTGCTACTTACCGCTTTGAGGAGAAACACAGCAGCCGAATGCTATATCAAGCAAATGCAAGTACTGCTGACGAGCTTTATAAGTATATCAGAGAAAACAGATATGACGCGGTCATTGCAGTGCATGTTTTTGCGGAGCTCACATTGACCGAGATACGCCGAAAATATGATCCTGATATTAAGATGTATTTTGTTGCCACGGATTATACCTGCAGTCCCGGAGTAAATATGGGTGATATGGATCAGTATTTTGTTCCTGCCGGACTAAAAAAGGAATTTGTCAGATGCGGAGTTCCTGTATCTCGGATAGTTGAAAGCGGAATTCCCGTAAGAGCGGAATTCGTCAGAAGAAGGGATAAAAAACTGGCAAAAAAAGAGCTTGGGCTTCCCGAGAACGGTAGGAATATCCTGCTTATGTGCGGCAGTATGGGGGCAGGTCCTATGGAGGAGCTTACCGAGATCCTTTCGAAGAAAATACCTGAGGGAGTGACTCTGACGGTGGTTTGCGGCAGTAACAAAAAGCTTTACGAGGCACTTTTGCCAATGTCGGGAGAAGGTGTGCGTATTTTGGGCTTTACAGATAAAGTTCCGCTTCTTATGGATGCTTCGGAGCTTATGATAAGCAAGCCCGGCGGGCTCAGTACCACCGAGGCGCTCTCAAAGCGTCTGCCGCTTATCTGCATAAATGCAGTTCCCGGCTGTGAGACGAGGAATCTTGAATTTCTCACGGAAAAGGGGTATATTTTGCATGCGGATACAGCAAATGATCTTGCTTTTTTGGCTCTCAAGCTGATATCATCCCCCGATAGACTTTCGGCAATATCAGACAAGCTTGAAGATGAATTTGATTCCCATGCGGCAGAACGCATTTATACCCATGTTTATGAGGTTTATGAAAAAAATGTTGCGAGCTAACGTCGATTACAGAAAATTTCGGTTTTCTAAGCTGAAAACACCCGAGTTTTCACATCTTCTGCTGCTTTTATTCTGGCCTGTTTACGGCTTTATGTTTATGGCGGTGGAGATACTTATTCCAAGGGCTTACTATCAGCCTGTTTGGTGCGAATTTGATAATTTTATACCCTTTAACGAGCTTTTTATCATTCCGTACTGGGCTTGGTTTGGCTTTCTCATCGGAATGATACTTTATCTCGGAGTTTTTGATGTTGAAAACTTTAAGAATTATATGTATTTTATTATCATTACCTATTCGGTTGCGATAATTACCTATTTGATCTGGCCCAATTGCCAGGAGCTGAGACCAGAAATAACAAGGGATAATATCTTTGCCCGGGCGGTGCGCGGTCTATATGATTTTGATACCAATACCAATGTTTGCCCTTCGATACATGTTCTTGGCATGGCGGCGTCCTTCTTTGGAGGATGGTATGCTAAGGGAATGCAGAGCTTTGGCTGGAAGGTATTCTGGCTTATTTCTCTTTTTCTTGTCAGTGCTTCGACTGTTTTTCTAAAACAACATTCGATAATTGACGTTATCGCTGCGGCAGTGCTCTGTATCATCACTTATTTTATTGTTTATAAATTTATACCATATATGAAAACAAAAAAGGACGGTAATAAAAAATGTACGATTTCAGTAAGGTCAGAGATTTTATAGATTCTCTTGAGGCAGTCGATATAAATCTCTGCGGAATTGAGGTAAGACAGGGACATGACATTCTGCTTCGTCATTTCATGGGTCATGCCGATGCCGAAAAGAATATCAAGCTTTGTGACGAGCATCTTTATTGGCTCTTTTCCTGCACAAAGGTCATCACCTGCCTTGCGACAATGAGACTTGTGGAGGAGGGAAGACTCGGTCTTGAGGACACTCTTGACAAATATCTGCCCGAGTTTGCTTCTATGAAGGTAAAGACCGCGGATGGCGTTAAGGATGCGGAAAATAAGATCAGAATAATAGATCTTTTCACCATGAGTGCAGGCTTTACATATGATTTCGGAACGCCTGAATTTTTAGAGGCTCGCGAAAATAAGAACGCAAGCACAAGAGAGCTGGTTTCGGTGCTTTCACGCAGACCTCTCGAATTTGAGCCCGGTACAAATTACAGATACAGCCTTTGCCATGATGTTCTCGCCGCTGTTTGTGAGGTGGTGACGGGAATGAGATTCGGCGAATATCTGGATGAGATCATGTTCACTCCTCTAAATATAAAGAATATGGGCTTCCATCTTTCCGCCGAGGATGAGAAGAGAATGACTGTTCAATATTCCTATGATTCGATTTTCAACAAAGCAACTCCGAATGCTCCTTTTAACAATTATTGTCTCAGTGATAATTACGAGAGCGGCGGTGCAGGACTTTATTCGAATCTCAGTGACTATTCGAAGATAATCGATGCTGTTGCAAACGGCGGTGTTGCAGAAAACGGTTACAGATTGCTGAAGGAGGAGACAGTTGCTATGCTGGGTGTGAACCGCCTCAAGACAAAGGAGCAGTTCAAAACATATACCCAGTCACCGCGCTGGTATGGTTACGGCTACGGTCTTTGCGGCAGAGTTATGATGAATCCTCTTGCTTCTCTTTCGAAAAGCTCGGTGGGCGAGTTCGGATGGGACGGCGCGGCTTGCTCCTATGCCCTTATTGATCCTTCTGAGCGTCTTTCGGTATTTCTTACTACCCATGTACGCGGAAGCAGTTACCTTTATGAGCGAGTTCATCCTTGCGTTAGAAACATGATCTATGAGGCAATAAGAGAATAATGTACAAGGCGGTTGCATTTTTTGCAACCGCCTTTGGTTCTTTATATTTTTTCATAATGACCTACACGGGCATCGGGATGGATCTCTATATCCTCGCTGTATTGCACGGAATCAATATCACAGCCTGCGCCGATCGCTACTATTCTGCCGACCACTTTTGGTGTTTTAACACTTTCGATCGCTATAACATCGCCTTCGATACCTTCTTCAACTGTCAGGGTTCCGCTGTTGCCTGTGCCGACCAGCTTTGAGAAAAGAGAAAGACGAGTGACGATCTTATTGGGTTTGGTATCGGAATATATCTTTATCTCGCTTCCTCCGATGCTTCCTATCATTGCTCCTTTGCCTCTTGCGGAAAGCTCTATATCGATCTTCTCGGCATTGAGGAGTCCTTTGCAGGAGACAGCTCCGGCGATTGTGACTTCTTCAGCTTCGATACCGCCTTTTACCGCAATGCCTCCACTTGCTTTCAGTTTTGCGCATTTAACATCATCTTCAAAGGATGCTCCGCCTGATACTTTTATTTCATTTTCCGCAGTGCATTTTCCGCCGCATTTTACAGAACCGCTGATATGTATATCCTTGGCATTAACATTTTTTTCTATTTTCATCGATCCCGATACTTTTAATTCTTCGGTACAGTATAGATCACCGCAGACCTTTGCGGCGCCTGAGCACTTGAAGGCGGTGCAACGCAGATTTCCGTCTATTCTTCCGCTTCCGCTGACCTTGACTTCCTCATTATAATCTCCTCCGGAGATATTTCCGCTACCCGATATATTCATTTGTTTTCCCCTTTCATTTCTTCAAAGATTTTTTTGATGGTTTCGGTTATTTCAAAGGTTTCGCCATTTTTTCCGGTGAGAAATATCCCTTTTACCTCGCTCATTTTGAAGGATTTTTCGCCGAATTCTGTTGAGAGAATGATGAATTCATTCTTTTTTTCTTCGCCCGATATGTTTTTTGCGAGTTCGTCGAGAAGAATATCATCCTTCATGCTTTGAATGGTCTCGATCCGCTCGCATACCAGTTTTTCCGGGAAAAAGGTCTCCTGACCTGTGACGGCGGATTTTTTAATAAACCACTCATCGGGGATCAGTCCTTTTCGTTTCCAACGGTAGAGCGCGCCATAGGATATCCCGTATTTTTCAAGCAGCTTTTTTTTGGATATGAGATGTTCCTGTTCCACTTTATTTCTCCTTCGTAACATTGTTACGATGATATTATAGCATAACATTGTTACGCTGTCAAGAGCTTTTTCGAAAAAATATCAGTTAAACAATAATTTAGCGAATAGTTAGTTAATACCCTATGAGATCCTTCGCCGAGGCTCAGGATGACAGTACTGAACTGTTCGCAATTTTTCCTACGTTAAATCACGGTTGACTTAACAGTAGAAAACCAAGTGGGCGATCCCTTATTGTCATCCTGAGCTTCGGCGAAGGATCTCATAAAATGTTAGTTACTTCTCCTCGACAAATTATTGTTTAGCGTTTTTTCTATAAAAAGATCCGCACTTCTGTGCGGATCTTTTGCTATATGAAATTCATAATGTCATTGACATTTTGGGCTATATAGGTTGCGCCTGCGCTTTCAAGCTCGGCGCGGCTTCCGTAGCCATAAAGAACGCCGATGGAATCCGTTCCTATCTTTTTTGCTCCGAGAATATCGTATTCTCGGTCGCCGATCATGACTGTTTTTGAAAGCTCTGTAATGTTGCCTTTTGAGAGGGCGTATTTTATGACATCATCCTTGTCTGTTCTCGTTTCATCCATGGTTGCGCCCGCTATGCAGGTAAAATACTTTGCAAGATCGAAATGCTCAAGAATCTTTACGGCGAAATGCTCGGGCTTTGAGGTTGCGACTATAAGCCTTTTGCCGCTTTTGCAAAGCTTTCGGAGAAGCTCGGGTATTCCGGGATAGACATCGTTTTCGAAAATTCCTTTGACGCTGTAGTATTCTCTGTAAAGCGTTACAAGATGCTTGCCCTCATCTTCTGTCAGTCCGTATTTCGACATGAAGGTTTTGACGAGGGGCGGACCGATGAAGCATTCAAGCTCTTTCTTGCTTTCGTATCGAATCCCGTATTTTTCAAGCGCGTATGCAACCGAATTTGTTATTCCTCTGCCGGAATCGGTCAGAGTTCCGTCAAGGTCGAAAAGCAGTGTTTCGTACATATGTGCTCCTTTTATTCGCTGATCTTATAGACCTTATAATCTGTTGTTTGGGATGTATAAGAGCCTACGAATTTAAAATCTGCGCCATTTCGGCTGAGCCTATATTCTATGCTTCTTGCGGGGATAAGCTTTGAACGGTCGGCATAGATGGTAACGGTAAGGTTGATCTCGTCGCCGAGCATGCTTTCGTTTGCTATATCGAAACATAATCCTTTTGTTCCGCGGTTTGCGCTATAAAACAGATCGCTTTCATTTCTGAGTTCCTCGCAAGGAGCAAAATTATAAACTCCGAAAATGATATATGCAAGTCCTGTAATATCTGTCTCGCTTACTCCGCCGCCCAGCCGTTTTATCAGAAAATCGGTTATGTCGAGATTCTGGCTGTAGCTGAGATCGTTGCAATCGAGAAGGGTATATTCGAGAGTTGAGGCAAAATATTCTGAAAGGAATTTGCCGGCGTCACTCAGCTCATCGCTTTCTATGTCACTTAGATAAACTCCCTTTTTGCCGACTGTCACATAGAATGAATGTGTGCCGCTTTCGGTGCGTTTTGAGGCATTCTTTGGCGGTGTGCCGATCGTATATTCAAATGCGATCCTCGACATGCCCGATGAATGGATCTTACTGATTGAATAATCGGTTATATCAAGAGCGGCATATTCATCAAATACCGCAGGATCGGAGGCTTCGCTAAGTGCTGCCAGAGCTTCATAGTCGCCTGCGATAAAGGCACTTAAGTACTGTCTTATCTGTTCGCTTCCGCCTCCGGTAAAGTTCAGTTCTTCCCACTCTTCGATATCTCTTATAGTTTCTTCAGTGGTGTCATCATTTTTATCGGGATCATCGATACCTAAAAATATA
>JAFTXK010000050.1 GCA_017461635.1 Clostridia bacterium | reverse complement strand
CACCTCACCTATGGCGATGTTTACGAGAATTTGTATGAGTACGGTGGCGTGGTATGAAATTGCTATTTCTATTGCAATTCTCATTGGATCGACCGTCGGCATCGGAGTTCTTTCCGCAAAGATCTACCGTGTAGGCGTTCTGCTTTACGGTATGCCCCCGAAGTTTACAAACAGTATAAAAACGGTGTTTAAGAAACAGTAAAACCAGCCCTCGTTCCGAAATGGAGCGAGGGCTGTTCTATGCCAAAAAAAGGCGGCACCTTTTTGCCGCCTAAGCGCATGGCTTTTTCGGTGTCCATTGTGGGGCGATCACGGCGGCCGTCGATCCGCGCGCTTTAATGAGAAAGGGGCTGTCTCATTTAGCGCAGAACAAAAGCCACTTTTAAAAGCAAGGACAAGAATTAATTAAAAAATATAGTATTGTTCTTTAAAATTAAGAAATCCGTCGAAAAATCGACGGATTTCCTCGTTTTATGTGGCTTTTTAACTGCATTCTAACTGAGACAGTCCCTTTTTTAATATTTTTCCATATCTATTGAAAAATTAATAAAAACGTGTTATAATATATATATAATTATACATGAAAGGACTGCCGTTATGTCATATAAGATATTCGAGCACGACCCACTTCTTCTGCCGTTTGAAAAGGATATTGAGCTTCGTATGGATAACTATGCCAAAAAGAAGCTTTCTCTCGTCGGAAAAGAGGGAAGTCTCTCAGATTTTGCCAACGGTCACGATTATTTCGGTTTTCACAAAACAGATGACGGTTGGGTATATCGTGAGTGGGCTCCTGCCGCCGACGAGGTCTATCTCACGGGCGATTTCGTCGATTGGAGATGGCTCGATCTTCGTATGACACCTCTCGGTAACGGCGTTTTTGAAATATTTGTCAAGGGCAGAGAAACTCTCTACAACGGCTGTCACGTCAGCGCGATAATCCGCCGCGGCGAAAAGCTTTTGCAGAGGATCCCTCTCTATATCCGAAGAGTCGAGCAGGATCCCGTTACCTTCACCTGGTGCGGTGTAATTGTGGATGAGCCGGAATACAAGTGGAAAAAGAAGAGCTTTACTCCCAAAAAAGACCTATATATCTACGAATGCCATATCGGCATGGCGCAGGAAAAGGAGGGACTCGGCACTTATCTTGAATTCAAGGACAATATCCTTCCGAGAATCAAGGATCTTGGATATAACACCATTCAGATAATGGCGATCATGGAGCATCCTTACTACGGCTCCTTCGGCTACCAGGTGTCTTCATTCTTTGCCGCGTCATCGAAATTCGGCACTCCCAACCAGCTTAAGGAGCTTATCGACGCGGCACATTCAATGGGCATCGCCGTGCTGCTTGACGTTGTGCACTCCCACGCCGTTAAGAACACCGCCGAGGGCATCAATGAGTTTGACGGTACAACCCATCAGTTCTTCCACGAGGGAAATAGAGGCGACCATCCCGCATGGGGCACGAAGCTCTTTAATTATAACAAAAACGAGGTCATTCATTTCCTGCTTTCCAATCTGAAATTCTGGATGGAGGAATATCACTTCGACGGCTTCCGATTTGACGGTGTGACATCAATGATATACCACGATCACGGTCTCGGCGTCGCCTTTACCGATTATTCCAAGTATTTTTCACTGAATACCGACACCGAGGCAATTACCTACCTCCAGCTTGCCAACGAGATGATCAGAGAGGTCAATCCGAAAGCCATAACCATCGCCGAGGATATGTCGGCAATGCCCGGAATGTGCCTGCCGATAGCTGAGGGCGGTATCGGCTTTGACTACCGCCTCGCGATGGGCGCTCCCGATATGTGGATAAAGCTTTTGAAGAATATTCCCGACGAAAGCTGGGATATGTGGCAGATATGGTGCGAGCTGACGGGAAGAAGACCCGCGGAAAAGGATATCGGATACGCCGAATCCCACGACCAGGCGTTGGTTGGCGACAAGACGATAATGTTCCGCCTCTGCGACAGCAAAATGTACACCTCCATGTCCAAATTCACCCCCGATCCCGTGATCGACAGAGGAATGGCACTCCACAAAATGATAAGAATGGTCACTATGACTCTCGGCGGTGAGGGATATCTTAACTTTATGGGCAACGAATTCGGTCACCCCGAGTGGATCGATTTCCCGAGAGAGGGCAACGGCTGGAGCCATTTCTACTGCCGCCGGCAATGGCATCTCGCCGACGATCCTAACCTTCGTTACGGCGATCTTCGTGAATTCGATAAAGCTATGGTCGCATTGACGAGTGACAGAAAGATATTCAGAAAGAAGCCTAAATGTCTCTTCATCGGCAACGACGACAAGGTAATAAATTACGAGCGAGGCGGTCTCGTCTTTGCCTTCAATTTCCACCCCACGATGAGCTACGAGGGATATTGGATCACCGTACCCACCCCCGGTAAGTATAAAGTAATACTTTCCACCGACGATGAGGAGTTCGGCGGTTACGGAAGAGCTTCAAAGGAATATATCTATACCGCGACCAAGCATCCCGATAAAAAAGCAAAGCTTCAGATATATCTTCCCGCAAGAAGCGCGGTTTGTTTAATTAAGATCAAGGATAAAGAATAATTTTTGAAAATCACTACTGTTTTATTCGATCTCGACGGCACTCTTCTGCCGATGAAGCAGGAAGACTTTATGAAGGCCTACTTTGAAGGTCTTGCGCGCAAATTAGCGCCGTACGGTTATTAAAAGGACTCACTCATAGCCTCTATTTTGGTAGGAACCAAGGCAATGGTCAAGAATAACGGAGACAAGCTTAACGAAGAAGCCTTTTGGGATGTATTTTCAGCCCTACTTGGCGAGAAGACCCGTGATGATATAGTATATTCGACGAGTTTTACGCAAACGACTTCTGCAAGGTACAAGCCTCCTGCGGATTCGACAAGAGAGCCGCTGATGTTATAAAAGCCATAAAACGCAAGGGCTTCAGAGTTGCTCTTGCCACGAATCCTCTGTTTCCGTCCACAGCGACGGAGCAGAGAATCAGCTGGGCAGGGCTCTCCCACACGGATTTCGAGCTTTTTACAACTTATGAAAACTCTCACTATTGCAAACCCAATCCCGAATACTATAAAGAGGTAATAAGCAAGCTTGGTGTAGTTCCCGAGGAGTGCCTTATGGTCGGTAACGACGTGGGTGAGGATATGATAGCCGAAAGCCTTGGAATGAAGGTGTTTTTGCTTACCGATTGCCTTTTAAACAGGGAAAACAAGGATATTTCAGTATATCCTCACGGCTCCTTTGACGAGCTTATTCAATATATTGAAGCTCTTAATTAACATAAAAGGGGCTGTCTCATTAAGAAGGCCTCGAAATAAGAAAAACGGATACACTTTACCAAAAAGGTATTGAGTATCCGTTTGCTTTGTTGTATAATTAAATTGCCACAAATAACACACAAGGAAGCGAGATAATTTACGCTACGCAGATTTGAGAGAGTGATCGCCGACGCGGGCTACGAAAGCATTGAAAATTATCTTTATCTTGAAGAACACGGTCAGGACTGCTTTATCAAACCTCAAAATCACGAAAAGAGCAAGACGAGAAAACACAAAACAAACAAATACATTGTCGACAATCTGTTATACGATAAAGAAAACGATGAGTCTACTTGTGCGCGTGGTGACAAGCTGACCTCATGCGGAACGGGAAAGAAGGTCACGGCTAACGGATATGAAACCGAACTCTGCTATTATTAATTCTCCATAACTATTTTTTATATCAAAAAAAGAGGATCTTTCGACCCTCTTCCTTTGTCGTTGCCTTTTTT
>JAFTXK010000049.1 GCA_017461635.1 Clostridia bacterium | reverse complement strand
CAAGTGCCGCGCCGACAAGGAGCAGAGGCAAAAGCCTCAGGTCTGCTCGAACGGCATCATAGATCCTTTCCGATAATGAAATGAGCTCGGAGGATGCGATCTTGAAAAGGAAGATCAAGGCCGCCGTTAATGTTCCCGCAAGTGCGGAAAATACCACGCAGGGAAACAGGATATTGGTTAGATAGGTAAGTCTGTTTTTATTCATTTTTATTTTTCCGGATCGATTTGATTTTCTGATAGATTTACGAGATTTCGCAGAGCGTCCATTCTCGCGTCAAGCTCTGCGCTGAGCGAAGCGCAATGGAGCAGCTCCTTTGCCATAGCTTCGGTAAATTCAAATTCTTTTTTATAACGGAGCTGATGCTCCAGGCTCGCCCAAACATCCATGGCGATGGTGCGAAGCTGTATCTCAACCTTCATAGACCGTTTTTCATGGGCAAGAAAGATCGGTACATTGACTATGAGATGCAGACTGCGATAACCGTTTTCCTTGGGATGCTCGATATAGTCCTTTTTTTCGATAAGGGTTATATCATCCTGGCTCAGAAGTGCATCGGCAAGTGTATAAACATCCTCGGGGAAGGAGCAGATTACTCTTACGCCCGCAACATCTCCCAGATTTTGCTCGATAGAATCCGGGGTCAACGGAAGCCCGCGCCGCTCCAGCTTTTCCTTGATGCTTATAGGATGCTTCAAACGGGATTTAATATCGTTTATGGGATTTCGGTCATGGCGCAGGGAGAATTCCTCATTCAGCACATTGAGCTTAGTTTCGATCTCCATTATTGCACAGCGGTAATAAGCCATCAGCTTATTATATTGCTGAAGCCATTCCTTGGATTGCTCCAAAAAATCATCGCCAAAGAGCTCTTCGATCCTATTCCTGTATTGGGAAGGAGTTTTGATTTCCTTTTCGCTCATTTTGCTTTCCTTTCACGGTACTGATGAATTATCTGAGTTTATTATAACACAAATCATTAAAAAAGTCCACTGATTATTTAAAATTAAAAGAAGGCGAGGCGTTTTGGGGTATTCCAAAACGCCTCAGTATTGTTTTTATTTAGAATATCAGTGGTGATGTCTGATAAAACCGAAAAGCTTTGCCAGCTCCATGACCGCGAAGGGAACGAAAATAAGTCCGAGACCGATGAAGTACATGTACACGGGCAGGTAAGCCAGACCGAAGATGGTATTGAGACCGGGAACGAAAAGTACCAGTGCGACAAGGATGACGGAAATGAGAGCCGCGCCATTGAGCTTGGAATTTCCGAAGGGACCGATCTTAAAGAGCGAACGCTGAGAGCGCATATTGAATGCCTGAACGATCTGCGTAAGTGCCAGAACCATGAATGCCATTGTCTGACCTGCGTTTGCAATGCCTGTTCTGTCACCGAGCCAGAAGCCGATGAGAGTGAGCGCCGCGAACATCATACCCTGGAAAACCACCTGAACACCGAGACCGTGAGCGAAGATACCCTCGTTCTTGGGCTTGGGCTTCTTATCCATGATATCCTTCTCAACCGCTTCCATGCCGAGGGCAATTGCCGGCAGAGAGTCGGTAACGAGGTTTATCCAGAGAAGCTGCATTGAGAGCAGAGGCGTCTTCTGCCAGAGAAGCATTGCGGTGAATACGGTAAATACTTCACCGATATTTGTTCCGAGAAGGAAGCCGACGACCTTCTTGATATTTGCGTAAATTCCGCGTCCCTCGCGGACTGCGTCAACTATTGTTGCAAAGTTATCATCTGTAAGTGTCATATCAGCCGCACCCTTTGCAACGTCTGTACCTGTGATACCCATTGCGCATCCGATGTCGGCAGCTTTAAGCGCGGGAGCGTCATTAACGCCGTCGCCTGTCATGGAAACTACCTGATCCTTGCGTTGCCAAGCCTTAACTATTCTGATCTTATTTTCGGGAGATACACGGGCGTAAACCGAGATATCGGCAACAACAGCGTCAAGCTCTTCATCGCTCATAGCGTCAAGCTCAGCGCCTGTGATAGCCTTGTCGCCCTCCTCAAGAATTCCGAGTTCCTTTGCAATAGCGGAAGCTGTAACAACATGGTCTCCTGTTATCATAACAGGCTTGATACCTGCTCTACGGCAGACAGCAACAGCGTCCTTTGCCTCGGGTCTGGGCGGGTCGATCATGCCTACAAGTCCCATAAAGGTAAGACCGTTTTCAAGCTCATCAGAGGTGGGATTTGCAGGAACTTCTGCAATTTCCTTATAAGCTACTGCCAGTACACGGAGAGCATCTGCGCTCATTGTATTTGTCATTTCGCGTGCCTTTTCGATATCGCCTGCGATGCAGCGAGGAGCCATCATATCAAAAGCACCCTTAACGATAACGATATTCTTGCCATCGATCTTATTGACGGTGGTCATAAGCTTTCTGTCGGAATCAAAGGGGATTTCGGCAAGTCTTGGGAATTCCTTATTAAGATCATCCTTGGGCATGCCGTTTTTATGAGCCGCAAGGACGATAGCGGTCTCTGTGGGGTCGCCGATATGTGTCTCGCCTTCATCGGTGAAAACTACGGAGCCGTCACAGCAGAGAGTACCATAGCGGAGAAGAGCTTTTACAGCATCGGTATTTGAGCTTGTTATCTGTTCGGGCTCGGCGGCGCCGTCAACATAGCCCTTAACCAGTGTCATGCGGTTCTGTGTAAGAGTACCTGTCTTATCAGAACAGATCACCGATGCGCTACCCAGGGTCTCGACAGCGGGCAGACGGCGGATAAGAGCATTTCTCTTAACCATTCTCTGAACGCCGATGGAGAGTACGATGGTAACGATAGCGGGCAGACCCTCAGGAATTGCGGAAACTGCGAGAGATACCGCAACCATGAAGATCTCAAGTATACCCATCTGTCCGCCGAGAATACCTACTACGAAGATGATACCGCAGGCAACAAGAGCCATGATTCCGAGATATTTACCGAGCTGAGCCAGCTTCTGCTGAAGGGGTGTTTGTCCTTCCTCCTCGCCGTCAAGAAGACCTGCGATCTTACCCATTTCGGTATCCATACCTGTAGCGGTAACTACAGCTGTAGCTGTACCGTATGTAACACTGCAGCCTGAGAAGACCATATTATGTCTGTCGCCGAGAGGTGCTTTTTCATCAACCTCAGCCTCTGCGTCCTTTTCCGAAGGAACAGATTCACCGGTAAGAGCAGATTCCTCGCTCTTGATGCTTACGCTATGGAGCAGTCTCGCGTCCGCAGGAATGAAATCGCCTGCTTCAAGCTTGATGATATCGCCCGGAACGAGCTCTGCTGCGTCTATAACGGATTCTTTGCCATCGCGGATGACTCTCGCATGGGGTGCAGACATGCTTTTAAGCGCGTCAAGGGCTTTTTCTGCCTTGCTTTCCTGCATAACGCCCATAATGGCATTGAGGACAACGATGAGAAGGATAAGTCCGGGCTCGAAGAATTCAGCAGGGCTTCCGTGACCCTTGGCAATGTCATAGCAGACCAGGGCAAAGGAAATAACCGCCGCTATGAGAAGAATGATGATCATAACGTCCTTGAACTGATCAAGGAAACGCGCGAGCATCGTCTTTTTCTTCTTTTCTTTAAGTCTGTTTTCGCCGAACTGCTTTTGCTTTTCGGCAACCTGAGCTGATGTCAGGCCTGTTTCGATGTTTGAGGAAAGCTCAGCAAGAACTTCCTCTCTTTTTTTGTCGTGTGCTGTCAATCTGAGTACCTCCGATTTGAATTTTTTAATTGTTTTTCGCATAATTCGACTTTTATGCGAAAAAAGACTTTTACGGCTTTAGCCGCAAAAGTCTTGAAAATCATAGTAAAATGACATCCGCAACCCGGGCAAAAAGCCGTATTGACGGGGAACGGAACACCTTGAGGGTGCTTCTACTCTCTTTTACCTTATTATTATATCATATCGATTTCATATTTGTCAAGTGATTTCATAAATTATTTTCAATCTTACTATAATTCATCTTTCTTTATTATATACGGCAATGGAAAATGCTCAAGGCGGCAAAGCAATGTTACCAGCGGCATGATTATTACAGAGGCGGCAAGGTCGCCTGCTCCGTGTATAAAATCGAATGGAAGCCCGGCGATTATCCAAGCAATCATACCCTCAAGATCAAGACCGAACATTATTGCCTGTGCCGGCGCATAAAGCGCTCCGAAAGCGAAACCATGCAGGGCGCAAACCGCACTGCAGAGCACCGTTGTCAGCGCAACATGCAATTTTCTCGGTATAAGCATAGTCATACCCCAGAGCACAGTCCAAAGATACAGATAGGGTATCCACCAAGGGCTGAAGCCTGCATATAATCCGTTAAGAAAAATATAGATATAGATCGGGATCAGGGCTTTTGTGCGGTAGACCATTGTATATGCAACGGTAAGCGCGCCGACAAAATGCACATTCGGTGCCCATTCCATCAGAATATCACCGAGATACATTACCGGTCCGAGCATTGCAAATACAGCGATCTCCCGCATGCTGAGCCCTCTTCCCTTGCGCAATTTGGATTGCATTTTAATTTATCCTATTGTATATTCAATGCGGAAAACATCGCCGTCTTCAATAGGAGTGGTGTCAACGCCTGTCATCAGATATTCATCGCCTTTATAGAATGCCCAGTATGCACCGTTAGCATCATAATCTGCTGTTTCGCCGTTAACTACCTTAACATAGAGACCGAATTCGCTTTCATCGCCCTGAACAAGATCCTCCTGCTCAAGAGCGCCGCGGAGAAATTCCTCTTCGGTTGTGATAACGAAATCGGTAATATTGCCGTCAGAGCCCTTTACCTGAACGGTAATGGTGATCTCCGCCTTTTCCTCGCCCGAGGTATCGGCATCGGCTGTGTCTTTTGCGGCATCGGTATCATCGGCTGTATCAGCCGCAGTATCCGATACTGCATTTGTGTCGGTATCAGAACCGCCGTCATTTGTATTTCCGCAGGATGCGAGTGTAAATGCCATCGCCGCAACGATAACGAGCACAAGCATAAGCGAAAACAAACGCATAGTTAAATTTGTCTTTTTCATGCTTATTCCTTTTCTTTTTTGGGTCATGCCCATATTTTTTGATGATATAAAAGTAAAGCTCTTATCTGACATCGAGACATTTGGCTTTTTAGGGGCAAGTATTCCGGCTCGGAGCTTTGCAGGCGGCCTTCTCGGGAAGCACCCAATGGTCTTTTTCATCTGTTGCGGCAGATGTGCCTGCGGCTTTGATCCTCACGGCGACGGGCTCGCTCGGGATTCTCACCCGATTCCATATTAAATCCTTACGGATACCCCGACAAATATATCTATAACATTATAATACCAAATATTAAAAATGTCAAGATAAATCCTTGACAAAATAAGGTTAATATGATAAACTATATGTGTATGTAATTTCGCCGAAAGGATTAAAAAAATATGAAAAAATCTAAACTGATCACTGTTGCGGTCGCATTGCTAATTTTTTCTATATTGGCTTCATTATTTGTCACCAGTGCCATCGGCAGTGATGAAAACAGCAGCCTTACGCCCCATGAAGCTCTTATCGATCTCGGTTTAATACCGATCTCCGACAGTAAAACAACAGTTACCAGAATCGATGCGCTGACTGCGCTTCTCACTGTGATCGGCGAAGAAGAAAAAGCTTCCACACATGAAGGCGAAGATCTTTTCGCGGATCAGGATGATATATCTTATATAGGATATGCGGCAGAGCTGGGGATCGTTTTGGGCGATGGAAACGAGTTCTTTTCACCTTCAAGACCAATCACACTTAAGGAAATGCTGATGATGAGTCTTCGCGCTCTGGGATATACAGATGTGAACTCCGAAAATGTTTATGCTCAGGCTGAGACCGCGGGTCTCTATACATATACCGAACAGGATGATCTTTATTATTATCTTACCGCAGGAAGAATGTCGGTGATCCTTTGGAATATGCTTTCGTCATCGGCCGCAGGCGTCGATTCCACCTATGCCGAGCTTCTGATAGAGAGCGGTCTGCTTGATGAGGCGGACTATAATGAAGCTCTTGCATCGGTTCTTGGGAATGTTGCCGATGCTTATACATATGCTTATACGGAAGAGACGGAATCCGAATCCGAATCCGAATCTGAATCAGAATCCGAGTCGGATTCTGAGGATGACGGATGGAGCCCCATCTGGCGTCCCGGTTGGTAATATAAATCAAATGCTGTAAATAACATGTATTAATAATCCCGTCAAGATAAGGTTTTAAACACTATCTTGACGGGATTTTATTAATTTAACCTTAGAAGCTTTAATTTACACAGTTAAACATCTGTTTTATATTTGAGTTTTCGCAAAAATTTTTAATAAAATATAAAAAGGGATTGAAAAACGGCATAAAATAGTGTATGATATTATATGAATAACCGCAAATGGAGGTTTTGATAACTATGGATCCTAAAGAACTCAACCGAATCATGTGCGCGCCAACTTCCGAAAAGGTACTCCGTTCTACCGATATACCTTCCCTTGATCTGTATCTCGATCAGATACTTACCTTGGTTGCAGACAAAACAGGAAAAGATGCATCGACGGGCGGTCTCACCAAAACAATGATAAATAATTACAGTAAAGACGGTCTACTCAAGCCCGTAAAAGGCAAGAAATATTCCAAAGAGCATATCGTTCAAATGATGATAATCTTTTATCTGAAGGGCGTTCTGACTATAGGAGATATCAAGCGCATATTTGACGGCGTTTATTCTGACGAAGCCTTTACAGGAGATGATCTGATCTCTTCCTATGACCGTTTTATCGATATCAAAGCCACAGAGGGCGAGCTCTGCTCCTCAATGATAGAGCATCTGACAAAGGAAAACGGACTCGATCCCGACAAGACGGATGAATTTCTCATAATGCTCATGTCGATAATATCGGTTTGTGACTGTCTCAAAACCAGTGCACTTGAAATGATCTCGGCGAAATACCCGCCCATAGAAAAAAGCGAGAAGCCAAAAGAAAAAAAGAGCAAAAAGGAAAATGAAGAATAAACACGGCTTGCATTGACTTACTATCGCAGCTCACTCTGAAATCTTAAGTTTTCAACAGCCTCTAATTGTTAATGAAATGTTATTTTTGAATAAATAACTTAGAAATTCTTGACAATTTGCTTTTGAAAGAGTATAATAAAGATGTTGACAAATCAACAACTCTATTTTGAAATAAATTATCGCGTCAATGCGTTTTAAGGAGAAAAATATGAAAGATTATGTAATTTTCACAGATTCGGCTTGCGATATCAGCCCTGAGATCCTTTCGGAATGGGGAGTTCCCTGCGTTAGCCTTACCTTCCATTTTGAGGGCGAGGATAAGGAATATTCAAATGGTGAAATGCCCGTAAAGGACTTTTATGACAGGATGCGCGAGGGCGGTATTGCAAAAACCTCAGCGGTAAATTCGGAGATCTTCTATGAGGCTTTCGAAAAGGTTGTCAAAGAGGGCAAGGATCTGCTTTATATCGGATTTTCATCGGGTCTCAGCGCAACCTATAGTGCGGCAAAGATCGCTTCCGAGGAGCTTATGAAGGCTTATCCCGAAAGTAAGGTTTTGACAGTTGACAGCCTTGCAGCTTCGGCAGGCTTCGGACTTCTTCTTTATCTCACTCTCGAGGAAAAGAAGAAGGGCGCCGGCATTGAAGAGGCAGCCGCTTTTGCGGAAAATATGAAGCTTAAGATATGCCATTGGTTCACTGTAGACGATCTTAAATACCTTAAGCGCGGCGGAAGAGTAAGCCCTGCCGTTGCTCTTGTGGGTACAGTTCTCGGTATCAAGCCCGTTCTTCATGTTGATAATGATGGGCATCTTATTAAAAAGACGACTGTAAGAGGAAGAAAAGCTTCCATTTCGGCTCTTGCCGATAAATTTGCCGAGCTGGCGGATAATACCGCAGGCGGTACTGTTTATATTTCTCACGGCGACTGTGCAGAGGACGTTAAGCTCCTTGAGGATATTTTTAAGGAAAGATTCGGCATAAAAATTGATATCGTCACATATGTCGGTCCCGTTATCGGTGCTCATGCAGGCCCCGGTGTTATCGCGCTCTTCTTTGTAGGCAAGGAAAGATAATATTAAGATATTTGCAAATAGAATGAACTTTAAAAATCCCTTAAATATCCGCTTTCAAAAGCTGATCTTTAAGGGATTTTATTAATTGGTATTCTCTAAAAACTCTGATTCAGAATGCTAAACAATAATTTTTGGTCTAAAAAAGTAAGTTTACTCACTATGAGATCCTTTGCAAGCTCAGGATGACAATAAGGGATTGTAGTGTTACAATAGATGTGAGACTAAAAATAAAAAAAGAATAGAAAAAGTGATTGAGTTCTGTTAAAATAGAATTACCCCTAACTCACATCAACAGAAAGGACTCAATCACTTCATGAAACATGATACCACAAACAAACGCTATTGTCCACATGAAATCACAACACAATTGCATTCTGTGCAACTTTATCGTCAAACAGGGGATATTTCATACGTT
>JAFTXK010000048.1 GCA_017461635.1 Clostridia bacterium | reverse complement strand
CAGAAGAAAGAAGTCTGTAGCTCGCGTTCGTCTCGTTCCCGGTACAGGTAACGTAACAATCAACGGAAGAAATATCGATGAATATTTCGGTCTTGAAACACTCAAGCTTATCGTAAATCAGCCTTTCGGCGTAACAGGCACAGAAGGTAAGTTCGATATCATCGCAAACGTATGCGGCGGCGGTATCTCCGGTCAGGCAGGCGCAATCCGCCACGGTGCGGCTCGTGCTCTCCTTCAGGCTGATGAAACATACAGACCCGCTCTCAAGAAGGCAGGGCTTCTCACTCGTGACCCTCGTATGAAGGAAAGAAAGAAGTACGGTCTCAAGGCAGCTCGTCGTGCTCCTCAGTTCTCAAAGAGATAATCATTATCAAAATAAAACCCTTGAAAACATTGAGTTTTCAAGGGTTTTTCTTGTGTTTAGTTGCTTAAAAAATGCGGTGGTTTTGTGCGGTAAGACACACACAAGACACACGAGTAAAAGTACATTTGGTTATTGTTCAAAACAAATTTAGGGTGGACTAAAGCATTTACAGTGAACCTCGTGAAATAATATTGTGTTTTATGATGATTTCCGATGATTCCTCTTTTTTACCGCCGCAGACCAAGCTCATAACTTTTTCAGCTGTCATTTTTATATCATAAGATACAGAATCAAGACCGAGTCCTATTGTGTCGATAGCAGAAACATTATCAAAGCCGATAATTCCTGCACCTTTGCTTTCGGCAAGGTTCAATAGTCTTAAAGCGTAGAGATCGGACGAGCAAATGAATGCATCATTTTTACTGCAATCTGCAGCTATCTCTAACGCTTGCGGAAGTTTGCAAACAATGGTATAAGAACCGTATTTTCCAGTAGTATCGGTAAATGCTTTTTTTCGCAGGAGCTGAGCACCTGCATATACATCACTGTTATTCTGCAGAGGATGTGTGTAAATGAGGCGTTTATAACCGAGACTAATGACTTTTTCGGTCACTTCTTTCATGGCTCTGTAATCATCAATTCCAACATAGTTTATACCGCTGATCTTATTTCCGACGGTGACAACCGGTATATCAAGCGAAAGAAGATACTTTCGGTATATTTCCATATCATCCTCATCCTTACCGCCGCCAACCGGACAGAGAATGAGCCCGTCAACTCCCATGCGGTAAAGGGATTCTATGCAGGTAAGCTCATTTTTAGGATCGTTCAGCGAAAACATAACGCTGATAGCATAACCGATCTCTCTGCAATAGCTTTCGATATACATTATGAGATTTGAGAAATACTCGTTTGAAACGTCGAGAACCACAACGCCGATAACACCGCGTTTTGTGCTCATATCAGGACGATCTTCTGGGAAAATAAAGCCATATTTTTTCGCAACGCTCAGTATTTTTTCTCGTGTTTCGGGATTTATATCGCTTCTTCCGTGAAGCGCTCTGTCAACCGTACCCTGCGAAACCCCGCAGAGCTTAGCAAGTCTTGTACCCGTAAGGGTGTATCTTGTGTTTTTTATCATATCGCAAAAGTGACGGATATTTCATCCGTTATTTTAAGCTTATCGAAGCGAAGGCTTCCGTTGTTTTCGGTGAAAGCAATATTCTTGCCGTCTATAGCAAGGCTTGCCGCTCTTCTGGCACCAATTCCAAGCTCGCAGAGGGTAAGGTCGCCTTCTCTGATAACAATTTTCATACTGTCATGTGAGAAGAATACCTCACCCCAGCCGTCTGCGAGGCTGAAAGGACATCTGAAATTTTCGGTGTTTACAATCGGATCAAATCCGATCTTACCGTGAGGTATATCAAAGCTGAAGCCGCTGAAGATGGGAAGCAGAGCAAAGCTTGCCATTGTTCTTGCATAGTTATGCCCACATTCGATCTCATCCCAAGGATTTCTCTTTTCGCCGTCATAACGGTTACGTACAGCCTTTACGACCTTAAGACAATCATCTATCATTCCGTTTTGAGCCAGAAGACCTGCAAATGCATATTCAAATCCCGTCATTGCTTCCTCGCAGTAGGGAACAGGTATAACAGGTTTTTCAGCTCCCTTGGGATAATCGCACATAACAGCCGCGCTTTCATCGCCGAGAGCGAATACGCGCCAAGGATTAACAAAATCACGCATAGAATCCTTAAAAATATATCTCATCATATTCCCCAGAGCTGTCTTGCGGTTTTCTTCGTCGAAAACATCACTGAGACCGCAAAGAGAAGCGTGCCATTGTGCCACCATCTGGTCGATCTCACAGCCGCCGGCTATCTGATATTTGAGCTGACCTGCTTCATCGTTCCAATAATTCAGCGCATTGAAATGCTCGGCGATGGATTTATTGGCAATATCTATCTTTTGAAAATAATATTCACCGTTAAAGAGATTTTCTTCTGTCCATTTTTTCCCCTTTTCGCAGAGCTCTCCCCAGCGCATTGCCGATTCTGTATCACCAAAATATTCCGCCATTATCGCACCTGCGTTAAGAGCGGCAATATAGAACCCTTCAAGCCAGGATGAAGGACCGAAAAGCTCCATATCGAGTGTATGATGCTGTCTGCCCTCAAGAACGCCGTCGCCGTCCTTGTCCCATTCATCGGTATTTTTATCCGAGGTCGCATAATCAAGAACCTTTTTAACAGAAGCATATGTTGTTCTAAGCCATTCGTCATCACCGCTTATTTTCCATTCGCGAAATGTTTTTATAACAGCACCCATCTGTCCGTCAACGCAGGCATGATCGGTTATGGAAACGCTTCTTCCCACAGGCAGAGCCATTCTGAAGCTCATTCTGCCGTTTTCATCGGTACTGTACTTGAATTCAAGATCACGAATAGATCTTTCAAGCTCGGGGAAGAGGAAGCAAAGAGCATAAGCATAGTTCCAAACATGTGAGCAAGTACCTTGGCAAGAGCCCCATGTATCATAGCATCCTTCCCAGCCGTAGAAAGAGCCGTCCTCAAGCCTTAGAACCGTGGCGGTACGCAAAACCGAAAGATTAGCGGACACCGCATCAATTACGGCAGGATCAAGCGTGGCACTAAAAAGTGCATCATGAAAAGCCATGGTGCGGTTGTAAAGACTGTTCCAATTCTTGATTACATATTCAGCGGATTCAAGCGAATTTCTAAAGAGCACGGCATAGTAATTCTTCCATGTAACATCCTTGTTGTTCTCGTCCTTCAGGGGAGACCAATAGTTATAGGCATTGGGAGTATTCCATGAGATAATAAAGCGTGTACTTGCTGTGCTTCCGACTTCGGCACCTTTCGTTACCGATATCGAACACATGTCATATTTGCCCGGCTCATCATAATCGCGCTTTTTCAACTTGCCTTCGGTGAATATTTCGTGCTGGTATGTTGCTATACCGTCCATCCATTCACCTCTATACCAATATGCCTGAATGTCAGCATCGTCGGGTGTGGCAAGAGAAAGATCACCGTAGCCGACCTCGTCCTCATTTTTGTCAGCACAAATAAGCTTAATGGCATTCATTCCGGCAAGCTCATAGGATTCATTAAGAGAACTCTCGTATGGATTTCCGAGTGAGGCAAAGAAGGTTATCTTCAAAGTCTCTTTTGTAAGATTTTTTGCTTCAAGCTCGAAAAGTCCTGCTGGGATGGTTGAATTATCCGCATCAAGGGGAATGAAAGGACTGAATGCTTTCATATGTATTTCGGCAGGAAAATCGGGATCTGTGAATTTTAGAAAAGCGAAGGGAAATTCTCCCTTGAATACACAGCTTTTAAAATGAGGAAATGCACACATGGTCTGTGATTTGGCGCCAAGTTGTCCCGCAAGATCGGTTTCAAGGTCAGAATTCAGAATTTTTGTTATACTGCTTCCATCGGGATATTCTGCGCGAACGGCGAAATGCGTATAACCGTTAATGCTCTTTTTCGCAGGTCTTCCAAAGATCTCCCAATCGGTGAATCTGCCGTTACCGGCAAGTCCGATACTTCCTGTACCGATACCGCCGAGAGGGAATGATATTTGTCTGAGTTTATTGCCTGTGTATACCATAATAAGCCTCCAAAATATTTGTTTGTTATAGTATATCACCGTGTAAATACCGTGTCAAGTTACACGGTATTTTTTTGTTAAAAAAATAAAATACTATTGATTTTTTGTTCACTTATGATATAATGTAAAAAAATTGAAGGGGTATAAAAAAAGGAACATTATTTGTTTTTGCCGGACAGTCAAATATGATGTGAGCGGCAGTTTATAATGCGAGCGAGCAGATCTGCTTTAAGGATAGCTTTGAATATCTTCATAAACCCCGCCGATTCGGTGATGATATGGGTGAATTTAAGCAGGTGGGATTTCCTGTTAGTGAGTTTGCCTATAAGGATCTGAAGGCTGCCTACGGCGAAAACGCGGATAAAAACGAAAAAAGTACACTTGCAGATTATGATAATAATGTGCATTTTTTTGCGCCGCAATGAACAATTTCGGGGACGAAGAGAATAAAAAGCTGCGTTCCTATAGCAGTTTCAGCGAGGCTGATATGACATTCCAGACTTCGCCCGTACTGGACATGCGACAGCATTACAGATATCATGCGCGCTCAGGAAGAATTCTGCAAGAGAAATGATGATGCCTATATGCTGACCAGAGTTTGCTCATTTATTCTTTGGCACACTCAGAATGTTGATGAATGGTTTGACGGACCTCTCGAAGAAAAATTTTCTTTCTGACGAGATTCATCTTACGGCTTTAATAATCAGCATATTAATGAAAAAGGATTTAAGCTCGTGGCAAAATACGCCGTTCCCAATATTATTCGTATTTTGCTTGAAAACAAACTGCCTATCCTTGAAGAAGAAAGGATTATGTGCCTAAAATAAAAAATTAAGGGTAGCCTTGCTTATCAGCGAGACTACCCCCATTGGTTATTTTATCTCATTCATTATTTTTTCGTCAAGCTTTTTCGGAAAATCTATATCAGAGCTCCTTATAAGTGCTTCAATATCTTTATTTGTGATTGGTTGAGTTGTTACATTAGAACCTTCTGCCGTTTGAAGCGTATGCGTTTTCTGTCTTTTTAAGACAAGTACCATAGTTAATGTAAACAGAGAAGCTATCGCAACTAAGATAAAGAGCATTGTCATATCAAATCCGTTTTCCGGTTCTGTTAGGGCGAGCGCGCCTATTTCGCCTGTATATTCAAGCGAGTATAACAATTCTCCATAATCGAATATGATTGCATCGCCGTATTTTTCTATCATCTCAGCTTTGATTGCCTCGGATGTTGGATCATTCTTTTTGTTTATATCCAGAGTTATTTTAACCCTGTTTTCGGGGTCATATAATCCGCCATGAGAAAACGCGAGACCTCTTTCAATATAACTGTTCAGTTCGTCCATTATCTCCATCAGTAAGAGCCTGGGAAAATCCTGATAAACAAAGGTAATACTTGAATCACGCTCGATAAGCTCCAGCATTTCGGCTTTTCCTGCCTCGCCTACTTCATTATTAAGAACACCGATTGTGAGATTATTCATATCACCGTAGGTTGACCAAACTCCCGTGACATATTCGGGGTAATTTTCATCCACCCAGCTCCAGTAAAGCTCCACCGCATCTTTAAATTGTGCTGCCGATGCTGTTGTTACAAGCACAAGGGCAAAAATTGCGGTGAGCATTAAAGTAAAGATCTTCTTCATAAAATGCCTCCTTCAAGCTTTTGGCGCATTTTATTAAGTGCGCCTTTGTATTTTCGATATGTAGCAGGCAGGGAAAGACCGACAGCTTTTCCTATCTCGGCAAAGCTGAGACCGCCGTCAAGATGAAGGCTGATTATCTCTCGCTCAATAAGAGAAAGAGACGCTATCGCACCTTCAATGTCGATTTTTTCATCGATATTTTCTGCGGATTCATCAGCAATTTGAATTTCATCGATATCCGAGCACTGCTTTTTTCTAAGAGCATCTATCGCCAGATTGCGCGCCATACTGAAGATCCATGCTCTCGGATTTTTGACAGAAGAATCGGGCGGTGAAATATAGAGCTTTATAAAAAGATCCTGTGTAACGTCCTCTGCTGTCTCCCTGAGGCTCGTAATACGGTAGGCAATGGTAAAAACCGGTTTTTTTAGTTCATCATAAATTTCTGTGAAGGCTTCCTTGTCTCCGCTTTTGAACCTCAAAAAATATTCTTTAAGATCGATCTCTTTCAATTTCCCGACCTCCTTTCATTTACTATGACGGATGAATTTGCCGTTTTTTTCGATAAAAATAAATTTTTTATATTTTTTGTTAATT